>NZ_JBSZKT010000015.1:0-156481 GCF_055690525.1 Streptosporangium sp. H13245 | reverse complement strand
CGTCACGCGGAGACCCGTCACGCGGAGACCCGTCACGCGGAGACCCGTCACGCGGAGACCCGTCACGCGGAGACCCGTCACGCGGAGACCCATCACGCGGAGACCCATCACGTGGAAGCCCGCCGCACGGAGACCCGTCGCACGGAGACCCGTCGCACGGAGACCCGTCGCACGGAGGCCCGTCACGCGGAAGGGCGGTCACCGGGTCCGGTGACCGCCCTTCGAGCGCCGTGTCTCCACGGTGTGCTTCTACGGAACGGGGGTGGGGGTCCCGAGGCCCCCCTCGACCGCGGTCGGCGAGTCAGGCCGGGCGATCGGCTTCGCCGAGGTCTTCCTGCTGCGGCGGCTCCGCCTCTCCAGCCAGGTGGCGACGGCGCCCACCATCACGTTGATGATGATGTAGATGATCGCGATGACGATCACAGCGGGAATGATGTTGTTGAAGTTGGAGGGCAGCACGCGCGCCCCCGCGTTCAGCAGGTCCTCGAACGACACGATGAAGCCCAGGGCGGTGTCCTTCAGGAGCACCACCAGCTGCGCGACGATCGCCGGCATCATGACCGTGACCGCCTGCGGCAGCAGGATCATCCGCATCACCTGCCCCGGACGCAGGCCGACCGCGAGCGCGGCCTCACTCTGCCCCCGCGGGATGGACAGGATGCCCGCCCGTACGATCTCCGCGAGCACGGAGCCGTTGTACAGGACCAGGCCGATCACCACCGCCCAGAACGGCGTCACGGTGAGCCCGAAGACCGCGCTCCCGCCGAACATCACCGCGAAGATCATGATCAGCAGCGGGATCGCCCTGAAGAACTCGACGACCGTACCCGCGGAACGGCGGATCCAGGCGTTCGCCGAGAGCCGGCCGATACCGAAGACGAACCCGAACGGCACCGCGATCACGGCCGCGACCGCGGCCGCGCTGAGCGTGTTCACCAGGCCGGGCAGGATCAGGTTGACCCACACGTCGCCGCGCAGGAACGGCGTCCACAACTCGGCGTTGAGCTGGTTCTTCTCGCCGAGCTTGGTGACCAGCACGTACAGCACGAACAGTACGGCGAGGACGACCAGCACGGTGAGCACGTTGTTGCGTATCCGGGCCTTGGGGCCGGGAATGTCATACAGGACGCTGACCTGTTCGGAGCTCTCGGCGCGTCGCTTGCGCGCCGTGGGCCGCTCGGTGGTCGCCGCGGTCATCGGACCACCGCCAGGCGCTTGGCGAGCCAGCCGAACAGCAGTCCGGTCGGCAGGGTAAGGATCAAAAAGCCCAGCGCGAACCCGGCGAAGATCTGGATGACCGCGTCGCCGTGCGCCTCGAACAGCGTCTTCATGGTCAGGGACGCCTCACCCACCCCGATGGCCGCGGCGATCGTGGTGTTCTTGATCAGCGCGATCAGGATGCTGCCCAGCGGGGCGATCACCGCGCGGAACGCCTGGGGCAGCACGATCAGCCTCAGGTTCTGGCCGAACGTGAGCCCGATGGCGCGGGCCGCCTCCGCCTGGCCGACCGGAACCGTGTTGATCCCGGCCCGGATCGCCTCGCAGACGAACGCCGCCGTGTAGGCGGACAGGCCGATGATGGAGAGCCACAGGTAGTTGGTGGACAGGCTCTCGGAGAACGAGACGTCCAGAACCAGGCCGAGGCCCAGCCCGCAGAACACGATCACCAGGGTCAGCGGGGTGTTGCGCAGGGTGTTCACGTACGTCGTGCCGATCCCGCGCAGGATCGGCAGCGGGCTGACCCGCATGCCCGCGAGGATCGTCCCGAGCACGAGCGCCACCAAGCCGCTGGCGAGGGTGAGTCGTATCGTCAGCCAGAAAGCGTCCCGGATCATCGGGAACTCATCGAAGAGTGCCTGCACTCATCCCTCCAGTGGTCACAGGGCCGGGGCGTCCGTACGCCCCGGCCGAGGTGTGACCGGTCAGTAGCGCTCGACAGTCGGCGGGGTGGTGAAGAACTTCCCGAACTCGCCGAAGTTGGCGTCGATGGCCTTCTTCCAGCTGCCGTCCGTGAACATCTTCTCGACGGCGGCGTTGACCTTGTCGCGGGTCGCCTTGTCCTCAAGCTTCAGGCCGATGCCGTACTTCTCCTCGGAGAAGGGCTGGCCGACGAGGCGGAACTTGCCGGGGGACTGGGTGGCGAAGCCGGCCAGGATCGTCGCGTCCGTGGAGATCGCGTCGACCTGCTTGTTCTCCAGCAGCGGCAGGCAGGCGCCGTAGCCCTGCTGCTCGGTGAGGAAGCCGCTCTTCCACTCGTCGCCGAACTTCTCGACCAGACGGGCGGGGGAGGAGGAACCCTGGGCGCCGCAGACCTTCTTGGTCTTGAGGTCCTCGACGCTGTTGATCGTGGTGTCGTCCGCGCGGGTCAGGATGTCCTGGCCGGTGACCAGGTACGGACCGGCGAAGGAGACCTTCTTCTTGCGGTCGTCGGTGATCGAGTAGGTCGCGATCACCGCGTTGACCTGGCCCTGCTGGATGAAAGATTCGCGGTTGGCCGAGATGGCCTCCTTGAACTCAATCTTGTCGTCCGTGTAGCCGAGCTCCTTGGCGACATACCTGGCCACGTCGACGTCGAAACCCTTGAAGGAGCCGTCGGGCTGCTTCTGGCCGAGACCCGGCTGGTCGACCTTGATTCCCACGACGAACTTGTCGCTCCCGCTGCCGCCGCCGTCACCACAGGCGGTCAGACCGGCCATCGCCGCCGCGGCTGCGATGACCACGGCTCCAATACGACGTACACGCATTCTTGCTACCTCGTCTTTCATCAGGGACATCAGGGATGAGCAGAGCCGTCAGTGAGTGAGGATCTTGGAAAGAAAATCCTTGGCCCGGTCGGTCTTGGCGTTGGTGAAGAACTCCTCGGGGGTGTTCTCCTCCACGATCTGGCCCTCCGCCATGAACACCACGCGGTTCGCCGCGCGGCGGGCGAAGCCCATCTCGTGGGTGACGACCATCATCGTCATGCCCTCCAGGGCGAGGCCGATCATGACGTCGAGCACCTCCTGGACCATCTCCGGGTCGAGTGCCGAGGTCGGCTCGTCGAACAGGATCATCTTGGGGTCCATCGCCAGGGCGCGGGCGATCGCCACACGCTGCTGCTGGCCTCCCGAGAGCTGCGCGGGGTACTTCGACGCCTGGGCGCCGATGCCGACCCGCTCCAGCAGCTCCATGCCCCGCCGCTCCGCGTCGCCCTTCGCGATGCCGCGGACCTTGATCGGCCCGAGGGTGACGTTCTCAAGGATCGTCTTGTGGGCGAAGAGGTTGAAGGACTGGAACACCATCCCGACCTCGGACCTGAGCTTGGCCAGGGTCTTGCCCTCCACCGCGAGCGGCTGCCCGTTGAAGGTGATGGTCCCCTCGTCGATCGCCTCCAGCCGGTTGATCGTCCGGCAGAGGGTCGACTTGCCGCCGCCCGACGGGCCGATGACGACGAGAACCTCACCGCGGGAGATCGTCAGGTTGATGTCCCGAAGGACGTGCAGGCTGCCGAAGTGCTTGTTGACGCCTTCAAGCACGACCAGAGGAGTCTTGTCCCCGTTCTCCGTCATGGGGGACAACGTAATTCTGTAAAGGGCACCTCATGCTAACCCTGCGGTACCGATCGGATCACGGCCTGCTCACGGCTTGATCATCGAACCCTGCCCAGGGTAGCCGGGTCGAGAGTGGGTTTGAAGGGTTCTGTCAATTCCACTCTTAGCCGGTCGGTCGAGTCCTGATTCTCGCATGCGGCTTCGGAACCTCGGCCCGGCGAAGCGATTGACTCCGGGTGACCGTTCGATCACCCACGATCCGGCGGGGTGAGGGCGTACCTGAAGGTTCGGCGGAGCGCCTACCCTATGTCTTGAGATGACTGTCACCGTGGAGAGCGCCCGCACGTACGAGGTCCGTACCTATGGGTGCCAGATGAACGTGCACGACTCCGAGCGCCTGTCGGGCCTCCTGGAGGACGCCGGATACGTCCCGGCCGCCCAGGGGGAGACGGCCGACGTGGTCGTGTTCAACACCTGTGCCGTACGGGAGAACGCCGACAACAAGCTCTACGGCAACCTCGGCCACCTGCGCCCCTCGAAGGTGGGCAACCCCGGCATGCAGATCGCCGTGGGCGGCTGCCTGGCGCAGAAGGACCAGGGGGAGATCGTCCGCAGGGCGCCCTGGGTGGACGTGGTGTTCGGCACCCACAACATCGGCTCGCTGCCGGTGCTGCTGGAGCGGGCGCGCGTCCAGCGGGAGGCCCAGGTCGAGATCAAGGAATCCCTGGAGACCTTCCCGAGCACGCTGCCGACCAAGCGCGAGTCCGCCTACGCCGCCTGGGTGTCGGTCTCCGTGGGGTGCAACAACACCTGCACGTTCTGCATCGTGCCCGCGCTGCGCGGCAAGGAGAAGGACCGCCGTCCCGGCGACGTCCTCAACGAGGTACGCACCCTGGTCGGCCAGGGCGTGCTGGAGATCACCCTCCTGGGCCAGAACGTCAACACGTACGGCGTGGAGTTCGGCGACCGGCTGGCCTTCGGCAAGCTGCTGCGGGCCTGCGGCGACATCGAGGGGCTGGAGCGGGTCCGCTTCACCAGCCCGCACCCGGCGGCGTTCACCGACGACGTCATCGCGGCCATGGCCGAGACGCCCAATGTGATGCACCAGCTCCACATGCCGCTGCAGTCGGGCTCCGACCGGATCCTCAAGGCCATGCGCCGCTCCTACCGGGCCGAGCGCTACCTGGGCATCATCGAGCGGGTCCGCGCGGCCATGCCCGACGCGGCGATCTCCACCGACATCATCGTGGGCTTCCCCGGCGAGACCGAGGAGGACTTCCAGGGCACCCTCGACGTGGTGCGCGAGTCGCGGTTCGCCAACGCCTTCACGTTCCAGTACTCCATCCGGCCGGGCACTCCCGCCGCCACCATGGACGACCAGATTCCCAAGGAGGTCGTGCAGGAGCGCTACGAGCGGCTCGTCGCCCTGCAGACCGAGATCTCCTGGGCGGAGAACAAGAGGCAGGTCGGCCGGACGCTCGACGTGCTGGTCGCCGAGGGCGAGGGCCGCAAGGACGAGGCGACCCACCGCATGTCGGGACGGGCCCCGGACAACCGCCTGGTGCACTTCACCCCCGGCGCCGAGGTCCCGCGTCCGGGCGACGTGGTGAGCGCCGAGGTCACGTACGCGGCACCGCACCACCTGGTCGCCGACGGTCCCGCGCTGAGGCTCCGCCGCACCCGCGCGGGCGACGCCTGGCAGGCCCGCCAGGACGCCCCGGCCGGAGCCGGTCCCGGGGTCATGCTCGGCATGCCCTCGATCGGCCGCCCCGCCCCGCTTCCCGCGGCCTCGGGCTGCTCCGCCTCCTGAGGTCCCGCTTTTCCGGGTGACCCGAAGGGAACGCCCCTCGCCGAGCTTCCCCGGCGCCCTTCCCGGGCTCCGGGAGGGTTCCCCGGACGCGGGGTCGTCCCGGATACCCCGCGACCGGGGTTTCCCTGGCCGTCCTCCGCCGAGGTTTTCCTCCGGACGAGATCTTCCGGGTGGCTTTTCCGGAGACGCTGCCTCCACGAGGTACGAGCCCATGATCGAATCGCCGGAATCCCCGATGGCCACGGGGATTCCGGGGTGTCACCGCTCCTGCCAGGGGCTATGCGCCCGGCGACGCCACCGGGTCCCTAACAGATGATATTTCGTGATTCGCCTGTGATTGATGTGCGAGCATTTCCCTGCTGTGGCTACTGTGGTTCCGCACCCTCGGAAGCCGTGGAGGTTTCCCCCCGAGAACCGCAGGGAGTTTTCCCCATGCACGTCCCCCCATCCCCCGGTACCCCCGGAGAGCCAGAGATCCTCGCCGGTCCCGCCGACGAGCCCAAGAAGCGTCGCAAGCCCCAGCGGAGAAGCGGCCTGGCCATAGCCGTCTTCTCCGTCCTCGCCGCCGCCCTCCTGGGCGGAGGCGCCGTCTTCGCCTTCATGAACGCCGGAGGCGACGACCCCCTGGTGCCACCGGCGCCGGACAGCGCCCAGGAGGCGTCCCAGGAGCCCGAGCCGGGCCAGAGCCCCCCGCAGGCGAAGAAGCAGAAGCCGGAGAAGGGGGCGGACGCCGCCTCCGGCGCCGATGACACGTCCACCGGAGGCGGCGATCCCGGTACGGGTACCGGCACCGGCGGGGCGGACGAGAGCGAGCCGGGCGCCGAGTCGGCGGCGGGCAGGCCCTCGGAGGACAAGCCGACGAGGCAGCGGCAGAGCAGCCCGCAGAAGCCGGAGGACATCCCGGCGGACCCCCGCAGCGACGGCCCCGCCGGGTACGTGCACCCCCAGGGGCCCATCGGCGGCTACTGACCCGAGACCGGAACGCCACACGTCTCAGGCGCGCCGGGGCACGGTGAGAGAATCACCGTGCCCCGGCGCGTTTCCGTATCCCTTACGATCGCTTTCATCCCTTACGGCTTCCCGAATCCCGCACGGCCTTCCGGATCCCACACGGCTTTCCGCATCTCTTACGACCGCCCTCATCCCGTACGGCCTCCCGCACGGCCGCCCTCCCCGTACGACCCCCCTCGATCCCGTACGGCCGTTCTCGCCGCGTGACGTCGGGGTGGTCGGCGGGGAGGGCTCCGTTAGTCTGGCGAGGTGCTTGTCGCCGCGGCCGTGTGCCCGCATCCCCCGCTGATGGTCCCCGAGCTGGCCGGGACCGCGGCCCCGGAGCTCGACGACCTCAGGACGGCCTGCGCGACCGCGATCGGGGCGTTGCGCGACGCCGGAGCCGACGAGATCGTGGTGGTGGGAGGCGCGGACCGGACCGCGACGTACGGCGCGGACGCCGCAGGGAGCCTCGGGCCCTGGGGGGTCGACGTCCGGAGCGGCGAGGGGGAGCCCGTCCTGCCGCTGTCCCTGTCGGTCGGCCGCTGGCTCCTCGGCAGGGAGCGCCTGACCGCCTCGGGGTTCCACGCGATCTCCTTCAGCGCGCCCCTGGGGGAGTGCGCGGCCCTGGGCGGGCGGCTGGCGGCCACGGCCGGTCGCGTGGCGCTGCTCGTCATGGCCGACGGCTCGGCCCGCCTCACCGAGAAATCCCCCGGATACCTGGACCCCCGCGCGAAACCGTACGACAGGGCGATCGTCGAGGCGCTCGCCCGCGCCGAGGTTCCGGCGCTCGACCCCGGCGAGGCCGCCGAGCTGTGGGTCGCGGGCCGCGCGGCCCTGCAGGTCCTCGGCGGGTGCGGAGGCGCCCTGCGCGGTGAGATCCTCTACGACGACGCGCCCTACGGCGTCGGCTACTTCGCCGCCCGCTGGACGGAGTGACCCCATTCGGGAGTGGCTACGGTGCCCGGGGCGCCGGAAAAGCCAAATAAAGCTGGATAAAGCCCAAGAAAGCCCGAGGAAGGGGACAGGAGGCCGATGGCGGGGACCGTGGCGTTCGGGAGCGTTCCGACCCGGCTGGGGGACATGGCCGTCGCCGTGACCGAGGACGGCGTGGTGAGCGTGGGCTGGAACGACCCGTCCCGGTTCAGGGCCCGCCTGCTCGAACGGCTGGGGCTGGAGGAGACGGACGATCCCGGCATGACGGCGGCCGTGCTCGGCGAGCTGGGCGACTACTACGCGGGCAGGCTGAAGGTCTTCGCGGTTCCGGTGGACTGGCGGCTGACCTCGCCGGTGCAGCGCAGGGTGCTCGGCACGCTGTACGAGACGGTCCCGTACGGCAAGGCGGTCACCTACGGGGAGCTGGCGGCCCGCAGCGGAACGGGTGTTCCGGCACGGGCCATCGGGTCGATCATGGGAGCCAACCCGATCCCCGTCATCGTGCCGTGCCACCGGGTGGTCGCGGGCAACGGGCTCGGCGGGTTCAGCGGTGGCGACGGCGTGGAGTCGAAGCGCTGGCTGCTCACCCTGGAGGGCTACCTGCAGCCGATGCTCGACTGGGACTGACCGGGACCGGAATCGGTCCCGCGGGCCGCCTACGGTCCGTAGGGCGGCGGTGTGGTGCCGGGCTGACCGCCACCGGGTGTGGTGTCGCCCCGCCCGGGAGGCGTGGCGCGGCCGGGCGCGGGTGTCGTGCCCGGCTGACCCGGCTGGGCGGTGTCCGGCTCATCGATCTTGTCGGCCATCTCCCTGGCCTTCTGCGCGGCGGTGTCGATCTGCTGGGCGTGTTTCCCGCCCAGCTTCTCCTTGGCGATCTGTTCCGCCTTGTCGATGCCCTGTTTGGCGAGTTCTTCGGTCCTGGCGCTTCCGCCCAGCATGTGCTTGACCTTGTCGAGGATCGACATGGTGAATCCCCCAATTCCGATGCGAGGACGCATCGCCTCTCATCCATACCCGGGGAGTTGGCAGACTTACCCCGTGCCTCAGCTACCCGTCATCGCCGTCGTCGGCCCGACCGCGGCCGGAAAGTCCGATCTGGCCGTGGATCTCGCCCTCGAACTGGGGGGCGAGGTGATCAACACCGACTCCATGCAGCTTTACCAAGGAATGGACATCGGGACGGCGAAACTCCCCGTGGGGGAGCGCAAAGGGGTGCCCCACCACCTGCTGGACATCTGGGACGTGACCAGGACCGCCAGCGTGGCCGAGTACCAGTCGCTGGCCCGGCCGCTCATCGACGACCTGCGGGCCAGGCGGATCGTGCCGATCCTGGTGGGCGGATCCGGGCTGTACGTGCGGGCCGCCCTGGACGACCTGGAGTTTCCCGGTACGGATCCCGAGGTCCGCGCCCGGCTGGAGGCCGAAGTCGGCCTGCGCGGCCCCGGCCCGCTGTACGAGCGGCTCCGCGAGCTCGACCCGAAGGCCGCCGAGGGCATTCTTCCCGGCAACGGGCGCAGGATCGTCCGCGCCCTGGAGGTCATCGAGATCTCCGGGCGGCCGTTCTCGGCCACGATGCCGTCGTACGACGCCGTCTACGACAGCGTCCAGCTGGGAGTGGAGGTGCCCAGGGACGTGCTGGACGCCCGGGTCGAGGCGCGGGTCGATCACATGTGGCGGGCCGGGCTGGTGGACGAGGTCGGCGAACTCGCCGCGCGCGGGCTCGCCGAAGGCCGTACGGCCAGCCGCGCCCTCGGGTACGCGCAGGTGCTGCGCTTCCTCGGCGGCGAGTGCACCGAGGAAGAGGCGAGGCAGGAGACGGTACGGGCGACGCGGAGGTTCGTCCGCCGCCAGGAGTCGTGGTTCCGCCGCGATCCCCGGGTGATCTGGCTCCCCCAGCGGGAGCCGGACCTCCTGGGCCGCGCGCTCGCCGCGATTCGCGGCTGACCGCCCCCCGGCCCGACCGGTTGGCCGTACGCGTACGACCGGCGGGGCAGGTCGGGTGGCGGGAGCGGACGCGTGCCTGGATAGGGTTGGAACATGCGATTCGCGAAGGGACACGGCACCGAGAACGACTTCGTCATCCTCCCCGATCCGGACGGTGAGCTGGAGTTGTCCGCGACGACCGTGGCGGCGGTGTGCGACCGGCGCGCGGGGATCGGCGCGGACGGCGTGCTGCGCGTGACGCGGACGAAGCTCAGCCCCGAGGTGTCCGGCCAGGCGGGCGAGGCCGAGTGGTTCATGGACTACCGCAACGCCGACGGCGGCGTCGCCGAGATGTGCGGAAACGGGGTGCGGGTCTTCGCCCGCTACCTGGTCGACGCGGGCCTCGCCGCGCCGGGGGAGTTCGGCATCGCGACCAGGGGTGGCGTCAAGCGGGTGCGGCTGGCGGAGACGGGTGACGTGACCGTCGAGATGGGCCCGCCCCGGGTCTTCGGGTCGAGCCGCACGACCGTCGCGGGCCACGAGTACGAGGGTCTCCACGTCGACATGGGCAACCCCCACCTGGCCTGCGTCATCGGCGACCCGGTGGCCCAGCTCGACCTGAGCCACCAGCCCGCGTTCGACCCCGAGGTGTTCCCCGGCGGGGTCAACATCGAGCTGCTCAATCCGGTTGGCCCGCGCCGGGTCGTCATGCGGGTCTTCGAGCGCGGCTCGGGTGAGACGAGATCCTGCGGCACCGGCGCGGTCGCCTCGGCCGTGGCCGCCGCGCGGCTGACCGGTGAGACCAGCGGCACCTGGGCGGTGGAGGTGCTCGGAGGCACGGTCACCGTCACCCTCGACGAGCGCACCAGCTACCTGGCGGGCCCCGCCGTCCTGGTCGCCTCGGGCGAGATCACGCTCTGAGCGGCACGCGCCCCGGTCGCGTCGGGTCGGCTCGGATCGCGCCCCGAGCGCGGACCCCTCGCTCCCGCGCGGTCACGTCGGATCTGCTCTGGACTCCAGCTTCCGGTTTTGGTCGGTACGCGTCCCTGGCCGTGTCGGGTCTGGGCGGTGCCGGGGACTCCAGCTTCTGGTTCTGGGCGGCCGTATGGGGTCTGCCCTGGGCGGTGTCCAAAACTGGTGCGCCTCCCCGGTCGCGCTCCGGGCGGTGCTTGGAATCCCCGGTTCCGCGTGGTCGCGCGGGGCGGGGTTACGCTCTGAGCGGCACGCGTTCCCGGTCGCGTCCGCCGTGGTCGCGTTCCGGGCGGCGCGCGGGATTCCGGCCCGCCGCGACCCTGTAGCCCCCGCGGCGTCGTGTGGGCGCGGTGTGTCCGCCGAGGTCACGCTCCGGGGCGTACGGGTGAATCTTCCGTGACCCTCGTGGTGTCGCCGCGGGCCCGGCGCCCGGCGAGATCACGCTCATCCGCACGTGCGGGGGGCCATACCGTGAGGCCTCGGGGTTGTGCGGGATCGCCAAGTCGTTTGGGGCATGCTCCCCGACCTGGCAGACTGACGTCTCATGGACGTGGACATCTGGGCCTGGGTGGGCGACACCCAGCGGCAACTGCATGAAGCAGGTAACACCGGTCTGGCTATGGCGATCGGAGACGTGCCCGCGCAGGCGCTGGAAGGCCGGTACGCGCAGCTCGACGTGCTCGCGCCCGCCATCGCGCAGCAGGCGGAGAACCTGCAGCTGCCCTGGCTGGAGTTCTACGCCCGCTACTGGCACCTGATCGGACGCGTCGGCGACCGCGCGCAGGGGACGGTCGCGATCGCCGACGCCGAGACGCTGGTGGAGTTCACCAAGCGGGAGGACGTCCGCGACTGCCCGTCCGTGCCCGGTGCCGTCGTGGCGCTGGCCATCGCGCGGGCGAACGCCGACGGTCCCGGCTACGCCGCCGAGCGGCTGGCCGCGCTCTCGGCCCTGGACGTCGAGCCCGGCTCGCTGGCCTTCGCCGCCGTCGCCGAGCACTACGTCGCGGCGCTCGTCGACGCGGGTCGTGTCGACGAGGCCGTCTCCCACGCCGAGACCGCGGTGGCTGCGCTGGGCGCCGCGGGCCGCGAGGCGAGCTGGGAGCTGGGGGCCGCCTCGGCCCGCGCGCTGCTCGCCGCCGGACGCGCCGAGGACGCGCTCACCGCGCTCGACGCCGCGACCGGTTTCAAGCCCGACGACCCGGTGGCCAAGCAGCACCGCGAAGGGGTGCTCCGCTCGCTCGTCCTCGCCACCCTCGGCCGGGTGCAGGAGTCCGTCGACGCCCTGCCCGACCTCGACGTGGTCGGCGACCACCCCCGCGTCTGGGTCGAGTGGTCGCACGCCATCCGCGCGCTCGCCGGAGCGTCGCAGATCACCAACACCTGGCAGCTGGGCCGGGTGCTCAAGCAGTGGATCGACTACTTCGCCATGATGGGCGGCTACCGCGCCCGGGTCGAGCTGGCGCTCGTCGCAGGGCACCTCGCGGTCGCCCGCCAGGGAATCTGGCAGGCGCGGCTCCTGGCCGACCTGGCGGAGTCGGCGTCCGGGGAGCTCAGAAGCCCCGACGACGTCGCCAAGCGGATCGCCGAGCTGCGCACCGCCACCGACCAGGCCACCGAGCTTCCGGCCCCGGGTCCCACGGACGAGCTGGTCGGCTACTTCGACGCCGCCGACGGCTTCAACGCCGACCCGGAGCGCTGGGTGGGCTGGCTGACCCCGCTGTCCGGCCGTGACGTGGAGGCCACCCGGCGCCACACCACCACGCTGGGCTTCCTCGGCTACCCGGCCAGGGGCGCCGACATCTACTGGACCATGCTGGTCGAGTCCGGCGACATCGAGAACGCCGACCCGCAGGACTCGTCGTACCTCAGCGGCCTGCTGATCGAGGCCCGTCAGGACGAGCGCCTGGAGCAGGTGGCCGAGCGGCTGCCCGCCGCGCAGCGCCACCTGGCCCTGGGGCGTCTGTACACCTCGCGGGAGCGCTGGGAGCAGGCGGCGGCCGAGGGCGAGGCCGCGGTCGCCGCGGGCGGCGGCATCGAGGCGGCCCGCCTGTGGTCGGCCGCGGTGCAGCAGCTCGGCGACAACGCCAAGGGCGCGGGCATCCTGCGCGATCTCCTCGACTCCGCGGAGATCGAGCAGCAGGACGTCTGGCGAATGGTCGTCATGGCGACGGCTGCGGAGGACTGGGCGACCGTCCGCCTGGGCACCGCCAAGATCGGGATGCCGCTGCAGTCGAGCGAGGGGCCGATCGAGGAGGAGATGGGCCTGGTGCGCATCATCCTTCCCGCCCCCGACGGCAGCCAGCGCCAGGTTCTGAGCGTGCGCACCGGTCCCGCGACGGCGCGCCTGGCCATCCCCCAGCCTCCCGGCATGGAGTACAACGCCGGTGACCTGGTCGTCTTCGAGCCGCAGCTGCTTGAGCCGATCCCGGAGAGCGCCGAGGAGCAGGAGGGCTTCGTCCCGCCCTTCGCCGCGGTCAGCATGCTCCGCCCGGGTGGCTACACCAGCTGGTTCTTCGACGGCGCCGCTCCCAGCCAGGCCGACTGGACGGAGTTCAACGACGTCATGGTCGAGCGCGGCTGGCCGATGTGGGTCTACAGCGACGACAACTACACCGTCACCCACCCGACCTCGGGCGAGCCGCTGGCCGGTGTGTTCGGCTGGATCGCGGTCCCGCCGGACGTCAGCCCGGTCGAGCTCGACGCGCTTCTGGACGACGCCACCGAGCGCTGGGTGCACCCGCTGGCCTGGCTCGACCTGGCCAAGGCCGTCGACGTCGAGGTGGAACGGCACGAGCGGATCACCAAGGAGTACGGCCTGTAGGAGACGGCCCGCCACGGCCGTACCCGGCGGCCCGTGGCACCGTTCCGTTCCTCGGAAGCCCTCGGAAGCCCTCGGAAGCCCTCGGAAGTCTGGGATCGCCGGTGGTCACAGGAGATCACGTCGCCCGTGAGGAGACCCCTCACGGGCGATTCTCGTCACGGTCACTAGAATCTCATTCGGCACGTTGGGCGGACGAGGGAGGACCCGGATGCTGGAACGATTCCGGTTGGACGGCAAGGTCGCGATCGTCACCGGCGCGTCCTCGGGGCTGGGGGTCGCGTTCGCGAGGGGGCTGGCCGAGGCGGGCGCGGACATCGTGATCGGCGCCCGCAGGGAGGACCGCCTCGGGGAGACCCGCGCCCTGGTCGAGGAGACCGGCAGGCGGTGCGTGGCCCTCGCCACCGACGTGACCAGGCCCGAGGACTGCCAGGCGCTGGCCGAGGCGGCGATGGCCGAGCTGGGCGCGGTGGACATTCTGATCAACAACGCGGGGGTGGGCTCGGCGGTCCCGGCGCTGAAGGAGACGCCCGAGCAGTTTCGCCAGGTCGTGGACGTCAACCTGCACGGCACCTACTGGATGGCGCAGGCCTGTGCCAGGGTCATGAGGCCCGGATCCTCGATCGTCAACGTCGGGAGCATCCTGGGCGAGACGACCGCCGGGCTGCCGCAGGCCGCCTACAGCGCCTCCAAGGCGGGGGTCGTCGGTCTCACACGCGATCTCGCCCAGCAGTGGACGGGGCGGCGTGGCATCCGGGTCAACTGCGTCGAGCCGGGCTTCTTCGCCTCGGAGATGACCGACCAGTACGCCGAGGGCTATCTGGCCTGGCACCTTGAGCACCGGGTGCTGATGAGGCGCCCCGGCGACCCGGCCGAGCTCGTCGCCGCCGCGATCTTCCTCGCCTCGGACGCCGCCTCGTACGTCACCGGTGCGGTGATCTCGGTCGACGGCGGGATCCTGATCACCTGACCCGGGCGGGCCGGTCGCGTCCGGCGCGGATGGTCGCGGAGCCCCTCTCCCCGGGGCCGGATGGGCGGCGCGGGGAGAAGGGCCGGGGACGTCAGGAGAGCCAGTCGATGGCGTCGACGCTGTCGTTGGTCTCGAACGACTCTTCCAGCGAGTGGTAGGGAGGCAACGTGCGCTCCTCGCCCGCGTAGTCGATCAGCTGGACGAAGTAGCCGGTGTTGTTGATCCACGACGAGACGTTGTTCTCGGCGGTGACGGAGCCGCCCACGCCGCCCGGCATCGGCACGTCGCCCAGATAGGTCGGGTAGCCCGCGGGGATGCTGTATCCGGGCCCGTTGAAGTCGTAGTCACGGTAGAGACAGAGGCTGTTGAAGGCGCACTCGACGCCGTCTTCGAGCTGGACCACTCGCGGCGGCAGGGCGGGGGCCCGCCGCTCGGCCGCCGGGGCGGAGGCCGCGGCGGCGGAACCGGGCCCGGAGGCCAGGAGCAGGGTGACCACGGTGGTGGCCAGTCCCGTCACGGTCCGTGCGAGGTGGGGATGACGCGATGAGATCTGCCTCACGCGAGTCCTCTCCGTAGCGAATTGCTCACCGATTGTGAGCGCTCCTGGCCATTAGAACACCATCACTTTACGTAGTCGATAGTCGCGTTACGTGAATATCTGAGGGCACCCGTTTCGGGGGAGCCGTGCCCTTCGCCTCCGGGCGGAGCGCCGGTGATTGTCTTTGCACAGGTCAGGCGAGCGATGTCGTTAAGGCATGGATTGACGGTCCGGAAATTCCCCCGTTCTCCCAAAGACTGCTTGAGGCTTTTAAGATTGAGAACGGTATCTGGGGTAATTTGCCGCTTCAGAGAGCGAACGCGTGAGAGGTGGCAGGGTGCGGACTGCGCTGGTACGAGGTGTGGCCGTCGCGACGATCGCCTTCACCGTGGCGGGCTGCGGCCCGGTTCCCGGCGGAGGCGTGGACGAGGGAACGCAGTCCTCGGGAGGCGGGAAGTCCGCGTCCGAGGCGCTCAAGGACCTGGGAAAACTCGAGGTCAAGGGGCGCGCCCCGATGACGGGGTTCGACCGCGACGAGTTCGGTCCCGCCTGGTCGGACGTCGACAGGAACGGCTGTGACACCCGCAACGACATTCTCATTCGCGACCTGAAGGAAGAGGTCTTCAAGAAGGGCGAGGACGGCTGCGTCGTGCAGTCCGGAATTCTTGAGGACCCCTACAGCGGCAAGACCATCAAGTTCGAGCGCGGGACGCGGACCAGCATGGCGGTGCAGATCGACCACGTGATCGCGCTCGCCGACGCCTGGCAGAAGGGCGCCCAGCAGTGGTCCGCGTCCAAGCGGAAAGAACTCGCCAACGACCCGCTGAACCTGCTGGCCGTGGACGGGCCGCTGAACAGCCAGAAGGGCGCCGGAGACGCGGCGACCTGGCTGCCGCCGCGCCGCGCCTACCGGTGCCCCTACGTGGAGCGTCAGATCAGTGTGAAGGTCAAGTACGGCATGTGGGTGACGTCCGGGGAGAAGGACGCCATGGAGGCCGTTCTCAAAGCCTGCTGATCAGTCGTCGTAGTCGCGCTTCAACTTGATGATCTTCCCGGTCCTCGCCGACACGTAGACGTCGTACTCCCAGGCGCCCTTGTGCAGTTCGATCTTCCAGGCGCGCTGGCCGTGCTCCCACTCGCGCTCGACCTTGCTCACGCGCGCGCCGGGGACGCGCTTCTTCGCGATCTGCACGGCCTTGCGGGAGGAGATGTACGCCGAGGTGGTGACCGGTGCGGCGGCCGTGCCGGTCGCACCGGCCGCGCTGGTCGTGCCGGTGGTGGCCGCCGTGGCGGTGACCGCCACGCTGTCCGTCTGCTGCGCGGCGAGGGCGATGCCGCCTCCGCCGATCAGGAGGGCGGCGGTCGCGAGGGATCCAACGGTAATCCTGGTAATTCGTGTCATGGGTCAAGATTTGCGGAGAATTTGCTAGGGGCACGCTAAGGGATTGTTAACCCGGGGCAAGCGCGGCTCGGGGCCGGATTCCGGCGCGTTTCCGTACGCCACTCCGGGCGGACCGCATTGGCGTCCGGCCGTCCGGGGCCGCTTTTCATGGGGTTGTTTTTCAGGCGTCATTTTTCGGTGGATCGGGACGCGCCCGCTCGGCCATGGACGCCCTGTGCTCGTCGGCGGCGGCCTGGCGGCGGTGCCTCAGCGCCTGGAGCCGGTGGGTCTCCGCGTCCCCGCTTCCCGCCGCCGCGGCCCGGTCGTGACTCGCGGCCGCGTTCCTGTGGGCCTGTGCCGCCGACCGGTATCCGGCCACCGCGCGTTCCCTGGCCCGGTCGGCCCGCAGGCGTGCCTTTCCCAGCTGGGCGTCGGCCCGGTCCGCCCGTTCGGCGTGCGACGGGAACGAGGAGGGGGAGGGTGGCGCGGTCCCGTCACGGGCGAGTTCGGACCGGCGCTCGGCGGCCTGCCCGGCCCGCTCCCCGGCCTGGGCGATGCGTTCGCGAGTGCGCTCGCCCCACTCGTCCCTTTCGCTCCGAGGCTGGGCCTGGGACGGGGGTTCGTCGCGGGCGTCCGGGCTGTCGCGGCCCTCGGGATCGCCCACCATGATGCCTGCCTCCTGGGGCCGTGGAAGCGGCCCGGCGGAAATCCGCTCCCTTCGGGAAGCGGAAAAGTCACGACACCATGCTTTCCGCCACGGGCACCGGTAATCACGGGGGCGCGTGATCATCCTCCCGGTGATCGGCCGCGGTGCGCCTCAGCCGGACCCGATCGCGAATGAGGAGGCGAGCGTGCGCGCCCGGTTCGTCTTCGCCTCGTGGAGGTGGTCGTCGCAGGCCCGCCTCACCGCGGCCCGCATCGCGATGTGGGTTTCCAGCCCGGACTGGAGGGCCGCCATCCGGTCGTGGATCTCGGCCAGCGTCGCGCAGGTCGCCTGCGTCCGGAGGTGGAGCGTCTCCAGATGTGCCGCCGCCTCCCGCCTCAGGCGCGCGGCCCTTTCCAGCGCCGGGTGTGCCGCCTCCCGCCCGGCCGGAGGCGTCGTACCCGCCGGAAGGGCCGCGGTGCCCCCGGCCGGGGCGGTGCTCTTCGCGGAGGCCGTGCTCTCCGCCGGGACGGTGCCTCGCGGGGAGGACGCTCCCGGGGCGTCCCGGTGGGTACGGCGCCTGCCGCCGATGCGGCGCAGGACCGGGGCGTGCCGCCGGGGGAGCGGCGAGGACGTGGGAAAGTCGTCCAGGCTTGAGGTGTCGACCAGGCCGGGGTGCTCGGGCTTCTGCGCTCCCCAGAGCACGGTGAACAGCCGGATCACGGTCGGGGAGGGGACGACGAACAGCTCTCCTCCGGCCGCGCGGAGGCTCTCGTGGACCCGTTCCAGCGCCCGAGCCCCGCTGACGTCGCAGAAAAGCAGCTCACCGGCGTCCATGAGGATGTGTCGTGTGCCTCCGAGTATCAGTAACTCCAGCTCCGACTCCAGCAGCCGGTAGTTGAAGGCGTCCATCTCGCCCGTCACGGCGACCAGCGCCGTGTCACCGTATTGGTGAATGACATACACCGACATATCCATAATGGCCACACCCTTCAAGGGTCTCCCGAGGCCCTACCAACAATCCTACGGTTCTCCAGTATGGATGGGTCCCAACGGGATAGGAGCTAAATGTGGCAGGTTCCAGCGGGCGTGACGCGGTGGTCGTCGCGGCTTCTGCCGGTGGCGTGGAGGCCCCGCGATCTCCCCTCGCGAAGCCTCCCGGCGACCTCGCCGCCTCCCCTCGTTGAGCCGCCCGGAGCGCGGCGGGCCCGCGTACGAGGCGAGGAGCGGATGTCACACTCGGGCCGGGGGCGTGGGGCGGGCGCCGCGGACGGCGGCCCCGCGGGGAGGGAAAACCCGTCGCGGCGCCCGCCGGAGAACGCGGAGCGGACCGGGCGGGAACCGGAGGCGACGCGAATGCTACAAAGCCGCATCGACGGCACCGAGGACAGCCTTGCCCTCACGTAGCGGTCGGTGACGGGCCTAGGCTGGCAGTGTGATGTCCGGCGACGAACGTGAATTCGACGATCTCCTGCTCATGTTGAAGGAGACGCGCGGTTTCGACTTCACGGGATATAAGCGCACCACCCTCGTACGTCGCATCAGCAGGCGCCTGGAGGCGCTCAAGCTCCGTGACCACGGTGAATACCGCGACTACCTGGAGCTGGAACCCGAGGAGTTCAACCGGCTCTTCGACAGCCTGCTGATCAACGTCACCGCCTTCTTCCGCGATCCGGCCGCCTGGCAGACGCTCCGCGAGACCGTGATCCCCAGCCTGCTGGCGAACAAGGGGCCGGGCAAGGTGATCCGGATCTGGAGCGCGGGCTGCGCGACCGGCGAGGAGGCCTACAGCCTCGCGATGGCGCTGGCCGAGGAGCTCGGCATAGACGAGTTCCGCGAGCGGGTGAAGATCTACGCCACGGACCTGGACCAGAAGGCCCTCCAGACGGCACGGGCGGCCGTCTACGGCGAACGGCAGCTCGCCGAGGTGCCGGAGGAGCTGCGCCAGAAATACTTCGAGCCGACGGAGGCGGGATTCGGGTTCCGGCGTGACCTGCGGCGCCAGCTGATCTTCGGTCGCAACGACCTCACGCGCGACGCGCCGATCTCCCGGGTCGACCTCCTGCTGGCCCGCAACACGCTGATGTACTTCAACAGCGAGACCCAGCTCAGCATCGTCCGCCGGTTCCACTTCGCGCTCTCCGACCCCGGCTACCTCTTCCTGGGCAAGGCGGAGATGCTGCTCAACCACGGCGACAGGTTCGAGCCGGTGAACCTCCGCATGAGGCTGTTCAAGAAGATCGGATCACCCCCGCAGGGCAACCGCGCCACCTGGGCGCTCGGCGCCGGCGCGTCGCAGACCCGCCCGTACGTGCGGCACACGGTGCTGCAGGCGGCGGCGCTCGCCACCGGCCCGGTCGCGCAGATCGCGCTCGACCGCTTCAGGAACCTCGCCCTGGCGAACTCGCGCGCCGAGCTGCTCTTCAACCTCAACCCCCGCGACATCGGGCGGCCGTTCCAGGATCTGGAGGTGTCCTACCGGCCGGTCGAGCTCCGCTCGGTGATCGAGCAGGTGGAGCTGGACCTGCGGGTCGCCGAGCTTCAGGACGTCACCTGGCACCGGCCGAACGCGCCCGAGCCGAGCGTCTTCGACATCGCCGTCGTCCCGCTGCTGGAACCGGGGGGTGAGCTGGTCGGCATCGGCGTCAACTTCCACGACGTGACGCGCTACCGCCAGCTCCGCGACCGGCTGGAGCAGACGAACCGGGAGCTGGAACACGCCTACGAGGAGCTCCAGTCGACCAACGAGGAGCTGGAGACCACCAACGAGGAACTTCAGTCCACGAACGAGGAGCTGGAGACCACCAACGAGGAGCTCCAGTCCACGAACGAGGAGCTGGAGACGATGAACGAGGAGCTGCAGTCGACCAACGACGAGCTCCAGCAGATCAACGACACCCTCAACTCCCGTAGCGACGAGCTCAAGCGGGCCACCGCCCTCGTCTCCTCGGTGGTACGCAGCCTCGGCGACGCCGTGGCCGTGGTCGACACGAACCTGCGGGTGATGGTCTGGAGCCCGGGAGCCGAGGAGCTGTGGGGGCTCCGCGCCGACGAGGCGATCGGCTGCCGGCTGGCCTCCCTCGACATCGGCCTCCCCGTCGGGGAGATCCTGACCAGGGCTCAGCGGATACTGGACACGAAGCCCGAGCCGGGGAACGGCCGAGGTGACGGCGTCACCCTGGACGGCGTGAACCGGAGGGGACGCCCCGCCCGGCTCAACGTCGAGCTCTCCCGCCTGCACTCCGACGACCTGTCGCCACACGGAGTGATCATGGTGATGAACCTCCTCCAGCGGGAGCTGGACTAGCCCCGGGAGGTGACGGCGGGCAGGAACACCACCACGCTCGCCCCGCCCTCGGGAGAGGTCCGCAGCGACAGCGAGCCCCCCGCGGACTCCGCCGTACGGCGGGCGATGTCGAGGCCGAGCCCGGTCGACCCGGCGCCACTCTCGCCGCGCTGCGGTGGGTCGGGCGTGGCGAAGCCGGGACCGGCGTCGGCGACGGTCAGCAGCGCGCCACCACCGGTCGCCTCCAGCCGTACGGAGAACGAGACCCCCTCCGGCGTGTGCGCGAACACGTTGCCGAGCAGGGCGTCCACGCAGGCGGCCAGGTCGTCCCCGGCGACCCCGACCGGCAGCGGGCCGGGGGCCAGACCGAGGGTGAAGTGCCGCGACTGGTCCTCGGCGAGCACCGACCAGAACGCGACCCGCGCGCCGGTCACCTCCGCCGCGTCGCACTCGGCCCGCTCGCGCCCCCGCCGCCTGGCCTCGGTGATCACCGAGGTGACGGCGCGTTCCAGGGCGTCCACCCTGGCCTCGATCCTGGCCGACTCCTCCGGGTCGGCCAGCGACTCCGCCTCCAGTCTCAGCCCGGTCAGCGGGGTGCGCAGCCGGTGGGACAGGTCGGCGGCGCTCTCCCGCTCCTCCGCGAGCAGGCCGGTGATGCGCTCGGCCAGGTGGTTGAGGGCGAGACCGACCGCGTGCACCTCCGGAGGGCCGTCGGGCACCGTCCTGGCGGACATGTCGCCCGCCGCGAGCCGGTGTGACACCCGCGCCAGCGCGGTGATCGGCTTGATCACCGCGCGGGCCAGCCGGTCGCCGACCAGCACGCCCAGCCCGACCAGGGCCAGGCCCAGCGCCGCCAGCCCGGCCCAGACCTGAGGAACGCCCCTGGTCAGACGGTCGTCGCCCAGGAACACCCGGACCACCGCCGTACCCCCTGGCGCCCCCTGGACCGCGACGAGGATCTCCCGCCCGCCGGGTGCGGCGGCGGTGACGCTGCGGCCGAGGGAGGCGAGTTCCACGGCGGTGGAGCGCGGAGCGGGAGCGCCGACCACCTCCCCGCCGGGGAGGAAGATCGTGACGGGGTGCTCGGCCTGCTCGGCGGTGAGCCGCAGGGTCTCGGTGTCCGCCGCGCCGACCACGACCGCCACCGACTCGGCCTCGCTCTCGGCCTCGCTGACCGCCCCGCTCACCGCCACCGTACGGACCAGCAGGGCCAGCGGGACCAGCAGCGCGATCAGTACGAGGGAGGTGGTCGCCGCGACCAGCAGGGTCAGCCAGCGCCTCATGCCGGGGCGGCCAGTCGCACGCCGACACCCCGGACGGTCTGCAGGTATCGAGGCTCCTGGGACGTCTCGCCCAGCTTGCGGCGGAGCCAGGAAAGGTGGACGTCCACCGTCTTGTCGGCCCCGCCGTAGGGGATCTGCCAGACGTGGGTGAGCAGCTCCCGCTTGGTGACCACCTCGCCGGGCCTGGCCGCCAGGTAGTGGAGCAGGTCGAACTCCCGGGGACTCAGATCCAGCGGCGTCCCGTCCAGGGTCGCCTCCCGGGTGCGCGGGTCGATCCGCAGGCCCCCCACGGTGACCGCGCTGTCGGCGCGGCTCTCACCCGCCACCCGCCGGAGCACCGCCCGTATCCGCGCGTCGAGCTGGGCCGCGCTGAACGGCTTGACCACGTAGTCGTCGGCGCCCGCGTCCAGCAGCCTGACCATCTCCGCGTCGCCGTCCCGCGCGGTCGCCACGATCACCGGGACCCGGCTCACCGCGCGGAGCATCCGCAGCAGGTCAAGGCCGTCCATGTCGGGCAGGCCGAGGTCGAGGACGACCAGGTCGGGGCGTTCCTCGACGGCCAGCCGCAGGCCGTCGAGAGCGGCGGGGGCGG
This sequence comes from Streptosporangium sp. H13245, assembly GCF_055690525.1. NCBI lineage: Bacteria > Bacillati > Actinomycetota > Actinomycetes > Streptosporangiales > Streptosporangiaceae > Streptosporangium > Streptosporangium sp. H13245. The sequence goes on along the minus strand of NZ_JBSZKT010000015.1, from coordinate 134,809 downwards.
ACGACACGGCGTGGCCACGGTCGCGCAGGCCCCGGGTGAGGGAGGTGCGGATCGCGGCGTCGTCCTCGATGAGCAGCACGTTTGACATTTGCCGCCACGTTAGCCCCCTCCCGCGCCGCGTCAAAAGCGGGTTAGCCGCCCCTTAACGTTGCCTTATCGTTCCGAGTGGCACAGTGAGGGCATGCGCAAGCGTCTTCCCCTGGTCGTGGCCGGATGGCTGATCACCGGGCTCCTCGCGATCGGAGTGGGTGTGGCGGTGATCGACCGTCTCAGCGAGCCGCTGACGGACACCGGGCTCCGGCCGCTCTCCGCCGCCGAGGTCGACGAGAAGCTCGCCCTCGCCTCGTCCCTTCCCGCCGCCCCCTCGGGGGGCGCCACGGATCCCGGTGCGGCGCCCACTCCCGGGCCGACCGTCACCGTCACCACCACCGCGCCCCCCGCCGCGGATCCCGGCAGGAGCCGGGTGATCACCACGGCGGGCGGCAGGGTCATCGCCCGGTGCGAGAACGGCCTGGTCACCCTCCGGTCGTGGAGCCCGGCCCAGGGATTCCAGGCCGACGACGTCGAACGCGGACCCGCCGGCCGGGCCCGCGTCGAGTTCGAGTCCGAGGAGGACGAGGTCAAGATCGAGGTCTACTGCGCGGCCGACGGATCACCCGTCCACCGCGTCCACACCTGACCCGAACCTGATCCGGCGGGACCTGGCCGGGAGGTCGTGTGGCTGTGGGGCTCATGTGCGCACCGCGCGGCAGGGGAGTCCCAGGCTCGTCTCGCGCGAACGTCCGGCAGGTGGGACCGGAAATCCCCGGGTTCCGTGAAGCGCATCGGAGGGGACCGGAGGAGGGAACCGTCACCCGCAGCGGTCCGCGCCCTTGCCCTTGCCCTCCGCCTCGGGAGCCTCGTCGGCCACGGTGACCGAGAGCTGGGCGGTCGAGGCGACCAGGCTGCCCTTGGGAGACCTGGCGGCCTTCTCGTCGACCACGATCCCGCGCTCGCCGAGCAGCTCGTACGTCTTCGCGTCGAAGATCAGATCCGCCCTGACGCCGTCGACGCCGACCCTGCCGACGCCGATCCCCTGGCGTCCCGCCGCGTCCTCGGCCCGCTCGGTGACGTCGACCCCGGGGATGGTACCCACCGCCTTGAACAGCGCCGCCCGCTGCGCCGGGGGCATGTAGGTCTCCCTGAGCAGGTCGCCCGCCGCGCTGAAGGCCGCCGCGTCCCTGGAGTCGCTGCCCCGGTCGCCGGTGTAGAGGTGGGCGCGCATCCCCTCGGCGTCCGTGGGGAGCCTCTTGAGCGCCGCGTGGTCGGTACGCATGTACTCGGGGACCATCTGGCAGTTCACCAGGGGGAGCGTCACGACACCGGCCTGCTCGTACGCCCCCTCGGGGATCGGCCAGCCCGGATAGGCCTTGGGCTCCAGGTATTCGATCCGTACCACGCCGTCCCTCGTCCCGTCGGCGGACAGCCAGATGGCCCGCTTGCTCCGGTAGAGGTAGCGGGTCTCCTTGATGGTCTCGCCCGTCTTCGTGTCCGTCGCCAGGCCGCTGAAGGAGCCGTACATCGTCTCCGACTCGACCTTGACGAACTGGTCGTCACGCGGCGCCAGGTCCGTCCGCACGGTCGCCCGCGCCGCCCTGTCGAGCACCTCGCTCGCCGAGACGGCGGCGATCTTGGGCATCGTCACCACGACCTCCTCGACAGGGCCCGGCGAACCGCCCGGAGCCCGTACCAGGGTGATCGCGGTCGCCCCCACCGCCACCGCGAGCGCCCCGGCCAGTGCCATCGCGTACGGCCCGCGCCACCGAGGCACGCCGCGCAGCGGGTTCCGTGCCCGAGGCCGGGCGGCCGCGGCCAGCCCCCGCCGGGCCGCCTGCCTCGCCTCGCCGTCGTACGGGGGAGCCTCGGGCCGGAGGGCGGCCACCAGCTGGATCTCGTCGTCGTTCATCTGTGCGACTCCAGGGAGCGGCGGATCTTGGTCCGGGTACGGGAGAGGCGGGACCTGACGGTCCCGATCGGGATGCCGAGCGCCTGCGCGGCCTCCTCGTAGGTCAGGTCGGCCCAGGCCACCAGCAGGAGCAGGTCCCGCTCCGCGGAGCCGAGCCCGGCCAGCGCGGCGGCGAGGGCGGGCCTGAGCCGGTCGGCGGTGACGCGCTCGGCGCTGCGGTCCTCGAACTCGGCCGCGCGCTCGGGGGCCTGCCGGGCGAGCGCCCTCAGCCTGCGGGTCTCCGACCTGCGGTGGCCGGAGATCAGGTTGGAGGCGATCCCGTACAGCCAGGGTCTGGCGTCGGCGCGGCCGAGGTCGTACCGGGCCCGCTTGCGGAAGGCCACGAGGAACGTCTCCGCCGTCACGTCGTCGGCCGTGGTCACGTCGTCCAGCCGCCGCGCCACGTACCGGTGGATCTCGTCGGCGTGGCGGTCGAAGAGCCCCGCGAACCTGTCGGGGTCCGTCAGGGACTCCCCGATCAGCGCCGCGTCGGTCGCTTCGATGGCGTCGGGCACGCCGGGCACGCCGGTCGCGTCGTCGGCGGGCGGGGGCAGCGGGAAGGCCCCGGTCCGTTGGGGGAGACCCAGCGTCACCACCCGCTTCGTCCAGTCGTCATCAGGGGGAATCCTTCCGGAGCGCGTCCGCGCTCTCACCCCCTACTCCGCCGGTCATCTCCACCAGGTTCCATAGATGGACATGTCTCCATTGAGTGTCGGTCACCGGAGGCCCCGATGCCCGTGATCGGCCGCGACTAGGATCCGCCTTCACAAACGGGTGCGAAAGGGAGAGATGATGAGCGCTCAGAAGGCCGGGGGCGGCAGGCGGCTGTTGCTGAAGGGGTTCCTCCTCGCGGTCGCCCTGCTGGTGGTCTCCGGGTTCGCCCTCAGCGCGTGCTCGCGGGTGAGCACCCAGCCCGACGAGGTGGTCCTGCACTACGCGGGCGGTGTCCTGGAGGCCATCAAGTTCGAGAAGTGCATCAACCCCTCCAGCGGCGCCACGCTCCTCGGCCCCGGCGACAACGGATACTCCTACCCGTTCGGCCAGCGGACCTTCGACTTCTCCGGGGCGGACGACGCCGAGTCCAAGCCGCTGTCCGTGGTCTCCAAGGACAACGTGGAGATGACGGTGTCCGGGGTGGCGACGTTCACGCTGAACACCGACTGCAGGACGCTCCAGCAGTTCCACGAGAAGATCGGGCTGAAGTTCCGCGCCTACTACGAGGAGGGCGAGTCGTCCGACGGCTGGCGGCGGATGCTCAACATCTACATGCGCGTGCCGCTGGACCGCGCCATGGACGCCGCCTCGCAGGAGTTCGAGTGGCGGGGGCTGTTCAACGACCCGAAGGTGAAGCAGGCGTGGGAGGCACGGGTCGGCCAGCTCGCCAGGGAGTTCATCAAGGCGACGGCCGGGGGCGACTACTTCTGCAACCAGAACTACGGGGGCAGCGGGCAGTGCGGTGACATCTCCCTGACCATCCAGAAGCCCGAGCCGCCGGAGGCCCTGGTCGCCGCCCTCGCCTCGGAGCAGGCGGCCAAGGCGGAGAACATCGCGCAGACCCAGCGCAACGCCAAGGTCCGCACCGAGATCGAATCGATCAAGGACCTCGTCAAGGTCCTCGGCCCGCAGGGCGCCGTGCTCTGGCAGGCCATCCAGAAGGGGCAGGTCAGCGTGGTCCCGGTACCGCAGGGCAGCAACCTCAACATCACCCCTCCCGGCCGCTGACCCGGACGGCCGGAGGTCTCGGCGTCCCGCATGCCATTCCCGTCAGGGCGGCGGCCGGTTCACGAGGTGCCGTCCGCCCTGGCGGGCATGATCGGGCCCAGCTCGGCGCCGAAGTCGTGCGCGATCCTGCGCATGCCCTCGGCGAGGTCCCGCCGGTCGAGCGCGGTGATGCGCTCGGCCGGTCCGGACACCGACAGGGCGGCGATCGTCCGGGCCCCGTCCCGTACGCCCACCGCCAGGCAGTGCACGCCCAGCTCCTCCTCGCCCAGGTCCATCGCGTACCCGTGTTCCCGCACCCGCTCCAGCTCGGCGAGCATCCCGGGCAGGTCGGTGATCGTGTTGGCGGTCCTGCGGGGCATCCCGGTCCGCTCGACCAGCGACGCCACCTCGGTGTCCGCCCTGTCGGCCATCAGGACCTTCCCCACGGCCGTGCTGTGCGGGAGCACCCGCCTGCCGACCTCCGCGAACATCCGCAGCCGCCTCGGCGAGGGCACCTGGGCGACGTAGACCACGAAGTCACCCTCCAGCACCGCCAGGTTGGCCGTCTCACCGGACAGCTCGACCATCCTCGTCAGGTACGGCTGCGCCCACACGCCCACCATGCGCTCGGCCACCCCGCCGAGCCGCACCAGCGCGCCCCCCAGGGCGTAGCGGCGATCGGACTCCTGGCGTACGTAGCCCCGGGCGAGCAGCGTGCGCAGCAACCGGTGGATCGTCCCGTACGGCAGGCCGGTCCTGGCGGCGATCTCCGAGAGGCCCGCCTCCCCGCCCCGCTCGGCCAGCGCCTCCAGCACGTCCAGCGCCCGGTCGACCGACTGCACCGCGTTCATGCGCCCCCCTCGCCGGACGGTCCCGGATCCGGGCGCGTCCCGCACCGGCCGGGCGGGCCATTCAGGGAACCCCCACTCACAGGGCCCCCGCCCACAGAACCCGGGCTCACGGCACCCTCGCGAGTCCGCGCAGTGAGGCGTCGAGAACCTGGGCCGTGTGCGCGACGGGGATCGGTTCGGCGCCCCGGCGGCGGATCGCCGAGGCGATCTGCATGGTGCAGCCGGGGTTGGCAGAGACCAGCAGGTCGGCGCCGGTGGCGAGCACCCGCTCCGCCTTGCGGTCACCGAGGTCCCTCGCGGCCTCCGGCTGGAACAGGTTGTAGGTCCCCGCAGAGCCACAGCAGATCGAGGACTCGGCGATCTCCCTGACCTCCAGGCCGGGCACGCCGTCCAGGAGTTTGCGGGGTTCCGACCGTATCCCCTGGGCGTGGGCCAGGTGGCAGGCGTCGTGGTAGGCCACGGTGAGCGGCAGCGGGTGCCGCTCGGCCGCCGGGCCGAGCGCGACGAGATACTCCGCCAGGTCGACGGTCCTGATCGCCCGTGCCCTTTCGACCCATTCGCCGCCCTCGGCCTCCAGGATCTCCGCGTAGTCCTTCATCGTCGACCCGCACCCGGCGGCGTTGACCACGATCGTGTCGACGCCCGCCCGCTCGAAGGTGGCGATCGTCCGCTTCGCGAACCGCAGGGCCTGCCCCTCCTGGCCGGAGTGCAGCGACAGCGCCCCGCAGCAGCCCTGGGAGGGCGGGATCACCACGTCGCAGCCCTCCATCGCGAGCACCCGGGCGGTGGCCTCGTTGACCTGCGGGAAGAACTCCCCCTGCACGCAGCCGGTGAGCATCCCGACCGTGGCCCTGCGCGGCCCCCGGGCCGCGACCCTCCGGGGCAGCCGCAGCCTGGTGGCGGACGGGGGAGCGAGGTCGGCCATCGCCGCCAGGGACGGGTTGATCCGCTCCAGCCTTGGCGCGACCGCGCGGCGCAGCCCGGCACTGAGCCGCAGCGGCAGCCGCATCGCCCGCAGCCGCCGGGGATAGGGGAACAGCTGGAAGACGAGCGCCCGCAGCGCCCTGTCGTCCGGCTCCCTCACGTGCACCCGTTCCACCTCGGCCCGGGTCTGCTCGATCAGCCGGTCGTACCTCACCCCGGACGGGCAGGCGGTCACGCACGCCATGCACCCCAGGCACGCGTCGAAGTGCCCGGCCATCTCCGGCGTCAGCGGCGTGCCCTCGACGTGCTGTTTCATCAGGTGGATCCGGCCGCGCGGGGAGTCCATCTCCTCGCCCCACAGGACGTACGTCGGGCACGAGGGCAGGCAGAACCCGCAGTGCACGCAGTCGTTGATCAGCTCAGGGTCCATGTCAGATCCCTCCCGCGAACCGGCCGGGGGACATCCTGCGGCCGGGGTCGAACCGTTCCTTGATCCGTCGCATCAGCGGCAGGGCGGCCGACGGGCCCCAGCGGTCGATCCCTCGGGCGAGGGCGGGTGGCGCGGCGAGCACCGTGAGGCCGCCGCCGAGCCGCCGGAGGTCGTCGCGCACGCCCGTCACGAACCCGGAGAACTCCGCCTCGCCGACGTCCGCGGGCAACGCGACCAGCAGGACCGCGGAGGCCACCGACCCGCGCACGTGCGCGGGCAGCCCGCGGGCGGCGATCGCGCGCAGCGCCGGGTGCGCGGCGGAGGGCGGGACCCGCACCTCCAGCAGCACCTCCTCGCCGGGCGGCGCCGCCCACCAGGCGGGCGCCTCGGTGGTGATCCGCGCGCTCCCGTACTCGTCCATCGACTTGCGGACGGCCTCCGCCCGCGCGTCGGCCGCCACGCCCTCGACGAGCGCGGACACGGTGGGCCCGCCGGTGAGGTCCGGCCACTCCAGCTCGATGGCGCCCGGCTCGGCCTGCGAGGCCGCCAGCTCGGTGACCAGCGCGTCCAGTGCGGCCAGCGCGGCCTGCGCCGTGGGGGAGCCCGGCCCGGCGGAGGCGGGCGGATCCACGGTGACCCATCGGCGGGCGGCGGGGATCGGGTGCAGGCGGAAGGTGGCCTCGGTGATGACGCCGAGCGTGCCGTACGAGCCGGTGAAGAGTTTGCCCAGGTCGTAGCCCGCGACGTTCTTGACGACGTTGCCGCCCGAGGTGGCGATCGTGCCGTCGGCCAGCACGACCGTGATGCCGATCAGCAGGTCGCGGGCGGTGCCGTAGCGGAACCTGCGGGGTCCGGCGACCGCGGTGGCGAGCGTGCCGCCGACCGTGCCGGAGCCCAGGGGGGTGTCCAGGGCGAGTTCCTGCCGCGACCGCGAGAGCGTGGTGCCGAGAACGTCGAGGGGGAGCCCAGCGGAGGTCCGTGCCACGAGGTCGCCCGCGGAGTGCTCGACCGCCGATCCGCTCCCGAGGAGCAGGCAGCAGGTGTCGATCAGCAGGTCGCACCGTTCGGGGGGATTTCCCCAGCCGAGCTTGGTGCCGTCTCCCACCGGGACCACGGCCAGGTCGTGCGCCGCCGAGACGCGCATCAGCGCGGCGACCTCCCCGGTGTCCTCGGGCAGGGCCACCCAGCGGGGCGGGACCCCGCCCACCGCGTCGTCGGGGGTCGCCTCCCGGATCGTCACGCCCGTCTCGCGCAGCGCTTCCAAAGGTGCTTCCACAGGGGCTCCCATCAGAAGTGCTCCGCCTGTCCCGACTCGACCAGCGGGTGCACGCCCTTGCGGACCCCGGGGACCTCGCCGCACAGCCGGGGGGTCGGGAAGATCTTGCCCGGGTTCGACAGGCCACGGGGGTCGAAGGCGCAGCGCACCAGCTGCATGGTGTTGAGATCGTCGTCCGAGAACATTTTCGGCATATATCGTGACTTGTCCACGCCGACGCCGTGCTCGCCGGTGATGGAACCGCCGTGCTCGACGCACAGGTCGAGGATCCTCCCCGAGACGATCTCCGCCCGCTCGCCCGCGCCCGGCTCCGCGTCGTCGAACAGCACCAGCGGGTGCAGGTTGCCGTCACCGGCGTGGAAGACGTTCGCCACCCTGATGCCGTACTCGCGGGAGAGGGCGTCGATGCTCGCCAGCACCCCGGGCAGCGCGGTCCTGGGGACGACGCCGTCCTGGACGATGTAGGCGGGGCTGATCCGGCCCACCGCGGCGAACGCCGACTTGCGGCCCCGCCAGATCGCGGCCCGCTCCGCCGGGTCGTCGGCGACCCGTATCTCGAACGCGCCGCTCTCCCGGCAGATCCGCGTCACCTCGCCGAACTGGTGCGCGACCTCCTCGGCGGGGCCGTCCAGCTCCACGATGAGCACCGCCCCCGCGCCCTCGGGGTAGGCGCACGCCACGGCCGCCTCGGCCGCCTCGACGGCGAGGGCGTCCATCATCTCGATCGCGGCGGGCACGATGCCGCCGCCGATGATCGCCGACACCGCCTGCCCGCCCCGCTCGATGTCCTCGAACGCCGCGAGCAGCGTCGTGACGGCCTCGGGCAGCCTGCTCAGCCGTACGACGACCTTGGTCGCGATGCCGAGGGTGCCCTCCGAGCCGACGAACGCGCCCAGCAGGTCGTAGCCGGGGTCGGTGTCCGAGAGCTCGACGATGTCGCCGTCGGGGGTGACGATCTCCAGGCCGACCACGTGGTTGACGGTGAAGCCGTACTTCAGGCAGTGCGCGCCGCCCGAGTTCTCGGCCACGTTGCCGCCGATCGTGCAGACCTGCTGGCTGGAGGGGTCGGGCGCGTAGTAGCGGCCCAGGTCGCGGACGGCCTCGGTGATCGCCAGGTTGGTGACCCCGGGCTCCACGGTCGCCCGCCGGTTCGGCAGGTCGACGGAGAGGATCCGCCGCATCTTGGAGGTCACGACCAGCACCCCGTCGGCCCGTGGCAGGGCGCCGCCCGACAGCCCCGTCCCGGCGCCCCTGGCCACGAACGGCAGGCCGTACTCGTTGCAGATCCGCACCACGGCCGCGACCTGCTCGGCGCTCTCGGGCAGCACCACGACGCCCGGGGTGACCCGGTGGTGGGTCAGCCCGTCGCACTCGTAGGTGCGCAGCCGTACGGGATCGGTGATGACCGACCCGGGGCCGAGGAGCTCCTCGAACCTGCGGGCCGGCTCGTCCAGGGTCTTCGTCGACATCGTTCCTCCTCCGGCGTGCCCGGTGGCCAGGAGCCGCGCCTCCATCGGCCGATCGAGGACGTCATCTCGTCATCCTCGTCGTCTCGTCACTCTCGACTCTCGTCATGCTCGTCTCGAATTCTCGCTCAGCGCGGCGGCGCCGGCGTTCCTGCCGTGCCTGGGGCCCTCGTCCACGAGACCGGCGAAGCGCGGCTCCCCGCCCGCCCGCTGCGGGGCGCGGCAGTCGGGGGAGGGCGGTGTGCGGGCGGGACCCGGTGAGGAGTGGCGGATGCGAAGGTGGAGCCGGCCCTTGATCATTGTGATCAGGACGCCTCGGGCCCATCCCTCGTCGGCGGTCTTGCGCGCGTAGAACTCCCTGGTCGCCCTGCTGTCCAGCATATCCAGCAGGACGATGTGGTGACCCCAGGGAATCGGCCGCCCCGTCTGCGGGATGGAGTCGGGCCAGGCCGCCGCGAAGGCCCTCATGTAGAGGAGGTTGGTCCGTGAATAGCCCATCGCCTCGGGGAACGCGCCGCGCAGGTCGGCCGAGAGCCGGGGCACCGCCTTCCTGCCCCAGTCGTCGTCCGGCTGCCGGTCGAGGATGTGGCGGCCGATCCGCCAGTACTGCCGGATCAGCTCGGTGTCGGTGGTGAGCAGCGCCACCCGCCCCCTGCTGCCGATGATCTCGCGCTTGACGGCGTCGAGCAGCGCCGCGTACCCGCTCTTATCGGCTCCTTCGCCGTTCCTGTCATCGCTCATGCACGCAAAGTATCCACTGGGCCCGCCGGACGCACCCGTCCCCGGTAACCGCCCGGAGTGAGGAATCCCCGCCGGGGGATGAGGATTCCGCACCGTCGAAATGGTCATGTCACGGCATACGCGCATAGGCCGGGAGGGTAAGGAACTCCGCGAAGTCGTCGTCCAGGGCGACCTCCTTGAACAGGGCGGTGGCCTGACGGTAGCGGGCCTCGTCGTAGCCGGGCTCCGCCCCGATCTTGGCGAGCTCCTCGTCGATGATCTTCTCGACCAGCTCCCTCGTCACCACCGCCCCGGTGTCGGCGAGCTCGATGCCGTTGTGGATCCACTGCCAGATCTGGGAACGGGAGATCTCGGCGGTCGCCGCGTCCTCCATCAGGTTGTGGATCGCCACCGCGCCCAGCCCGCCCATCCAGGCGGCCAGGTAGCGCAGCGCCACGTCCACGTTGTTGCGCAGCCCCGCCTCGGTGATGTCGCCGGGGGTCTTGGAGACCGCGAGCAGGTCGGCGGCGGAGACGGAGACGTCCTCACGCAGCAGGTGGAGCTGGTTCGGCCGGTCGTCGAGGACGGCGTCGAAGACGTCGCGGCAGATCGGCACGAGGTCGGGGTGGGCCACCCACGAGCCGTCGAAACCGTCGCCGGACTCGCGGGTCTTGTCGGCGGTGACCTTCTCCAGGGCGACCTTGTTCACCTCGGGGTCGCGGCGGGAGGGGATGAACGCGGCCATCCCGCCGATCGCGTGGGCCCCGCGCCGGTGGCAGGTGCGGACCAGCAGCTCGGTGTAGGCGCGCATGAACGGGGCGGTCATCGTCACGGCGTTGCGCTCGGGCAGCAGGAACTCACGGCCCCGGGTACGGAACTTCTTGATCACGCTGAAGAGGTAGTCCCAGCGACCGGCGTTGAGGCCCGCGGAGTGGTCGCGCAGCTCGTAGAGGATCTCGTCCATCTCGAACGCGGCCGGGTAGGTCTCGATGAGCACCGTCGCCCGGATCGTCCCGTGGGGGATGCCGAGCAGCTCCTGGGCCCTGACGAAGACGTCGTTCCAGAGGCGGGCCTCCAGGTGCGACTCGATCTTCGGCAGGTAGAAGTACGGGCCCTTGCCCTTGGCCATCTGCCGCTGCGCCGAGTGGAAGAAGTAGAGGCCGAAGTCGACCAGGGAGGCGGAGAACGGGCCGCCGTCGAGGGTGAGGTGCTTCTCGTCCAGGTGCCATCCGCGGGGCCGGACCACGACGGTGGCGAGCTCGGTGTCCGGCTTGAGGGCGTAGCTCTTCTCCCCGGCGGAGAAGTCGAGGGTCCTGTCGAGCGCGTCGCGCAGGTTGAGCTGGCCGTTGATGGTGTTCTCCCAGGTGGGAGCGTTGGCATCCTCGAAGTCCGCCAGCCAGACCTTGGCGCCCGAGTTCAGCGCGTTGATCGTCATCTTCCGGTCGACGGGGCCGGTGATCTCCACGCGGCGGTCCACCAGGCCGGGCGCGGGCGGGGCGACGCGCCACTCGGACTCGCGCACGTGCCGGGTCTCGGGCAGGAAGTCGAGGGTGCCGCCCGCCGACAGCTCCGCCTGGCGGACCTGCCGGGCCTCCAGCAGCTCCAGGCGCCGGCCGTCGAACTCGCGCTGGAGGGTGGCCACGAAGGCCAGTGCCTCCGGCGTGAGGATCTCGTCGAAGCGGTCCTGGATGGGGCCGCCGATCTCAACGCCGTCCATGGGTCCTCATTTCCTCGCAGGTTTCCATATCGTGGAAAAGTAATTCTGAATTGTGGAATCGACGCTACTTGAGGGCCGGTTACCGGTCAAAGGCAGGGTCCCCCTCAGGGGTCGCTCCGGGGGTTCCCCGATGATCCGGGGGGCGTACTCGGCCACAGTGAGATCAGCGCCCTCCGCGGGGGGAGAAGATGGACCGGTCGTATGTCGGGAAGCGAAGACTTCCCGGGAAATCGAGGATTGAGCGCATGAAGAAGAACATGGTCGTCGCCGGGGCGGTCCTTGGATCGGTGTTCATGCTCTCGGGGTGCGGCAACCTCGCCCTCGACTTCCGCGACCGGCAGCAGGAGGTCGTCTCCTACGACGTCCCCGGCAAGCTGACGGCCCTGGACGCCGCCACCGGCTCGGGCGACATCGTGGTCACCGAGTCGAACCGGCCGGGCGTCCGCGTGACCGAGACCATCCACTGGCGCGGGAAGAGGCCCGCCACCGAGCACCCGGTGGACGGCGGCACGCTCACCCTGCGCGACGGCTGCGACGGGGGAAACTGCTCGGTCGACTACAAGGTCGAGATCCCGCCGGGCCTCACCGCCAAGCTCGACACCGGCTCGGGCACCATCACGCTGCGCGGGCTGACCGGGGAGGTGAACGCCGTGAGCGGCTCCGGCGACATCGAGGCCGGCAGCCTGACCTCCAAGCGCTTCGTCGCCGACACCGGCTCCGGCGACATCGAGGCGAGGTTCTCCGCCGTGCCCGAGGGGGTGCGGCTGGAGACCGGCTCCGGCGACGTCGTCGCCTACCTTCCCAAGGGCGGCTACGACGTCACCGCCGAGACCGGCTCCGGGGAGGAGAACGTGGAGGTGACCAAGGATCCCTCCTCGCCCCGCAAGGTCACGGTGAGGACCGGCTCCGGCGACGCCGAGGTCCTGCTTCCCTGAGCCCCGCCCGTCCCCGCCGCCTCGGTGGCGGCCGGGACGAAGTGGTGATAACCAGGTGATGGCGCAGGGGTTCCCGTGGCACCATCGAGGGGAAGAGACCCGGGGTGTTCGGGCGTTCACTCATATGAGAAGAACTATGAGAAGAACGCACACGCACCAACCATCTGAATGGAGCGACGACATAGACACTCGTGAGCCGCTGGACATCGACCGATTCGACGACCTGCTCGACAACGGCGAGATGGACCTGGCCGAGCGCCAGGCACTCCGCCGGGTGGCGGGCCTCTCCACGGAGCTGGAAGACGTCACCGAGGTCGAATACCGCCAGCTGCGGCTTGAGCGGGTCGTCCTGGTCGGCGTCTGGACCTCCGGTACGGCGATCGACGCCGAAAACTCCCTCCTGGAGCTGAAGCTCCTCGCCGAGACCGCGGGTTCGGAAGTCCTGGAGGGGCTGATCCAGCGCCGCCAGAAGCCCGACACCGCGACCTACATCGGTTCCGGCAAGGCGCAGGAGCTCGCCGACATCGTCTCCGCCACCGGTGCCGACACCGTGGTGTGCGACGGGGAGCTGAGCCCCGGCCAGCTCCGCCAGCTCGAGGAGGTCGTCAAGGTCAAGGTCATCGACCGGACCATGCTGATCCTCGACATCTTCGCCCAGCACGCCAAGAGCCGCGAGGGCAAGGCGCAGGTCGAGCTCGCGCAGCTCAACTACCTGCTGCCGCGCCTGCGAGGCTGGGGTGGCAACCTGTCCCGTCAGGTCGGCGGACGCGCCGCGGGCGGCGTCGGCATGGGCGGCCGTGGTCCCGGTGAGACCAAGATCGAGCTGGACCGCCGCCGGATCCGCGAGCGGATGGCCAAGCTGCGCCGCCAGATCGGCGAGATGACCACCGCCCGCGAGACCAAGCGCTCGCGGCGCCTGCAGCGCGAGGTCCCCGCCGTGGCCATCGCCGGATACACCAACGCCGGCAAGTCCTCGCTGCTGAACCGGCTGACCGGCGCGGGGGTGCTGGTCGAGGACTCCCTGTTCGCCACGCTCGACCCGACGGTCCGCAGGGCGCACACGCCCGACGGCCGCCTGTTCACGCTGGCCGACACCGTCGGATTCGTCCGGCACCTGCCGCACCAGCTTGTCGAGGCGTTCCGCTCCACGCTGGAGGAGGTCGGCGACGCCGACCTGATCCTGCACGTGGTCGACGGCTCGCACCCCGACCCCGAGTCGCAGCTCGCCGCGGTGCGCGAGGTGATCGGCGACATCGAGGGCGCCGGCGACATCCCCGAGATCGTGGTCATCAACAAGGCCGACGCCGCCGACCCGGTGGTGCTGGCCCAGCTGGCCGCGAAGGAGAAGCACACCGTCGTGGTCTCGGCCCGCACCGGCGCCGGGCTCGACGAGCTGAGGGCCGTGATCGAGCGGGAGCTGCCCCGCTTCGACCAGGAGGTCAGGCTCCTCGTGCCGTACGAGCGCGGCGACCTGATCTCCAGGGCGCACAAGGAGGGCGAGGTCCTCGGCGTCGAGCACACCGGGGACGGCACGGTCCTGCACGCCAGGGTCCTGCCCGGCCTCTTCGCCGAGCTGGAGAAGACCGCCAAACCGGTCGAGATCGTCGCCTGACCCGTCCCACCGGCCGTACCGCTCCCTTCGGGGCGGTACGGCTCCCGGGAGGTCAGGGACGCTTCTCGCGGCGGAACATCACCAGCGCCACGTCGTCCTCCCTGGCGCCGAACCTCTCGATCAGCCGGTCGCAGAAGACCTCCAGGTCCTCCTCCACGCCCTCCGCCAGGTGCCGTACGATCTCCAGGCTCTCGTCGAGCAGCTTGTCGCGGTCCTCGATGAGCCCGTCGGTGAACATCAGCACCGAGCTTCCCTCGGGGACGTTCACCCGGTCGACCCGGTAGGTCTCCTCGGCCACCCCCAGCAGGAGGTTGCCCAGCCGGTGGTAGCGGGCGTGGCCGTCCGTGACGAGGAGGAGCGGGATGTGCCCCGCGTTCGCGACCTCCATCTCCCCGGTCACCGGGTCGATCAGGAGCAGGCACACGGTGGCGGTCATGCCGGGGTGGTAACGCCGCAGCACCTCGTTGAGCAGCGCCATCGACGCGCCGAGGTCCGAGGTGCCGATGACGGAGGCGCGCAGCGCGTGGCGCAGCTCCGCCATGACGGTGGCGGCCAGCAGCGAGTGTCCCTGGACGTCGCCGATGGCGATGAGCACCCGGTGGCCCATCCGCAGGACCTCGTAGAAGTCGCCGCCGACCTCGACGTTGTCGACCGCGGGCTGGTACCGCCAGCTGATCGTGAGCCCCGGGGTCTCCGGGAGCCGCGCCGGCAGCAGGCTGCGCTGCAGGGTGAGGGCGATCGCGTGCTCCTCGACGTACGCCCGCAGCGCGTCCACGGCGAGGGCGAGGGCCTGGCCGAGCTGGCGCAGCACGTTGGACTCGTCGGCGTCGAGCGGCGGCACCTGCACCACCCCGAGGTAGACGGGGGGCCTGCCCAGCTTGGTGCGGCAGATCACGCCCGAGACGTCGCCGCCGGGCGCCGTGTCGGGCATCAGCTTCGTCCACTCGGCGGCCGGCACCGTGAAGACCTGGGTGCCAGTGGCGGCGCCCAGGGAGATCGTGCTCAGCCTGGGCAGCGTTCCCGGCGCCGCGACCTTGGCGACGGCGGCGTTCTCCGGGGGTGTGGCGGCGAACCTGCGGGTCCGGCCGTCGGGGGGCAGGGCGAGCGTGCCCGCGTGCCGCCCCAGGATCCGCGCGGTCCCCTCGACGGCCGTGGCGAGGAGCTCGTCGAACGTCTCGGCGGAGTTCATCGAGAGCGTGACCTCGGTGAGGGCGGCCAGCCGCTCGGCCATCAGCTCGGCCCGCTGCCGGGCGCGGTAGTAGCGCAGCGTGGCCTCGACCGTCGCGGCGAACTCGTCCGGCTCGACCGGTTCCGCCAGATAGGCGTCCGCCCCGCGTTCGAGCCCCTGGGCCCGGTCGGCCGGGGTGATCGCCGCCCCGGAGATCTGGATGACCGGGATGGAGGACGTCACCGGGTCGGCCTTGATCTGCTCGCAGACCTCGTAGCCGCTGATGTCGGGCAGCCGTACGTCCAGGACGACGAGGTCCGGCCGGAGCTCCCTGACCTTGACGAGCGCCTCCATGCCCCCGGTGGCCTGCACGACCTGGTGTCCCGAGCGCCGCAGCCAGCTCGACAGGATGTACAGCTTGGTCGGGGTGTCGTCCACGACCAGCACCGTCGCCTCGGTCTTAGCCATCGCCGTGTCCCAGGGCGCTTCCGATCGCCTCCAGCAGGGTGTCGCGGCGAAGCTCGTGCTTGGTGATCATCGTGTGCGCCCCCTCGGGGACCTGGCGCGACGTGGCGACGGTCACGACGATCACCGGTACCCGGTGCAGCCGCTCGTCGTCGGCCATCCGCAGCATCAGCGCGGTGCCGTCGAGGCGGGGCATCAGCAGGTCCACCAGGGCGATGTCGGGCGGGTTCTCCCGCATCATCTCCAGCGCCCTCAGGCCGTCGGAGGCCTCGTCGATGTGCGCGGCGAACCCGGTGAGCATCCGGCGTACGGTGGCGCGGAACTCCTCGTCGTCGTCCACGACGAGCAACCGGCCGACCACCGGGGCCCCGTCGTGCCGGTAGGGCAGCCTCAGGGTGGCCGTGGTGCCCGACCCCGCGACGCTGGTCAGGTGCAGCGCGCCGCCCAGCGCCTCCGCCAGCCTGCGGGCGTACGGCAGGCCGAGCCCGGTCCCCTTGCTCCGCACCTGGATCGGCCCGGGAACCTGGAAGAACTCCTCGAAGACGCGTTCCAGGTGCTCCTCGGGCACGCCTATCCCCGTGTCGGTCACGGTGAAGACCAGGTCGTGGGTGGCCGTGTCGAGGTTCGCCTCCAGCCTGACCTCGCCGTGTTCGGTGAACTTCAGCCCGTTGGAGAGCAGGTTGCGCAGGATCCGGGTGAGCATCACCTCGTCCACCAGCATCTCCGGCGGCGCCTGCGAGATCTCCACCGTGAGCCGCACCCCGTCGTTGCCGGTGGTGGGGCGCAGCGTCATGCGCAGCCGTTCGGCCAGGGCCACCAGGTCGACCATGGAGGGCTGGGGGTCGAGCCTGCCCGCCTCCGCCTTCGCCATGTCGAGCAGCTCGCTCACCAGCGACAGGAGCGTCTCCGCCGAGGAGCCGATGAGGTTGATCTGGTGGAGCTGCTCGTCGGCCAGGGGCTCCCCGCCGGGGCCCACCAGGAGACGGACCAGGCCGATGACCGAGTTGAGGGGGGTGCGCAGCTCGTGGCTGACGGTTGCCCAGAACCTGTTCTTCGCGTCGCTCGCCGCCCGGAGCTGCGCGGACTTCTCGTCCAGCTCGGCGTAGAGCGCCACGACGCCCCGGTTGGTCTCCTCCAGCTCCTCCGAGAGCTGGTTGTAGAGCGCCAGCACTCCCTGGTTGGTCTCCTGCAGCTCGGTGTTGAGCTGCAGGACCTCCTCCAGGGTCTCGGCGAGCTCGCGGTTCTGCCTGCGCAGCTCGTCGAGGGCCGTGGTGGGCGCCGCCATGGCGAGCCTGGCGCGGATCTCCTCCGCCGAGAGTCTCGGCTTGCGGCCCTGCGGGAGCCGTTTGACCATGCTTATTCTTCCCTCGGCGGGATCGAGCTCTATGAGGTCGACGAGACGCCCCGCCAGCGTCACGCCGTCCGAAGGGCGGAAGTCGGCCCTCACCGAGAAGTCGACCGCGACGAGCAGGGCGTCCCGCTCCAGCCGGAAGGCGACGGAGGCGTCGGTCCCCGCCTCGACGAGCTCCCTGCCGATCTCGCTGAGCGCGGTGGCCACCCGGATCTGGTCCTGGGACTCCAGCCCGACGCTCTCCGCCACCTCGCGGCCCAGCTTGCGCATGGCGAAGACGTCGTGGTCGTCCCTGACCCGGATCCGGGTCAGCTCGTCCCCGGTCATGTGCCCGGCCTGACGGCGACCACGCTGGCGTCGTCCCTGCGGGTCCCCGCCTCGCGCAGCAGCGTGCCGGCGACGACGGAGGGCAGGCGCGTGACGAGCCCGGGGTAGGAGGTGATGTCCCAGCGTTCGGTCAGGCCGTCGGAGTGGAGCAGGACGACGCTGTGCGGCGGCACGGTGTACTCGTACTGGCGCAGGCTCCTGGCCTTGTGCCCGGCGATGCCCGGGACCGAGATCATCCCCTGGCGGCCGTCGTTGTGGGCGATCCACGCGGAGACGTTGCCGAGGCCGGCGAAGCTCACCGTGCCCGCCGCGCCGTCGACGCGGGCCACGGCGACCGCGCCGCCCCTGGTGTGACCGAGCCCTTTGTGGATGCGCTCCAGGGCGGTGACCGGCGTGAGGTCGTCGTGGCGCAGGAACAGCCGTACCGCCTCCTGGGAGGCCTGGGCGGCGGCGGGGCCGTGGCCGAGGCCGTCGCAGAGCATCACGGTCGTCGTGGGACCCTCCTCGGTGATCACGAACGCGTCGCCGCAGACGTTCTCCTCACCGATCGGGCGGGTCAGGCCGCTCACCCGGGACGGGGGCCGCGGGGCGCCCTGCGCGACGAAGTACATGCCGAGCACGGTGCCCCGGCTGGGGATGGAGTGAACCTCGTATCCGCTGGCCATCCGGGCGATGCCGCCCAGCCCGATGCCGAGCGTGCCGGCCGTGGAGTAGCCGTCGCGCAGGGCGCGGGAGACGTCCTGCATCCCCGGCCCCCGGTCGATCGCGAGGACCTCCACCGCCGAGTCCAGCTCCGGATGCGGGCGGATCAGCATGACTCCCTCGGTCGCGTGCTTGACCAGGTTCGACGCGGCCTCGCTCACCGCGACGGCGACCCGCCCGGTGTCCTCCTCGCCGAACCCCCTGGCCTCGGCGAGCGTCACGGCGGCACGGCGGAGGGCGCCGATCGCGCTGGCGTCCTCCGCCTGTACCCAGGTGTCGCGCTGGGAGTGGATCAGCGTGCCCATTTCGTCACCGTGATCAACGTTCCCTCACCGGGAGTCGATTCCAGGTCGAACTCGTCGACCAGCCGGCGGGAGCCGCTGAGGCCGAGCCCCAGACCGCCGCCGGTGGTCCATCCGTCGGTCAGCGCCTGCTCGATGTCCGGGATGCCGGGGCCGCTGTCGCTGAAGACCATCCGCAGGCCCCGGCGCATGCCCTTGTGGACGACCTCGACCCGCACCTGCCCGCCTCCCGCGTAGACCAGGGCGTTGCGGGCGAGCTCGCTGGCCGCGGTCACCACCTTCGTCTGGTCGACCAGGGACAGGCCCACGTTCACGGCGACGGTCCTGACGTGCTGGCGGACCAGCACGACGTCGCCGTTGACGTTGATGGGCAGTTCCTTGGGAGTCGTCACCGGGAGGCCGCGGAGTTTCGGGAGCCTTCGATCTGGTTCAGCAGCGCGACGCCCTTCTCAAGGTTGAGCGCGGTGCGCACGCCGCCGAGGGAGAGGCCGAGCTCGACCAGGGTGATCGCCACCGCCGGTCGCATGCCGACGACGATCGTCTCGGCGTCGAGCATGCGGGAGATCGCCGCGATGGTGGCCAGCATCCGGCCGATGAAGGAGTCGACGATCTCCACGGCGGTGATGTCGATGATCACCCCTCGCGCGCCGGTCTCGACGACCTTCTCCGACAGGTCCTCCTGGAGCGCGAGCACGCTCATGTCCTGCAGGTCGATCTGGATGGAGACGATCAGGATGTCGCCGAGCTTGAGGATGGGGACGCGATCCATCAACCCTCCACTGTGCGTACGGCGATGCGGGACTCGCTGCCCTTGACGACCCTGACCCCGCTCGCCCGCAGCGTGTGGGCCAGCGCGTCGGCGAGGGTGGCCTTGGTCACGATGTCGCCGAACTCGATGCCGAGGGTGACGATGGTGTGGGCGATCTGCGGGCGGATGCCGGAGATCACGCACTCGGCGCCCATCAGCCGGGCGGCCACCACGGTCTTGAGCAGGTGCTGGGCGACCTCGGTGTCGACGGCCGGCACCCCCGTGATGTCGATGACCGCGTGCTCGGAGCCGGTGTCGACGAGCGTCTGGAGCAGTTTCTCCATGACGACCTGGGTCCTGGCCGAGTCGAGTGTGCCGACCAGCGGCACCGCGACGATGCCGTCCCAGAGCTTGACCACCGGGGTGGACAGCTCCAGCAACTGCTCCGCCTGATCGATGATGATCTTCTCCCTGGCCGTCGCGTAGCTCTCGATGGTGAAGAGCCCGAGGTCGTCGATTACCCGGGAGAACCAGATGAAACCTCGCACGGCCTCGGCGGAGCCGTCCTCCTCGACGATCTCGTAGAGCGCCTCCTTCAGGCCGAACACCACGATCGCGGTCTCGGTCGGGGTGAACCCCTGGCGGGCACGGTCCCGGGAGAGTTCGGCGAGCAGGCCGCGCAGGTCGCTGAGGTCGCCGGAGTCGTCGAACGACCGGCGCAGCGCCTGGTAGAGCTCGCGCAACTGCTCGGCGAGCCCCCCGCGGTCCGCATGGTTGCCGGTGTTGCCGCTCGTGGCGGAACGGGCGATCTCAAGCCAGCGCTTGAAGACGCGCGCCTCGTGCTCCTGGAAAAGTTCTTCGATGCGACGCCGACCGGCGTCCGCGTGGACGGACAAGGCAACTCCCCTGCGTGCGACCTGGAGACAACTCGCACGAAAGGCTACATGGAACGTCCTGCTTAGGACCCTTTTTGGGGGTTCGGTGGGCCGCTTGTGGTCAGAGCTTCGGGAGGGTGGGGCGACCGGCCCCGACGCCTGGCGAGGCCACGTCGCGTCGCGGGTTTCCGGGTGTTCTTCCGGGGGTGGACGGCCCGCGCGGGTGGGGGAGGCGCCGAGGGGCGTGGCCCGAGCCTTCCGTACGCCAGCCTAGAGTGGTGGTGGGTCGTGTTTCAATGGCGGAGCTTGCGCCGCGAGGCTCGTGAGGGCTGCAGTGTGAGAACGAGAAAACGTACAAAAGCCTCAAAAGTGACAGTGGTCGCCCAAGGTTTGGATTGCTACCATAAGGCAAATCTAGCGAGATGTTATGACGCAAGTTGCTCTGGTGACTACTGTTACGGGCGATGAAGAAGTAGTCTGAGCTGTGGAAAGTTCTTCAACGCCACGCGTGATCGTCAAGCCGGCGGGCGAGGTGCGATCGCGGAGGGGCGGCGTTCTTCCCAATTAGCCTGTACAGCGGGCTGACTTGTGAAATAACGTAACTGAACTGAAATCGCCCGATCATGATCCCGGCGATACTGTCGCCGCACAACAGATACGCGGATGAGAGCAGGAGACCCCCGATGCCGTCCGGACTCACAGCGGGTTTGAAGGGCACGGTGTCCGGCGACGTCCGGGTCGGCTCGCCCCGTCCGGGTGCGGTCCTCCTCCAAGTGTCTTCCCCTGAACACAAGGCGGTGATGCGATGACGGTCCGCCTCCTGACCAACATCGGCCGGCTCTGGACCGGAAACGACGTGTTCAGCAACGCGGCGATCCTCGTCCACAACGACCGGATCGCCTGGGTCGGCCGCGCCGCGGATCTTCCGCAGAGCGTGCCCGGTGTCGTCGACGACATCGTCGACGTCGACCACGTCGAGAACCTGGGCGGAGCGTTGGTCACCCCCGGCCTGATCGACGCGCACACCCATCCGGTCTACGCGGGAAACCGCTACGCCGAGATGGCGATGCGCTCCAGCGGTTCCACCCCCTCCGCGATCACCGCGGCGGGCGGCGGCATCGGCTCCACCGTGACGGTCACCCGCGGCACCGACCCCTGGACGCTCTGCAACGGCGTCCGCGAGCGACTCCGCGACTGGCTGCTCAGCGGCACCACCACCATCGAGGCCAAGACCGGCTACCACCTCACCCGCGACGGCGAGCTGGCCGATGTGCGGCTCCTGCGCGAGCTGGAGAAAGAGCCGATGATGCCGCGGGTGCACGTGACCTTCATGGCCGCGCACGTCGTCCCGCCCGAATACTTCGGCCGTCAGCGCGACTACGTCGAGGCCGTGGGCGCCTGGTGCGCCGACGCCGCCGCGGCGGGAGCCGACGGTGTCGACGTCTACTGCGACGAGGGCCACTTCACCGCGGAGGAGGCCCGCTGGGTCCTGGCCTCCGGGCGCAACGTCGGCCTGCTGCCGCGCGTGCACGCCGGCGCCTACACCCGGCGCGGCGCCGTCCAGCTCGCCGCCGAGCTCGGTTGCGCCTCCGCCGACCTGCTCCACCACACCACCGACGAGGACATCGCGATCCTGGCCCGCTACGGCGTCCCCGCCGTGGTCTGCCCCGGGACCGCCCTCCAGCGTGGCAGCCTGCCCCCGGTCCGCCGGATGCTGGCGCAGGGGGTCACCGTGGCCCTCGGCAGCGACCACAACCCGGGCCACTGCGGCATCACCTCGATGTCCCTGGTCATCAGCCTCGCCGTCGCGGCCTTCGGCATGAGCGTCGGCGACGCCCTGCGTGCCGCCACCCTCGGTGGCGCCACGGTCCTCGGCGCCCCCGACCGAGGCGTTCTCGCCCCCGGCCGCCTGGCCGACATCGTCCAGTGGGACGCCGACCACGAGGGCGCCTTCGCCTGGTCCTTCGGTCTCAAGCCCCGTCGGGTCTGGCGCGGCGGCACCCCCGTCCAGTAGATCTCTCTCCCCTTCCGGCGGGCCCGCCCTCGGAACCTCCTCTCAACGGCCCCTTCCTCGTGTTCGCGGAGTTCCTCGTCGTGCACGAGGGGGGCCGATCCCGTCTCCTTCGCGTGATCTCCTCCACGTAGCCTCTGGACATGCCTCCACCGGTCGCCGTCGTCACGGACTCCACCGCCTATCTTCCGCCGGAGGAGGTCTCCCGCCTGGGAATCGTCGTGGTGCCGCTCCAGGTGGTCGTGGGAGGCAGGTCGTTCGACGACACCGCGCGGACCAGCGGCGCGAGCGTGGGCGACGCGCTGAGGGAACGGGGCCGGGTGACGACCTCCAGGCCCGCCCCGCGACGTTTCGCGGACGCCTACCGCGAGGCCGCGGCCCGGGGCGCGACCGGCATCGTCTCCGTCCACCTGTCGGCGGAGCTGTCCGGTACGGTCGAGGCCGCCCGCGCGGCGGCCGAGGATTCCCCCGTCCCGGTCGACGTCGTCGACAGCGGGTCCATCGCGATGGGCCTCGGGTTCCCCGTCCTCGCCGCCGGAGGTGCCGCCGCGGAGGGCGCGACCCGGGCCGAGGTGGCGGACGCCGCCCGCCGCCGCGCGGAGTCGGCCCGCAGCTTCTTCTACGTCGACACCCTGGAGTATCTCCGCAGGGGAGGCCGGATCGGCGCCGCGGAGACACTCCTCGGCTCGGCACTGATGATCAAACCGATCCTGCACATCTCCGGCGGCACGATCGTTCCCCTGGAGAAGGTCCGTACGGCGAGTCGTGCCATCGCCCGCCTCGAAGACCTCGCGGTCGAGGCCGCGGGCACCGGCCCGGTGGAGATCGCCGTTCAGCATCTCGGCGCACGCTCCCGTGCGGAGACCCTGGCCGCACGCCTGCACGGGCGCGTTCCCGCCCTCACCGAGGTCATCGTCGTCGAGGTCGGCTCGGTCATCGGCGCCCACGTCGGCCCCGGCATGCTCGGCATCACCGTCTCCCCGTGTGAGCCTCCGGGGTCTTCGAGGGTCCCCGCGTGAGCTTCTGAGGTCTTCGAGGGTCTCCATGTGAGCTTCCGGGGTCTTCGAGGGTCCCCGCGTGAGCCTCTGAGGTCTTCGAAGGTCCTCGCGTGACCCCCCAGGATCTTCGAGGGCATGAGGTCTCCTTCCGGTTATCCCCAGAACGGGATTCGGTGAAAGTTCGCTCGCCGTCGCCGCCGTAACGTCCTGCGGGTGCGGACCACAGGCCAGAACATCGAGCGGTCCCAAGCCGAGTCGCGGCTGCGGATCCTGACAGGGCGCGGATCACCCGATCCCGCGCCCCCGCCGCGTCGCCCGGCAGGCGCACCGCGTCCGGGCAGGCACGCGCGGCCCAGCGGTCAGGACGGGCCGGAGGACGCCGTCGTCTGCGACGGTCCCGCTTCGCGCATGCGTTCGGCGCCGGTTCCCCCGTCCTTCGAGGCGCTTCGCAAGATCGTGGCCACCCAGGGGCCCGCGCTCGGTCCCAGCCGTCCCGGGCTGCGCTTCCTGCTGCTCGTCGCCCTGACGGCCGCCGTCGCGGGTGGCGTGTACGCCTGGCGGTCCCAGCCGGAGCCAGAGCCCCTGGCTCCGCCGACGCCGATCTCCGGATCACCGCTGTCGGCGCCCGTCACCGCTCCACGGCAGCGGTCCGCGCCGGTCCCCGAACTGACCGTTCACGTGACGGGCAAGGTCCGGCGTCCCGGGGTGATCACGTTGCCCGGTGGTTCCCGGGTCGCCGACGCGGTCCAGGAGGCCGGGGGCATCCGCGGGACGGCCGCGACAGGATCCCTCAACCTCGCGCGCAGGCTTGTCGACGGCGAGCAGATCGTCGTCGGCTCCTCCGGCGCGGCCGTCGTCGCGCCGCCGCCCGCCCTGGTGAGTCCCGTGGACCCCGCCACCGCCGTCGTCGACCTCAACACGGCCACCCCCGAGCAGCTTGAGCAGCTACCGGGCGTCGGTGAGGTGCTCGCCCGGCGCATCGCCGAATACCGCGCCGCCCACGGTGGTTTCCGCACCGTCGAGGAGCTTCGCGACGTGAGCGGCATAGGCGACCGCAAGTACGCCGAGATGCGCGACAGAGTCCGTGTCTGACCCGCCGATCGCGAAGGCGATCATGACGCGGCTCGCCACGGCGGGCGGCTTCGGCGGCCCCGGTGCCGGTGGTTTTCGGAGCCTCAACGGACGGGGCGGACTCCGTGGAGCGGGGGAGCCCGTTGGGTCCGGCAGTCCCCGAGGGCCCGGAGCCTCCGGCCGCTCCCGAGGTCTCGGCGGCTCGGGCAGTTCGCGCGGTTCGGACGGCCCCGATGGCCCGGATGACTTGGGTGGCTCCGGCAGGTCCGGCAGGTCCGGCAGGTCCGGTGGGTCCGGTGGGTCCGGTGGGTCCGGTGGGTCCGGCAGGTCCGGTGGGTCCGGTGGGTCCTGTGTGCCGGGAAGCCCGGACGTTTCCGGAAAGGGTGTGCGTGCGCATGCCGTTCATCTGGTCCTGCCGGCGGCGGCCTCGTGGATGACCGCTCTCGTCCTGCTGGGCTGCTCAGCCGCGACCGGTGCCGTGACAGCCGGTCTCATGGCCGCGGGTGCCCTGGCCGTGGCCGTCCTGACCCGGGCCCGGGGAGCAGCGGCCCGGCGAAACGCGGTGATCGCGGTTCTGGGGTGCGCGGCCGCGGTGGCGGGGTCGGTGGCCTTCCGGGTGCACGCGGTCGGTACGGGGCCGGTCGCCGAGCTCGCGGGCGGAAACGCCTTGGCGGTGGCCGAGGTGGTGGTGACCGACGACCCCCGGGAGACGGGCCGGAAGGGAGGGCCCTTCCTCCGGGAGAGTTTCGTGGTGCCCGCCCGGGTCGAGTCGGTCGGTACGGGAGCGGGCCGGGTGGCGCTGCGGGCTCCGGTGGTGCTGTTCGTCTCCGGCGCCGGGTGGCGTTCCCTGCTGCCCAGCCAGCAGGTGGAGGTCACCGGCCGCTTCGCCCCGGCCGACCCCGGAGAGCTGCTCGCGGCGGTGGTGCTGGTCAGGGGAGCGCCACGGGTCCTGAGCGGTCCCTCCTGGGAGCAGCGCGCGGCCGGGGCGCTCAGGTCGGGGTTGCGGGAGGCGGCCGACGTGTTGCCGCCGGCGCAGCGCGGGCTGTTGCCCGGCCTGGTGGTCGGCGACGTGTCCCGGATGGACGAGCAGGTCAAAGCCGACTTCAAGGCGGCGGGCCTCAGTCACCTGCTCGCGGTCTCCGGCGCGAACCTCGCCGTCGTGGCGGGAGCGGCGGTCGCGCTGGCCAGGATGGCCGGGCTGCCTCTCGCGGCGCGGGCGGTGCTGGCGATGTCGGCCATGGTCGCCTTCGCGGTCGTCGCCCGGCCCTCGCCCAGCGTGCTCAGGGCGCTCCTGATGGGCGGGGTCGCCGCCCTCGCCCTCGGCACGGGCCGCTCGCGCGACGGTGTCGCCGCCCTGTCGGTGACGGTCCTGGGGCTGGTCTTCTTCGTCCCCGACCTCGCCCGCTCCTACGGCTTCGCCCTGTCGGTCTCGGCCACCGCGGGCATCCTGGTCCTCGCCCCGGGCTGGCGTGACCGGCTCTCGGCCCGCATGCCCCGATGGCTCGCCGAGGCGACCGCCGTGGCCGCCGCCGCCCAGGTAGCCGTCACCCCCGTCCTGGTCCTGATGTCGGGGCAGCTCGCACCGGTGGCGATCCCGGCCAACCTGCTCGCGGGCCCGGCCGTGGCCCCCGCCACCCTGCTCGGCTTCGCGGTGGCGCTGATCGCCCCCCTGCACATGGGGCTCGCCCAGGTGCTGGTCCGGCCCGCGGGGCTGGCCACCGGATGGATCATCGAGGTGGCCGGGCACACCGCCCGCCTCCCGCTGGGCGTGATCCCATGGCCGGGCGGTCTCACCGGGCTGCTCCTGCTGGCCGGTGCCGTCCCGCTCGCCGTGCTGGTGCTGCGACACCGGCGGTCACGCCTGATCGCCCTGGCTGCCCTGGCCGGGCTGGTCCTCGCCGTGACGGTGGCCGCGCCGATCGTGGCGCGCTGGCCGCCTCGCGGATGGTTGCTCGTGGCCTGTGACGTCGGCCAGGGAGACGCGTTGCTCGTCGCGGCGGGGCCGGGGCGGGCCGTGGTGGTGGACGCGGGTCCCGACCCGGTGCGGATGGACCGCTGCCTGCGATCCATGGGGATCGAAGAGGTGCCGCTGGTCGTTCTCACCCATCCGCACCTCGACCACGTGGGAGGGCTCGACGGTGTCTTTCGCGGGCGTGCCGTGGGGGCGGTGCTGGTGACCCCGCACGATGCCGGAGAGCGCGAGGAGGCGAGGCTGAGTGCCGATCTCGCCCGCCGCCAGGTGGTCGAGTGGGCGGCGAGGCCCGGTGCGAGCTGGCGGTTCGGACCCTCCGAACTCACCGTCATCGGCCCGGCGGCCGAGGCGTCCCCGCCCGGCGCGGGGGAGGGGGCGGCCGTCAACAACGCCAGCGTCGTGGTGCACGTCCGCTGGGCCGCGGGGGCGGCCCTGCTCAGCGGCGACATCGAGACCGAGGCCCAGGCGGAGCTGCTCCGGCGCGGCCTGCCGCCCGCCGAGATTCTCAAGGTCCCGCACCACGGGTCAGGCAGGCACGACCCGGCCTTCCTCGCCGCCTCCGGTGCTCGTGCCGCCCTGATCAGTGTGGGGGCGGACAACGACTACGGCCACCCCGCCCCGTCGACCCTGGCCGCGCTGCACCGGCTCGGCGCGCGCGTCTACCGGACGGATCTGTCGGGAGACCTCGCGGTGGTGGTCCGCGAGGGGGCTCTGGCGGTCATCGCCCGGGGGCGCCGGGACCCTGTCGGCGGGTGGCGCGCGTCAGGTCCCGGTTCTGGCCGGGCGGCGGAACTCGGTGTCCACGTCGGCGGCGTAGACCGACCGGCTGCAGCGCGCGCAACGGTACATGATCGGCCCCTCGTCGAGGGACGTTCCGCAGCGGGGACAGGCGTGGCGGCGAATAGTGGAGTTTGTCATGGTTCTCACCTCCTCTGGGATTCCAGGGTGCCTCGCGGCACCTGCATTCCGATTGCGAACGACTTACCGACGACCCATCCGGTCACCGGGACATGGCATGCTGCTCGACATGGCGGCAACCGATCCGGCACCCGTGATCCTGATACTCGGCGACGAGGAACTCCTGGCCGACCGCGCGGTGAGCGAGGTGACCTCGGCGGCCAGGGCGGCCGATCCGACCGCCGAAGTGCACGACCTCCCCGGCTCGAAGATGGAGCTCGGGGAGCTGACCCGCATGACGTCGCCCTCGCTGTTCGGCGACAGGTCCGTGGTGGTCGTCCGCTCGGCCCAGGACCTCGGCAAGGACGTCATCGCCGAGATCGTCTCCTACGCGGCCCACCCGGCGGACGAGACCGTGCTCGTCCTCGTCCACCCGGGAGGAGTCAAGGGGAAGGCCCTGGTCGACGGGGTCAAGAAGGCCGGGGCCCAGGTGGTCTCCGTCACCAAGGTGACCAAACCGGCCGAGCGTCTGGCGTTCGTCAAGGCGGAGCTGAAGCGGGCCGGACGCACCATCGGGGCCGACGCCGCCTCCGCGCTCCTCGACGCCGTGGGCAACGACCTGCGCGAGCTGGCCGCCGCGTGCAGCCAGCTCGCCTTCGACACCCCCGGCAAGACGATCGACGAGGCCGCCGTCGCGCGCTACCACCGGGGCAGGGCCGAGGTCAGCGGGTTCACCGTGGCCGACTCGGCCGTCGAGGGGCGGCTGGGCGACGCCCTGGAGCAGCTGCGCTGGGCGCTCTCGACCGGTACGGCCCCGGTTCTGCTGGTGAGCGCGCTCGCCGGGGGCCTGCGCTCGCTGGCCAAGGTGGGAGGCGCTCCCCGTAACCTCAGGGGCGGTCAGCTCGCCAGCCATCTCGGCATGCCGCCCTGGAAGATCGACCGGGTCCAGCGGCAGCTGAACGGCTGGGGACCCGAGGGTCTCGCCCGCGCGATCCAGGCCGCCGCCACCGCCGACGCGCAGGTGAAGGGCGGCGGGGCCGACCCCGCGTACGCGCTGGAGCACATGGTCCAGACCGTGGTGGCCAGCCGCACGGGGCGCTAGGGGAGCCGCCCGGGTCGGCCGGGCCCCGGATTCCTCGGGCGATCCGGATTCCTTGGGCGGGGCAGGGAGAGGAAACTTCCTCGGGCGGAGCTGGGAGAAGAGGGGCCGGGAGAAGAGAAGAAACGCGAGAACGCCGCATCCCCGGCGAGGGGTGCGGCGTTCGGCGATGCGTGGGACTACTTGGCGGCCGACAGGGCGGCGGCGCGCTGGGCGATCGCCGACTTGCGGTTGGCAGCCTGGTTCTTGTGGATCACGCCCTTGCTGGCGGCCTTGTCCAGCTGGCGGGAGGCGGCGCGCTGCAGCACGGCGGCCTCTTCGACGTTGCCCTGCTCGGCGGCCTCGCGGAACTTACGGATGGCCGTCTTCAGGGAAGACTTGACAGCCTTGTTACGCAGCCGGGCCTTCTCGTTCTGCCGGTTGCGCTTGATCTGGGACTTGATGTTCGCCACGAAGAAGCCTCGGTGAATGTCGTTGGATGGGGCGCGCGGGCAGAGAGGGCGCGCCACACGCAGTTGACTAGGCTACCAACTGCCGTGGTCGACACTCAAATCGACAGGCCGGGCAGAGGGATGCCTGATCAGTTTAGCGTGTGGTCCCGGTGGCTCGGACCAGAAGACCAGAATCCCTACGGCTTGAACCAGAACTTCTCGTACTCCACCCAGTCCTCCTTGGTGGCGGCGAAGTCGACGTAGAGCGCGAGGCCGAACCGCTCGCGCGGTTTGCCGTACGAGGTCAACGCCAGCCGGGCGCCCCGGGCCGCGTTCTCGACGCTCTCGGCCTCGTCGGCCCAGGGGACGTCGTGGTCGTGATAGGCCGGGGCGCCGATCAGCACCGTCTTCTCCTCGGGGACGAGCTCCAGCGCCAGCGAGCTCTGCCGTACGACGTAGCCGCCGTAGACGGAGGGGAAGGGGAGGTAGGAGTCGTAGGTCATGATCGCCACCTGGTCGGTGAGCTTCGCCACCTGGGCGAAGTAGTCGGGCGACCAGTACTTGTCGCGGCCGATGGCGGCGCGCGCGGCCGGGCGGACGAGCGGGAAGGGCTCGATCTGCGGGGTCGAGGTGGAGAGCAGGCCGTCGCCCACGATCGCGCGGGTCCGGGTCAGCAGGTCGAGGAAGTCGGTGTCGCCGTCGCCGATCGGCTCGAAGTTGTAGTGGACGCCGTCGAAGCCGAGCGCCGTGATCGCGCGGGCGCCGTCCAGCACGCGCTGCCTGGAGGCCGCGTCGTCGAGGTCCAGGACGCCGTCGACCTTCTGGCCGAGCCAGGCCGACACCCTGACCTTGGGGAGTTCCTCGCGCCACCACTTCAGGAAGTCGGCCGCCTTCGGGTATTTGCCGACGGGTAGTGTCCCGTCCGGATCGAACGGGCCGGAATGGACGTACACGTCCTTGATCCCGGTCTTCCTCAGCCGGGTGGCGAGGGTACGCACGTCGTCGGCCGTCTTGCGGCCGTCGACCCACGCGTGGCCCAGCCACAGGGCGTCGTGGCCGGTCGTCTTCGCCCAGGGGGCGGGTGTCCCGGTAAACTGCAGGGTGAGGGTGGCCACGGCCACCCCTGGAAGCGCGAGGAGCAGGGCCGCCACCATAGCGAGGAACCGCAGGCCGCGCCGTGCTCTGGTCCGGGCAATCACCCGGACATGTCACCATGGAAGACGGCTGGCATGCCAGCCGTGTGATCGTCATCAATCTGTTGAAACGGACCCCGGTGCGCATTCAGCCTGGCCAGACCGACCCCGCTGTGCTCCGCAACTTCTGCATCATCGCGCATATCGACCATGGCAAGTCGACGCTCGCCGACCGGATGCTGCAGATCACCGGAGTGGTCGACGACCGTTCCATGCGCGCTCAGTACCTCGACCGGATGGACATCGAGCGCGAGCGCGGCATCACGATCAAGTCGCAGGCGGTCAGGCTCCCGTGGCGGGTCGGCGACGCCGACTACGTCCTCAACATGATCGACACCCCCGGGCACGTCGACTTCACCTACGAGGTCTCCCGGTCGCTCCAGGCGTGTGAGGGCGCGATCCTGCTGGTCGACGCCGCGCAGGGCATCGAGGCGCAGACGCTGGCCAACCTCTACCTGGCCATGAACAACGACATGACGATCATCCCGGTGCTCAACAAGATCGACCTGCCCGCCGCCCAGCCGGAGAAGTACGCCGCGGAGATCGCCCACCTCATCGGCTGCGAGCCGGAGGACGTGCTGAGGGTCTCCGGCAAGACCGGCGTGGGCGTCCGCGAGCTGCTGGACCACGTGGTGGCGAACATCCCCGCCCCGGTCGGCGACGCCGACGCGCCCGCCCGCGCGCTGATCTTCGACTCGGTGTACGACACCTACCGGGGCGTGATCACGTACGTCCGGGTCATGGACGGCCACCTGGGCAAGCGCGAGCGCATCCTGATGATGTCCACCACCGCGGCCCACGAGACGCTGGAGATCGGCGTCATCTCGCCCGAGCCGAAGATCGCCGACCAGGGGCTCGGCGTCGGCGAGGTGGGCTACCTGATCACCGGTGTGAAGGACGTCCGCCAGTCGCGGGTCGGCGACACGGTGACCTCCGTGACGCGTCCGGCCGCCAAGGCGCTCAGCGGGTACGAGCACCCCAAGCCCATGGTCTTCTCTGGCCTGTATCCCATCGACGGGGACGACTACCCCGACCTTCGCGAGGCGCTGGACAAGCTCCAGCTCAACGACGCCGCCCTGGACTACGAGCCGGAGACCTCCGCGGCCCTGGGCTTCGGATTCCGCTGCGGCTTCCTCGGCCTGCTCCACATGGAGATCGTCCGCGAGCGGCTGGAGCGCGAGTTCAACCTCTCGCTCATCTCGACCGCGCCCAACGTGGTCTACCGGGTGATCATGGAGGACGGCAAGGAGGTCGTCGTCACCAACCCCTCGGAGTTCCCCACCGGCAAGGTGGAGAAGGTCTACGAGCCGATGGTCAAGACGACCGTGCTCGTCCCCTCGGAGTTCATCGGCGCCATCATGGAGCTGTGCCAGAACCGCCGGGGCAACCTGCAGGGCATGGACTACCTGTCCGAGGACCGCGTCGAGATCCGCTACACCATGCCGCTCGGCGAGATCATCTTCGACTTCTTCGACCAGCTCAAGTCCCGTACGCGCGGCTACGCCTCGCTGGACTACGAGCCCTCGGGCGAGCAGGAGTCGGACCTGGTCAAGGTCGACATCCTGCTCCAGGGCGAGGCCGTGGACGCCTTCAGCGCGATCGTCCACCGGGAGAAGTCGTACGCCTACGGGGTCGAGATGGCCAAGAAGCTGCGCGAGCTCATCCCCAGGCAGCAGTTCGAGGTGCCGATCCAGGCGGCGATCGGCGCCCGGGTCATCGCCCGTGAGAACATCCGCGCCATCCGCAAGGACGTCCTCGCCAAGTGCTACGGCGGCGACATCTCCCGCAAGCGCAAGCTGCTGGAGAAGCAGAAGGAGGGCAAGAAGCGGATGAAGATGGTCGGCCGCGTCGAGGTGCCCCAGGAGGCGTTCGTCGCCGCGCTGTCCACCGAGTCCTCCACGGACAAGCCCAAGAAGTAGCCGCCGGGGGCGGTTGTAAAACGTGCGGGCGAGGCCGCTGGTGACCCAGATCCTGCGGCCTCGCCCGGTATGAGGGGGTCGCTCAGCGCAGGACGCTGTAGAGCGCCGAGGTGAGCGACGCCTTGTTGTCGTCCTGGTCGATGGACCACATCATCGAGCCGCCGAGGCCCTTCAGGCGGATGTAGGCCGCCTTCTGGAGCAGCGAGGCCGGGTCGTCGTAGGACCAGAACTCGTTACCGTCGTAGAGCCACACCGACCCGGTCAGCAGGTCGCGGTAGCGCTTGCCGGGCTTGTTCACGAGGACCTTGTAGTCCTCGGTCCCCGCGGCGAAGGTGCCGGGAGCCGGGCCGGTGGAGGTCCCGTACAGGCCGTTCTTCCCGCCGGTGACGCCGGTCCAGCCCTGGCCGTACGACGGCACGCCCACCACGATCTTCTTGGCGGGGGCGCCGCGCGTGATGTAGTCGCGGACGGTCTGGTCCACGCTGTACTTCACCGGGTTGGGGTCGCGGCGGTCGTTGAACAGGTTCCCGTTGTGGCCGGTGACGGTCTCCCACGGGCCGTGCAGGTCGTAGCCCTGGACGGTGGCGAAGGTGAGCTGCTTGAAGACGTCGCGGACCTCGAAGCCCGCGTCGATCTTCGCGGCGGCGGCGGGCAGGAAGGCGGTCAGCTCGGTACGCCGGTCGAACTCGTTCATCTGGCGGCGGATCTCGGTGACGAACAGGGTGAAGTTCCGCTTGTCCTCGGGACGGATGACGTTGCCGACCTCGCCGGAGGAGCCGGGCCACTCCCAGTCGAGGTCGATGCCGTCGAACACGCCCGCGCCGGTGCCGGGGGCGGTGCCGGGCAGGTTGCCCTTGAGCCACACGTCGATGCAGGAGGCGGCCAGCTTGGCGCGGCTCTCGGGGGTGAGCACCGCGTCGGAGAAGTACTTCGAGCCGGTCCAGCCGCCGAGGGAGATCAGCGCCTTGAGGCCGGGGTGCTTGGCCTTGAGCTTCTTCAGCTGGTTCAGGTTGCCGTTCAGCGCCTGGCCCGCCTCGTCGGCGACGCCGTCCACGCTCTGCTCGGCGGGCACCGGGCGCTGCCAGTCGGCCCACGGGTCGGGGGAGTAGCAGGTGCCCTCGGCGTTGACGAAGCCGAAGGCGTAGTTGATGTGAGTCAGCTTGGCGGCGGCGCCGCTGGTCTCCATGTCCTTGACGTGGTAGTTGCGACCGTAGACGCCCCACTGGATGAAGTAGGCGACCCGCTTGTAGCGGTCACCGTGTCCCTGGGGGGTCTGGGCCTGGGCCGGGGCCGGAACGGCCACCGCCGCGAGACCCGCGGCGAGGGCTGCCGCGATCACTTTACGGAGGAGTCTCTGCACGGGCTTCTCCACTGCTTGGAATAGTAACTTATAGGAAACTTTCCTTTAAGTTTCCCCGGATCGTAGACCTGCGTGATCTGGCCGTCAACGGCCAACGGCGTTTTGACCGGTGGGCGGCGGGATGCTTCGACTAACTTGGTAAGGCATGGAGCAGCAGGCGTTCTGCAACCGGTGTGGCACCCCTGTGAGCGGGCTGCCGCGATGCCCCAGGTGTGGGGCGCCGACGGGGGGGCAGCCCCCGGTGAGCCAGTCCCCACCGGCCCAGCCCGTTCCCCCGGGCGGGAGCCGGATCCCGCCCGGGGAGTGGCGGCAGGACCCCGCCGACTGGCAGCAGCATCTCCCGCCGGACGAGCGGCCCCGGCCGCCCACGCCGGGAGGCTGGGCTCCGGCACCGTCGCGGGGCCGCGACCGGCCGCCCCGCGAGGACCGCAAGGTCTGGCCGCCGGTCGCGCTGGCCACGCTCTTCGCGGTGATGACGGTCGCCGCGGGGGCCTTCTGGCTCACCCTGAGAGACGGCGGCACGTCCGTGGCGGGCGGCATCCGGACGGCGGCGAGCGGTGACCGGGCGGAGGCCGAGACCGGGACGCCCCCTGCCGGGCGGGTCGCGCGGGTCCCACAGGGGCCCGGGGACGCCGAGACCCAGGCCAGGGTCCTCGACGCCCTGCTCGCCGACAGCGGCGGCTCCAGGTCGGGCCTCGGCTCGGCCCTCGACCAGCTGCGTTCCTGCGAGGGCACCGCCACCGGGCTCGCCACGCTCCAGCGGATCACCGCCGCCCGCCGCGAGCAGGTGGTCCAGGTCAGGGCGCTGGGGGTCGGTGCGCTCGACGGCGGCGACGCGGTCAAGGAGCGCCTCACCAGGGCCCTCACCGCCTCGCTCGACGCCGACGAGGCGTTCCTCGCCTGGGCGACCCGCCAGGAGGCCGGGTGCGACCGCGCCTGGAGCGGCGACGACGACTACCGGCGGGGGCTCGCCTTCTCCGGCGAGGCGACCACGGCCAAGAAGGGCTTCCTGAGGCTGTGGAACCCCCTCGCCCGGCGGTACGACCTGCCGGTGCGGGACGAGCACGAGATCTGACCCCCGGGCGGGGGTTCCATCACTTCGAGCCGGTCGGTGTCCCC
The DNA here is from genome assembly GCF_055690525.1 of Streptosporangium sp. H13245. NCBI lineage: Bacteria > Bacillati > Actinomycetota > Actinomycetes > Streptosporangiales > Streptosporangiaceae > Streptosporangium > Streptosporangium sp. H13245. The sequence continues at coordinate 101,185 of NZ_JBSZKT010000015.1, read as the reverse complement.
GAGCAGGCGTTCCAGCCGGTCGGCGTCCCTGGTCGCCTGATCCTCGGCGTACCTGATCCTCGGCGTACCGGGCATCGCGGAGGAAGCGGCAGACTTGGGGCGTGCCATCCACACTTCCCGACGGGGATCCCGCGCCCGCCTCGGGCGAGCTCCCGGAGAGCGCGCTCGCCGGGCTCGGCGAGCGGCCCTTCGGTTTCTACGTCCACGTCCCCTTCTGCGTGACCCGGTGCGGTTACTGCGACTTCAACACCTACACGGCGTCCGAGCTCGGCCCCGGCGCGTCGCAGAAGGACTACGCGGACACCGCCGTCGACGAGGTGCGGCGGGCACGGGCCAACCTCGGCGCCGCGCGCCTCCCCGTCGAGACCGTGTTCTTCGGCGGGGGAACCCCCACCCTGCTTCCCGCCGGAGACCTCGTACGGATCCTGGGGGCGATCGAGGAGGAGTTCGGGCTCGCCCCCGGCGCGGAGGTGAGCACCGAGGCCAACCCCGAGTCGGTGGACCCCGCCTACCTGGCGGAGCTGCGCGCGGGCGGGTTCAACCGGATGAGCTTCGGGATGCAGAGCGCACGCGAGCACGTGCTCCAGGTGCTGGACCGCCGCCACACCCCCGGCCGGCCCGCGCGGGCCGTACGGGAGGCGCGGGAGGCGGGGTTCGACCACGTCAACCTCGACCTGATCTACAGCACGCCGGGGGAGAGCGACGACGACTGGCGCGCGTCACTGGCCGCGGCGATCGAGGCGGGACCCGACCACGTCTCCGCGTACTCGCTGATCGTCGAGGACGGGACGAGGCTGGCCGCCAGGATCAGGCGCGGCGAGCTGCCGATGCCCGACGACGACGTGGCGGCCGACCGCTACCTGATCGCCGACGCCATGCTGGCCGAGGCGGGGTTCGAGTGGTACGAGGTGTCCAACTGGGCGACCTCGGAGGCCGGGCGCTGCCGCCACAACCTCCTCTACTGGACCGGCGGCGACTGGTGGGGCGTCGGCCCCGGGGCGCACAGCCACGTCGGCGGCACCCGCTGGTGGAACGTCAAGCACCCCGCCGCCTACGCCCAGCGCCTGGCCGCGGGCACCTCGCCCGCGCACGCGCGCGAGGTGCTGGGCCCGCGGGACAGGGCGGTGGAGCGGCTGATGCTGGAGCTGCGGCTCGCCAGGGGCTTCCCGCTCGGGGAGCTGGAACGCCCCCCGGTGGTCGCCCGCGCGCTGGCCGACGGCCTGCTGGAGGTGGAGTCGTTCAAGGCGGGCCGCGCGGTGCTCACCCTGCGCGGCCGCCTGCTGGCCGACGCGCTGGTCCGCGACCTCACCTGAGGGACTCTCGGGCGGGTCAGCTGACGAAGCGGATGTTCATCGGGTAGCGGTATCTCTCTCCCCGGTTGGCCGCCACCGCGGCGACGATCGACATGATGATCGATCCGATCCAGAGGAAGAACATCAGCACGAAACCGATGAGCACGAACGCCAGGACCCAGGAGACGACGTAGACGATCAGCACCGTGAGCTGGAAGTTGAGCGCCTCGGCGGACTGGTCGCGCACGTAGGGCGACTCGTCCTTCTTCGCCAGATAGAGCACCAGCGGCCCGACGAAGGAGGTCAGCAGGCCCAGCAGGTGGGCGAGCATCGACATGGTGGTGTCGTCGCTGCCCGGCCTCGGGCCGTACGTCCCCGGCGGGACCTGGTAGCCGTACCCCTGCGGCGCGCCGTACGCGTCGTAGCCGGGGTATCCGGGCTGGTAACCCCCCTGGTGGCCGCTCTGGTAGCCGCCCGCGTCGTACGGGGAGGCGGGCGGCGGGTAGCCCCCGTAGCCCTGGCCCGGCTGCCCGTAGCCCTGGCCGGGAGGCCCGTAGCCCGGTCCCGGGTGGCCGTAGCCCTGGCCGGGCGGGCCGGGCTGGCCGTACCCCGGGGGCGGGGGCGGGGGGCTCTGACCCGGCCGGGTATGGCCGGGAGGGGGGTCACCGATACGCCGTGTCCGGTCGTCGCCCGGTGGGTCCTCGGGGTTCTCGCTCATGTCCCCTCCTGATGGGTTGACGGCCTAGCCATCCTCGCCGGGAACCGTCACGAAGTCGATTAATTCCTCGACGGGGCCGAGGAGCTCGGGTTCCAGATCGGCATATGTCGTGACCGATCCGAGAATGCGGCGCCATGCGGCGGCGGGCTCCATATTCCAGCCCAGCGCGGCGACGACGCCCTCCTTCCAGGGCACGCCGCGTGGCACCGACGGCCAGGAAGGGATCTTGAGCACGCGCGGCCTGACCGCCTGCCAGACGTCCACGAACGGGTGCCCGACGATCAGCACGTGCGGTGAGGAGATCTGCGCGGCGATCCGGCTCTCCTTGGAACCGGGGACCAGGTGGTCGACGAGCACGCCCAGCCGCCGCTCCGGCCCCGGGCCGAACTCCTCGACGATCGAGGGCAGGTGGTCGACCCCCTCCAGGTACTCCACGACCACGCCCTCGACCCGCAGGTCGTGCCCCCAGACCTTCTCCACGAGCGCGGCGTCGTGCACGCCCTCCACGTAGATCCGGCTCTCCTTGGCGACCTGGGCCCGCAGGCCCTCCACCGCGATGGAGCCCGACGCGCTCCGCCGGGGGCCGCGCGGCGCGGCGGCGGGCCGTACGAGCGTCACCACCTTGCCCTCCAGGAGGAACGCGGCCGGCTCCAGCGGGAACACCCGCCGGCGCCCGAAGCGGTCCTCCAGGGTGACGGCCTCCTTGTCGCAGGCCACCACGGCGCCGCAGAAGCCGCCGTCGGCGTCCTCGACGACCAGGTCGAGCTCCGCGGGAACCTGGGGGATCGTCCCCCTGCGGGGGCGCCGCCAGTCTCCCGCCAGAACGTCACGCTCGTACATCACCGACCGCCCACCCTCTCTCGCCGGGGATCAGGTGGGACGCTAGCAAACACCACCGTCACCTGCCGTAGGGTCCCGGCTGTCCCCACTGCCCCACCGGCACCGCGGCGGCCTGGCGCTTGCGGGCGCCGCTCCGCTTCACCATCACGACGATCGTCACGACGATGGCGAGCAGGAACCCGATACCGGGGATCACGAACAGGGCGGCCACCCCGCCCACCAGCGAGTCGGCGGCCAGTTCCTTGCCCACGCCGAAGGTCGTGCCCTCCGCGGGGTCGGCGGAGCACTGGACCTGGTAGTCGCCCGCCTGGTCCACGCCGACCCGCAGGCCCATCTCCCAGGTGACGCCGTCGGATCCCGCGACGGTCTGCTGGATGTCGGGCTTCTGCAGGCGGGGCGTGCCCGTGCCGCCCTTCAGCGTGCACCCGAACTGGGTGGGCCCGCCGGTGGCGACGTAGATCGCGGGCTTGTCCGCCGGGTCGATCGCGACCGTCGCGGCCTCGCCGGGGGCGAACGTCTTCGTCGGGGCCGCGTCGGTGACCGCGCCGACGAGGCCGCCGGCGAAGCCGCCGACGCCGATGATGATGCTGACCAGGGCGAGCAGCCAGACACCGACGATCCATCCGATGCTCGGCTTGATCTTCCCGCTGGGCGGCGGCGGTCCCTGCGGGGCGCCGTAGCCGGGAGGGGCGTAACCGTACGAGGGGGGCTGCTGGCCGTACTGCTGCTGGCCGTACTGCTGTTGGCCATACGGCGGCTGCTGGGGGCCGCCGTGACCGGGGCCGCGGGAGGCGTCGCCCGGATAAGAACCGAAATCGTTGGACATGACCAAATTGTGGTGGGTGTCGCTTGGATCGCGATAGCAGTTGACTTGACAACGGCTTGCCGTCATCATCCGCAGCTCTTGCTTATCGCGCCTTCCGCGACGGGGCCGTACACTTGGCACTCGGGAACACAGAGTGCCAAACCTCGTGTTTCCCTCTGAACGCAGGCAGGGAGGTGACCACGTTGGTCGACGACCGCAAGCTCGCCGTGCTCCGCGCCATCGTCGAGGACTACGTGTCCACCAACGAGCCGGTGGGTTCGAAAGCTCTCGCGGACCGGCACAACCTGGGGGTGTCCCCGGCGACGATCCGCAACGACATGGCGGTTCTGGAGGAGCAGGGCTACATCGCCCAGCCCCACACCAGCGCCGGCCGGGTGCCCACCGACAAGGGCTACCGGCTCTTCGTCGACCGGCTCTCGCAGGTGAAACCCCTGTCGAGCGCGGAACGCAAGGCCATCGAGAGCTTTCTCGCGGGCGCGGTGGACATCGACGACGTCGTCATGCGGACGGTGCGGCTGCTGGCCCAGCTCACCCGGCAGGTCGCCGTGGTGCAGTATCCGACGCTGACCCACTCGACGGTCAGGCACGTCGAGCTGGTGCCGCTGAGCGAGCGCCGGCTGATGTTCGTGCTGATCACCAACACCGGCAGGGTCGAGCAGCGCGTGGTCGAGCTGACCAACGTCGTCGACGAGCAGCGCGTGGCCCATCTGCGCGCGATGCTCAACGCCTCCCTCGACGGATGCGGGCTCACCAGCGTCCCCGACAGGGTCGCCGACCTGCCGGAGCGGCTGCCCACGGAGGACCGGCCGCTCGCGGCCACTATCCTGTCCGTACTGCTTGAGTCCCTGGTGGACAGGCATGATGAGAAGATCGTTTTTGCCGGGGCCGCCAACCTCGCGGGAGCCGACTTCACCGTCGGGCTCCGCGACGTGCTGGAGGCCCTGGAAGAGCAGGTCGTGCTCATGCGACTGCTCGGTGAGACCTCCGACCTTTCCGCGCTGACCGTGCGGATCGGATCGGAGAACCCCTACACCGGACTCCAGGGCACGTCCATCGTCGCCGCCGGATACGGTTCTGGGGACAAGCAACTGGCCCGGCTCGGTGTGCTGGGCCCGACGCGAATGGACTACCCGGTCACGATGGGCGCGGTGCGCGCGGTGGCACGCTACGTCAGCCAGATCCTGGCTGCATCATAAGAGGTCAACGAAAAGTGGCTAAGAGCGACTACTACGGCACCCTCGGGGTGCGCCGCGACGCCAGTGCGGAGGAGATCAAGAAGGCGTACCGCCGCCTGGCGCGCGAGCTGCATCCCGACGTCAACCCCGACCCCGAGACCCAGGAGCGCTTCAAGGAGATCACGCAGGCCTACGAGGTCCTGTCCGACTCCGGCAAGCGACAGATGTACGACATGGGCGCCGACCCGTTCGCCTCGGGCGGGGCCGCGGGGGCCGGGGGCTTCGGCGCCGGGTTCCCGTTCAGCGACATCATGGACGCCTTCTTCGGCGCGGCCGGTGGCGGCGGCGGGCGAGGTCCCCGCTCCCGGGCCCGCCGAGGGCGCAACGCCACCATCAGGGTCGAGCTCGACCTGCGCGAGTCGGGCTTCGGCACCACCCGCGAGCTGGTCGTCGACACCGCCGTGGTCTGCGAGGTCTGCACGGGCTCCGGCGCCGCGGCGGGCACCCACCCCGACACCTGTGACATGTGTCACGGCCGTGGCGAGGTGTCCCAGGTCACCCGGTCCTTCCTCGGCCAGGTCATGACCTCCCGGCCCTGCCCCCAGTGCGGCGGCTTCGGATCGATCATCCGCAACCCCTGCCAGGAGTGCTCCGGCGACGGCAGGGTCCGCACCCGGCGGACCATCAAGGTCCGCATCCCGGCCGGGGTCGAGGACGGCACCCACATCCAGCTCGCCGGCGAGGGGGAGATCGGCCCGGGTGGAGGCCCGCCCGGAGACCTGTTCCTGGAGATCGTCGAGCGTCCCCACGAGATCTTCGAGAGGCGCGGCGACGACCTGCACTGCACCGTGCAGATCCCGATGACCGCCGCCGCGCTCGGCACCATCCTGACCATGGAGACGCTCGACGGCGCCGAGGAGCTCGACATCCGCCCCGGCACGCAGTCGGGGCAGACGATCCCGCTCTACGGGCGGGGCGTGCAGCGGCTGAACGAAACGGGCCGGGGCGACCTGCTCATCCACGTGAACGTGGAGACCCCCTCCCGCCTCGACACCGAGCAGGAGGACCTCCTGAAGGAGCTCGCCAGGCTCCGCGGCGAGGAGCGCCCGCCGGGCAAGTTCGCCCCCGGGCAGCAGAGCTTCTTCTCCCGCCTGCGGGACGCCTTCAATGGCCGCTGACGCGGCCCGCTCCCGGCCGGGACGTTCGGCTTCGCGCGTCGTCCCGGCCCGTTCCCGGTCGCGGCACCCCGGCGCGGTCCGCCCCGACGGCCCATGACCGTCCCGGTCTTCCTGGCCGAGCCCGGCGACCTGGCCAGGCCGGAGTTCGTCTTCGGCGGTCCCGAGGGACGCCACGCGGCGGCCGTACGGCGGCTGCGGGCGGGCGAGCGGCTCGACCTGACCGACGGGGCGGGCTCCGTCGCCGAGTGCGTGGTGATCGAGGCGGGCAAGGACTCGCTCCGGGTCGAGGTGCTGCGCCGCCACGACGTGCCCGCGCCGTCACCGCGCCTGGTCGTGGTCCAGGGCCTGCCCAAGGGCGACCGGGGCGAGCTGGCCGTGGAGATGATGACCGAGGCGGGGGTCGACGTGATCGTTCCCTGGTCCGCGGCCAGGTGCGTCACCCAGTGGAAGGGCGAGCGGGCGGCCAGGGCGCTGGCCCGCTGGCGCTCCACGGCCCGCGAGGCGGGCAAGCAGTCGCGCCGCTTCCACCTGCCCGAGGTGACGGAGCTCGCCTCCACCGCGAAGGTGACGGGCCTGCTGTCGGCGGCGGCGCTGGGGGTCGTGCTGCACGAGGAGGCCGCCGCGCCGCTGTCCGGGCTGCCTCTCCCCGCGGGCGGCGACATCGTCGTGGTGGTCGGCCCCGAGGGCGGGGTGTCCGGGGAGGAGATCGCCGCGTTCCGCGAGGCCAAGGCCGTACCGGCGCTGCTCGGGCCGACGGTGCTGCGCACCTCGACGGCCGGGGTCGTCGCGGCGGCGGTGCTCCAGACGCGCACCGGCCGCTGGTAACACCTGCCGCGAAGACCCTTCGAGGAGGACCGGTCAGGGCTCGCCGTGACCGGTCACCGCGCTAGCTCTGGATGGGGGTCGGGGCGAGGGTGCTCGCCTCCGTCGGCACGGGGGGCGACACGTCGTCCGAGGGCGCGCACTCGTCGGGCGAGCACGGGCTCTCCGAGGGAGCCGGTGGCCTCGTCCGCGTCCTCGTCGGCGTCGGTGTCGCCTCGACCTCCTCACACCTCGCGGGGACCCCGCTGGGCTCGGCGTCGGGGCTGTCGAGGGAGGTGGGGCAGGTGGGCGTCGGCGTCGCCGCGGGCTTGGGAACCGTCGTCGCCGGGTTGGTCCTGGAGGTCGGCCGCGCGCTGGAGGTCGCGCTCCTGGACGTGGTGGGCGTCGGAGGGAGCATCGTGGCACCGGGACCCGACCTGCTGACGGCCGGGAGCGGGGCGTGGTTGGACGGCGGCTGCGGGTCGGGCGCCGGGGGACGCGAGGTGGCCGACCCGTCGACGGGAGGGGTCGCCTCGGTGAAGTTGACCCCTTCGGTGCTCACCCGGGGGATCACCTGCTCGCGGAACTGGGGAACCACCATGACGACGGTCGCCGCGACGAGAACCGCGCCGGCGACGGAGGCCCCCGCGCGCCACCACACCAGCCAGCGGAGCCCGCGCCGCTCGATGCGGCCCCGGATTATCTCCAGCCCGTCCGGGGAGGGAACGACCGAGTTCGCCTCCGCGCTGAGCGCGCGGCGAAGCAGCTCGCCGTACTCATCCGGGGAGTCGGTCATGACAGTTGCTCCAGTGAGGTTCGTAGGGCGGCCATGCCGCGAGCCGTGTGGCTCTTGACCGCGCCTTTGCTGATGCCCATCGCGTGGGCGATCTGCGCCTCGGACAGGTCTCCGTAGTAACGCAGGACCAGGGCCTCCCGTTGGCGTGCGGGCAGCCCGCGGAGCGCTTCGATGACGGCGGACCGCTCGAACTCGCCGATCGCGCCGTTCTCGGCGCTCGGCGCGTCGGGCATGCCCTTGGGCGCGTACTTCTCGACGACCGCCCGGTGCCGAAGCACCGAACGTGATCGGTTGACGACCGACTGTCGCAGGTAGGCCAGTGCCTTGTCGGTGTCGCGCAGTCGGCGCCAGGCGCCATGGATGGCGACGAACGCGTCCTGCACGACCTCCTCCGCGGTTGCCATATCGCGGACGAGTAAGACGGCGAGACGCACAAGAGACCGATAGTGCGCGCTGTAGAGCGCGGTAACGGCCATGTCGGCATCCCATCCGACGGGCACCGCCCCGAGCGACCTGTCGGCCACGAGGGTCTCGGTGGTCACATCAGTGGGACGCTTGGCCTTCCCAGAGGGTTTACGCTCTTCCGGTTCATTAGGGGGCATGACCCAGTCGTGTCCTCGCCAGGCGGCCATATATTGCTGTGCGCAAAGGGCTGTCGTGGTTGAAGTTTTGCACACCCACCATATCCGGGCGGATCTTTGTTTGCGGACGGGAACCATCACCGATTCGCAACGTCCTCGGCGGTATGGTGCCTGTCATGGTGAGCGAAGCCGACTGCCTGTTCTGCAGGATCGTGGCCAAGGAGATTCCCGCGGAGATCGTCTACGAGACCGATCGCGCGCTGGCCTTCCGCGATGTCAACCCCCAGGCGCCGACCCACGTGCTGGTGGTCCCCAAGGAGCACCACAGGGACGCGGCGGCCCTGGCCGCGGCCGACCACGGCCTGGCCGACGAGGTGATCAGGGCGGCGCACGAGGTCGCCCTGCTGGAGGGGGTCGCCGAGTCCGGCTACCGGCTGGTGTTCAACACCGGGCCCGGCGCCGGTCAGACCGTCTTCCACGTGCACGGACACGTGATCGGCGGGCGCGACCTGCGGTGGCCGCCCGGCTGAAAACCGGTAGGCGCGATCCCGGCGATCGCGGATAGCATGGCGTTGAAGTTCCACGCCTATATCTGGAGGCGAACAGGCCGTAAGGCCCGCTCATGTCCGAGACAAACGATTCCAGCAGAACGACGCCGAGGTCCCGGGGTGCCAGCCGGATCCAGGCGAAGGTGGTTATTCCGGACGATCAGTCGATGGTCAGCCTGCTGGGCTCGCGCGACGAGCTGTTGCGCGTCATCGAGGGCGCCTTCCGCGCCGACATCCACGTCCGGGGCAACGAGATCACCGTCACCGGCAGCCCCGAGGAGAGCAGCACCGTGGTGCGGCTCTTCGAGGAGATGTCCGAGCTCGTCCGCGGGGGCGCGCAGCTCACGGCCGACGCGGTCGAGCGCAGCATCGCCATGCTGCGGATGACCTCCGACAGGCCCGCCGAGGTTCTCTCCCTGGACATCATCTCCTCGCGGGGCCGGACCATCCGCCCGAAGACCGTGAACCAGAAGCGTTACGTCGACGCGATCGACAAGTTCACCATCGTCTTCGGCATCGGCCCGGCCGGCACGGGCAAGACCTACCTCGCCATGGCGAAGGCCGTGAAGGCCCTCCAGGAGAAGAAGGTCAACCGGATCATCCTCACCCGCCCCGCCGTCGAGGCGGGCGAGAGGCTGGGCTTCCTGCCGGGCACGCTCTACGAGAAGATCGACCCCTACCTGCGCCCGCTCTACGACGCGCTGCACGACATGCTCGACCCCGACTCGATCCCCAGGCTGATGGCCGCGGGCACGATCGAGGTCGCCCCCCTGGCCTACATGCGCGGCCGTACGCTCAACGACGCCTACATCATCCTGGACGAGGCGCAGAACACCTCGCCGGAGCAGATGAAGATGTTCCTGACGCGGCTGGGCTTCAACTCGAAGATCGTCGTCACCGGTGACGTCACCCAGGTCGACCTGCCGAACGGCACGCAGAGCGGCCTCCGGGTCGTCCAGGACATCCTCGACGGCATCTCCGACATCCACTTCAGCCGCCTGACCAGTGCCGACGTGGTACGGCATAAGCTGGTGGGAGACATCGTGGACGCGTACGGGCGCTACGACGAGACGCAGCGCCAGAGCAGCGCCGTGGAGCAGATCAAGGGTGTGGCCAAGCGCCCCCGGGGGAGATCATGAGAACGGACGGGCCGGCGGCCGGTCGAGAAGCGGTGGGCGAGCGATGAGCGCGGAGCGACTCCGGCGCGGGAAGCGGATCGGGTCGCGGGACACCCACCTGTCGCGCCGATCGCGCGGCGAGCGGGGAGCGGTGAAGGGCCGATGAGCGTCGAGGTCAACAACGAGTCCGGCGTCGAGATCGACGAGGGGCTCATCGTCTCCCTGTCGGGGCACGTGCTGGAGCGGATGGGCATCAACCCGCTCGCCGAGCTGTCGATCCTGGTCGTCGACGAAGAGGCGATGTCGGTGCTGCACGAGCAGTGGATGGGCGAGCCGGGCCCCACGGACGTGCTGGCCTTCCCGATGGACGAGCTGCGCCCCGGGCCCGGCGCGGGAGCCAGGCAGGAGGGCGACGCGCCCACCGACCCGGCGCTCCTCGGCGACGTGGTGCTCTGCCCGCAGGTGGCCGCCAAGCAGGGGGCCGAGGCCGGGCACGGCACCGAGGCCGAGCTGGAGCTGCTGTGCACGCACGGCATCCTCCACCTGCTCGGCTACGACCACGCGGAGCCCGAGGAGCACAAGGAGATGTTCGGCCTTCAGGGCGAGCTTCTGGAGTCGTGGCGGGAGGTGCGCCCCCAGCGGTGAACTTCGCCAACGGGTGGTTGTTCTCGGCCGTCGTCCTCGTCGTGGTCGGCGGGTTGATCGCCAGCGCGGAGACGGCCCTGACCCGCATCTCAAGGGTTCGCGCGGAGGAGTTCTGCCGCGACGGGCGCCGGGGCGCGGGGCGCCTTCAGGCCATCGTCGCCGACCCGCCGCGCTACCTGAACCTCCTGCTCCTGCTCAGGCTGAGCTGCGAGCTGGTCGCCACGGTGATCGCCACGCTGCTCTTCATCGACTGGCTCGGCGACCAGGGCTGGGCCTACGCCGCCGCGGCGGCCGTCATGATCGTCATCAGCTACGTGATCGTCGGGGTCTCCCCGCGTACGCTGGGCCGCCAGCACGCGGAGCCGATCGCGCTCGCCAGCGCGCCCCTGGTCTACGGCCTGACCCGGATCTTCGGCCCCCTGCCCAAGCTGCTCATCCTGCTCGGCAACGCGGTGACGCCCGGCAAGGGCTTCCGCGAGGGACCCTTCACCTCGGAGGCCGAGCTGCGCGACCTGGTCGACCTGGCCGAGGAGCGCAGGGTGATCGAGCCCGACGAGCGGGAGATGATCCACTCGGTCTTCGAGCTCGGTGACACCCTGGCCCGCGAGGTCATGGTGCCGCGCACCGACATGGTGTTCATCGAGCGCGGCAAGACGCTGAACCAGGCCCTGTCGCTCGCCCTGCGCAGCGGTTTCTCGCGGATCCCCGTGGTCGGCGAGAACGAGGACGACGTCATCGGCATCGCCTACCTCAAGGACATCGCGCGCCGGGTGCAGGACACCGGTGACGAGGGACGCGCCGAGCCGGTGGAGTCCCTCATGCGCCCGGCCACCTACGTGCCGGAGAGCAAGCCGATCGACCAGCTTCTCCGCGAGATGCAGGCCCGTCAGATCCACCAGGCCATCGTCATCGACGAGTACGGCGGCACGGCCGGTCTGGTCACCATCGAGGACATCCTGGAGGAGATCGTCGGTGAGATCGCCGACGAGTACGACCAGGAGGCGCCCAGGGTGGAGCCGCTGGCGGACGGCGCGGTCCGGGTGACCGCCAGGCTCCCGGTGGGCGACCTGGAGGACCTGTTCGGCATCGAGCTTGAGGTCGACGACGTCGAGACCGTCGGGGGGCTGCTGGCGCACGCGCTGGGGCGGGTGCCGATCGCCGGTTCCCAGGCGGTGGTGGAGGGGCTCAGCCTGACGGCCGAGAGCCTCGCCGGGCGCCGCAACCGGATCGGCACGGTCCTCGTCACCAGGGCCGTCCCCGCCGAGCCCGACTCCGTCTCGGCCTCCGCCGACCAGTGAGGGGCCCCGGGCCGCCGTGGCGGCCCGGGGGCAGGACGAGCCGGATCCGGGGCGGGCCATCCGTTCCCAAGCCGTCCGCAAGCCTTCTGCAAGCGGGTCGCGCGATGCTTCTTCCACGGCACCCGGTCGCGCGGGAGCCGGTGGGGAAGGTCCCGGCGCCCGGAGGGGTTCGCGGTGCGGGGGATCGGCTCCAGGGGGAGACAGAGTCACGCAGGGCTCCGAGGCTGTCCTGCGTCACTCGCTCAAGGGTGTTCTCGACCGTGAAATGCGGTTGAGGGCACCCTTAGGCGTTTATTGAATGATTGCCGCTTTTGGTGACGGGGAAGAAAGCGGGTCGGCGGGGACGGGACGCCTCGCGCATGACATCGGGGGAATGTTCATGAGGCGGGCGATGAGTTTTGTGGTTTTTGCGGTGTTGTGTGGATTCGTATCGAGCGTTTCGGCCGGGTGTGGCGAGGGGCCCGGCGGCGCCACGGACCGCGCCGCGGAGCTGAACCGGCTGCGGGGGGTGCTCAGCGGGGCGCGGGACCTGCCGGACGGGTTCTCGGCCCGCCCGCGCGACGGCTGGCGCGCGCCCTTCAAGCCCGTCGACGAGGACTGCAGGCTCGTCCTCGACGCCGCCGGAAACAGGCCGCCGAAGCGGGCGCTGGGGGCGCGGGCCGCCGTGACCTACCAGGGGGACGGGGTCGGGGAGCTGGCCGGGTTCGGGCTGGCCTCCTACGCCGGTGACGACGCCGCGCTCCACTTCGGCGAGCTCGCCGAGGCGCTGGGCGGCTGCCCGGTCGCGCGCGCCCCCCTCGCGGGTCGCGGCACCGCCTTCAGGGTCTCCGACCTGGACCTGGACGCGGACCTGGGCGGGGTCGACGGCGGGGTGCAGGCCAGGCGGCTGAACGGCAGGCTGAACGGATACCCGTACGAGATCCACCTGGTGTTCGCCCTCAGCGGGCACACCCTGATCTCGCTGGTGCACGCCGGGGTCAGGGAGGTCGACCCCGCGCGCACCGGGCAGCTCACCCGCCTGCTGGTCGACGAGGTCGGCGCGTGAGCGGAGAACCGCCCGGGAGGACGCTGTGCAAGAGGGCGCTGTCTGAGGGGGACTGTCCGGGCGGGAGCGCCGACCGGATGAGGCCGGGCCGCAGTGAGAGCGGGTCGCCGTGAGGGCGGGGAGCTGAATACCCTTGTGCCGTGAGTGACGCGACCCTCGATCCCGAGGACAAGAAGATCATCGTGCTGGCCCGTTCCGCCCGTGCCCGCAACGGCGCCGCCGAGGGGGCCGCCGTACGGGACGAGACCGGCCGGACCTACTCGGCGACCAATGTGGCGCTGCCGTCGCTGACCCTGTCGGCGCTCCAGGTCGCCGTGGCGATGGCCGTGTCCAGCGGAGCGGAGTCGCTGGAGGCCGCCGCGCTGGTCACCGCGGGTGACGGTCCCTCCGACGCCGACACGCGGGCGGTCCGCGATCTGGGCGGCGAGACCGTGCTCGTGGCCGGTCCCGACGGGACGCCGCGTCAGAGCTGAGTCCGGCATCGGCGACAATGGTTGACGTGAGTTCCTCAGCTGCTGATTTCCATGCCGGTTTCGCCTGCTTCGTCGGCCGGCCCAACGTCGGCAAGTCCACGCTGATGAACGCGTTGGTCGGCACGAAGGTGGCGATCACCTCCTCCAAGCCCCAGACGACCCGCCGGGCCATCCGTGGCATCGTGCACCGTCCCGACTCCCAGCTCGTCATCGTCGACACTCCGGGTCTGCACCGGCCCCGCACGCTCCTGGGCGAGCGGCTGGACAGCCTGGTGCTCTCCACCCTCACCGAGGTCGACGTGATCGGCTTCTGCGTGCCCGCCAACGAGCCCATCGGCAAGGGCGACCGGTTCATCGCGGAGAAGCTCGCGGGCATCAAGAAGACCCCGGTGGTCGCCGTGGTGACCAAATGCGACCTGGCGGCCCGCGAGCAGATCGCCGCGCAGCTGCTCGCGATCTCCCAGCTCGCCGAGTTCGACGACATCGTCCCGGTCTCCGCGCAGTCGGGCGAGCAACTCGACGTGCTGGCCGACGTGCTGGTCCAGCACCTCCCGGAGAGCCCGCCGCTGTACGAGGGAGGCCAGCTCACCGACGAGCCCGAGCAGGTGCTGGTGGGCGAGCTGATCCGCGAGGCGGCCCTGGAGGGCGTACGCGACGAGCTGCCGCACTCGATCGCGGTCGTCGTCGACGAGATGATGCCCAGGGAGGGCCGCGACGACCTCCTCGACATCTACGCGCACATGTTCGTCGAGCGCCCGTCCCAGAAGGCCATCGTGATCGGGCACAAGGGGTCCCGGCTCAAGGACGTCGGCAGCCGCGCCCGCCAGCAGATCGAGGCCCTCCTCGGCACCCGCGTCTACCTCGACCTGCGCATCAGCGTCGCCAAGGACTGGCAGCGCGACCCCAAGCAGCTCCGCCGCCTGGGCTTCTACGACTGACGGCCCGGCCACCCTTTCCCGGAGGGGTGCCATGACGGACGGCCCCCGCCCCCTTCAGAGGCGGTGCTACGGCTGGCGGCCCGGACGCCCCCTCGGAGAGGGGGTCACGACGGACGCCCGGCCGCTTTTCTCGGAGGCGGTGCCACGAAAGGGCGGCGCTACGACCGAGGAGGCCCCGCCTCCTCGGGGGTGGCCGCCTCCTCGCCGGTCCGGAGCCGCCGCCGTAGCTCGACGGCGTCCCGGCCGAGGGCGGAGACCAGGGTGCCGGGGCCGGCCAGCGGAAGGACGGCCCAGCCGTCCCCGACCACCGTCTCCGGCGCCCGTCCGGTGATCAGGGTGCTGCCCACGCAGCGGGCGTCACCGTAGACGGCGGAGCTGCCGTCGATCTCCGGGTCGCCCACCACGAACTCCTGGCGGAGCAGCGGCAGCCCGCCGAGGACGGCGTCGAAGCGCGAGTGGCAACGTCCCGGCCGCTCGCCGTGCCGGCCGAAGACGATCTCCTCACGCCAGAACACCCGCGCGTCCTCGGCCAGGTCCAGCCGGACGACCATGCGGTGCAGGCAGCCCGCCGCGAGCACCGTAGGCTCCGGCGCGAACCGCAGCGAGGCGCCCGCGCCGACCCTGGCCGTGATCGTCATCAGCGACTCGGCCCCCGTGAAGCCGGGCAGCACCAGCGTGCTCGCGACCGACCGCACCTCCAGCGCGGTGCCCGGCGCCACCTCGATGTCGAGGGCCAGGTCGTCGCCGCCCAGCGGACCCGCGGCGGTGGACACCAGATGCACCTGGCCAGGCGCGGTCGCCCGTACCGTGATCGGCGGCCCCGAACGCATCGTGGCCAGGACGGTCCGGCCGCCGGAGTCGCGCCGGGTGGCGATCTCCGCCCGCGCCCTCATCGACCGCCGCCCGGCCCGCCCCGGCTCCGGCCGTACGGGCCGCGCGGGCGTGGGGGCGTCATGCACGGGTACGCGGCCGGGAGCGGGGGCGGAGTCGGTGACGGACATGATCAGGCGTTGGAGTGCTCGTGAGCCCAGGACTCGACCAGTCCGGTGACCCATTCGGAGACCGCGTGCGCGCTCGGATCCTCCCTGATCGAGGTGAACAGCACGGGCCTGCCCTCCCGTACGGCCGCCGCGTCGCGTGACATGACCGTGAGGTCCGCGCCGACCATCGGGGCCAGGTCGGTCTTGTTGACCACGAGCAGGTCGGCCGTCGTCACCCCGGGACCGCCCTTGCGCGGGACCTTGTCGCCGCCCGACACGTCCAGTACGAAGATCTGCCGGTCGGCCAGGCCCCTGCTGAAGGTGGCGGTGAGGTTGTCCCCGCCGCTCTCCACGATCACCAGGTCGAGCGGGCCGAACCGCTCCTCCAGGCTCTCCACCGCGTCGAGGTTGGCCGCGATGTCGTCGCGGATGGCGGTGTGCGGGCAGCACCCGGTCTGGACGGCGACGATCCGTTCCGGGTTGAGCACGCCCGCCCTGCGCAGGAAGTCGGCGTCCTCGGTGGTGTAGATGTCGTTGGTCACCACGCCCAGGCGCATCGAGGGACCGAGCGTCCGGCACAGGGCCGCGGTCAGTGCGGTCTTGCCGCTGCCGACGGGGCCTCCGATGCCCAGACGCAGTGCTCGTCCGTGAGGGTCGGCGGCGTGGTGGTGGTCGTCGTGGTTGGCGCCCATGGGGGTCACCGTCCTTCCAGATGGTCGTCAGGAGACGAAGAGCCTCAGATCTGCGCGGATGTGCTGTTCGGCGAGCAGGTCGAGCGCGGGGGCGGCGTGCGCGGGCAGTGACTCCCAGGGCTCCCAGGGCTCCCAGGGCTCCCGGGGCTTCCCGGACTCCCAGGACGCCTGTGACTCCCGCGACCGCGGGGTCTCCCCGGTGGGGACGGTGGTCGCGACCCTCTCCAGGGCCGGGGCGAGGTCGGCGAGCAGGCGGTGGACGGCGACCGGGTCCAGGCCCAGCAGCCGCACCGCCGCCGTGGCGGGTGCGGTGACGGAGGTGTAGGCCGCCGCGAGGGCGGCCTCGGCGGGGGAGCACCCCGCCACGGCCGCCACCGCGCCGAGCGCGAGGGGGTGGTGGACTCCCTGGGAGACGGCCCCGGCCAGCGTGTCGAGCACCGGGGAGGGCCAGATCCTCCGCGAGGTCCGCAGCAGCAGCCTGCCCTGCGTGCGGCTCGCCTCCCGCTGGGCGGGCGAGGAGATCCTGGCGTCGGCCTCCGCGTCCAGCCGTACCCACCGGGAACGGCTCGCCTCCGGATCCGGAGACGAGCCGTTCCCGGGAGCGGGAGCAGGAGTGTGCGCGGGACCGTGGCCGGGGAGGAGGACGGCGCCGTTCGCCCGCGCGGGAGCCTCCGCCGGTGGGCCGCTCGCCGGGGGCGGGAGGCTCGCGGAGAGGTGTGCCGCGCCGAGTTCGCAGGCCGAGGCGGCGAGGGCGGCCGTCACCAGGCCCGCGGTGGCCAGGCGGCCCCGCAGGAAGGCGGCGAGGCTGGGAAGGTCGTGGATCGCACCGATCCTGACCGCCTCCTCGGCGCCCCCGGAGTGGCCGTGGCCCCCGGCGGGCAGGCGGGAGTCGGCCAGGAGCAGCAACGCGGCGTTCATGCGCCACGGACCTCCTTTCGGCCGTACGGGACGGGACGTCGAGCCGGTCAGAACACTCAGAACACTCAGAACAGGAAGTAGCGCTGGGTCATGGGCAGGGTCTCGGCGGGGGCGGGTTCGATGACCTCGCCGTCGACGCTGACGGCGAAGGTGTCGGGATGGATGTCGATCCTGGGCATGGCGTCGTTGAGCGGCATGCTCTCCTTGCCCCTGCGGCGTACGTCGGCCACCGGCAGCAGGCGCCTGCGTACGGCCAGGCGGTCGGCGAGACCGTCCTCGATCGCGAGGGGGGCGACGAAGTGGACCGACGTGGCGGCGGCGGTGACCGGGGCGGCGCCGAACATCGGGCGCGGCATGACCGGCTGCGGGGTCGGGATGGAGGCGTTGGCGTCGCCCATCTGGGCGTACGCGATGACACCACCCTTGACCACCAGGTCCGGTTTGACGCCGAAGAAGGCCGGGTCCCACAGGACCAGGTCGGCCAGCTTGCCGGTCTCCACCGAGCCGACCTCGCCGTCCAGGCCGTGGGCGACGGCCGGGCAGATCGTGTACTTGGCGACGTAGCGCCGGGCACGGAGGTTGTCGGCGGGACCGTCGCCGGGAAGCGCGCCCCGGCGGCGCTTCATCACGTGCGCGGTCTGCCAGGTACGGATGATCGTCTCGCCCACCCGGCCCATCGCCTGGGAGTCGGAGCCGATCATCGAGATCGCGCCCATGTCGTGCAGGATGTCCTCGGCCGCCATCGTGGACGGCCGGATCCGGGACTCGGCGAACGCCAGGTCCTCGGGGATGGACGGGTTGAGGTGGTGGCAGACCATCAGCATGTCGAGGTGCTCGTCGAGCGTGTTGACGGTGTGCGGGCGGGTCGGGTTGGTCGACGACGGCAGGATGTTGCCGTAGGAGGCGACCTTGATGATGTCCGGCGCGTGCCCGCCGCCCGCCCCCTCGGTGTGGTACGCGTGGATCATCCGGTCGCCGATCGCCGCCAGCGTCGACTCCACGAACCCGGCCTCGTTGAGGGTGTCGGTGTGGATCGTGACCTGGGTGCCGGTGGCGTCGGCGACCGACAGGCAGGCGTCGATGGCGGCGGGGGTGGTGCCCCAGTCCTCGTGCAGCTTGAACCCCGAGGCCCCGGCGCGGAGCTGTTCGAGCAGGCCGTCGCGGCTGACCGTGTTGCCCTTGCCGAGCAGCGCGACGTTGATCGGGTAGGAGTCGAGCGACTCCAGCATCCGGGCGAGATACCAGGTGCCGGTGACGGTGGTGGCCTTGGTGCCCTCGGCGGGCCCGGTGCCGCCGCCCACGATGGTGGTCACCCCCGCGGCGAGGGCCTCGTCGAGGATCTGCGGGCAGATCAGGTGGACGTGGGAGTCGATCGCCCCGGCGGTCAGGATCTTCCCGTTGCCCGCGAGGATCTCGGTCGAGGGGCCGATGACCAGGTCGGGGTGGACGCCGTCCATGGTGTCGGGGTTACCGGCCTTGCCGATCGCGACGATGCGGCCGTCCCTGACCCCGATGTCGGCCTTCACCACGCCCCAGTGGTCGAGGATCACCGCGCCGGTGATCACCAGGTCGGGCGAGCCCTCGGCCCTGGTGGTCCTGGCCTGGCCCATCGACTCCCTGATGACCTTGCCGCCGCCGAAGACGGCCTCGTCGCCCGCCCCCGACGGGCCCATCGACAGGTCCTCGGTGACCTCGACGAGCAGGTCGGTGTCGGCCAGCCTGATCCGGTCGCCGGTGGTGGGACCGTAGAGCGCGGCGTAGCGGGATCGTTCAATGAACACGGGGGCTCCCGTCGAGAGGTCCGGCCCACTCGGGGCGGAGACCGGGGACGATCCGCAGCCCGCCGATCGGCACGAGGGTCACGTCGCGCTCCACGCCGGGCTCGAAGCGCACCGCCGTTCCGGCCGGGACGTCGAGCCGGGTGCCCCAGGCCGCCTGGCGGTCGAACTCCAGGCCGGGGTTGCACGCGGCGAAGTGGTAGTGCGAGCCGACCTGGATCGGCCGGTCGGCGGTGTTGACGACGCGGACGGTGACGCGCTCGCGGCCCGGGTTGAGCGGGATGGGCGCGTCGCCGTACTGGATCTCACCGGGTGTCATCGGCGCTCACCGTTCCTGGGGTGCACGGGATCGGCCGGGAGTCGCGGGTTCCGCACGGGATCGGCCGGGCTCACGGGATGGGCTGGTGGACGGTGACGAGCTTGGTGCCGTCGGGGAAGGTGGCCTCGATCTGGACCGACGACAACATCTCGGGCACCCCGTCCATGACGTCGTCGCGGGACAGCACCTTGCGGCCCGCGTCCATCAGCTCGGCGACGGTGCGCCCGTCCCTGGCGCCCTCCATGAGGAAGGACGCGATGATCGCGGTGGCCTCGGGGTGGTTGAGCCGGAGGCCCCGTGACCTGCGATCGCGGGCGACACCGGCGGCGACGTGGATGAGCAGGCGTTCCTGCTCGTGTGGTGTGAGCCGCATTCCCGGACCATAGGAACCGGCGGTTTCCATGATGTTGCACGTCGATGTCGAGCTGGTTTCCAGGTGGCGCGGACCGTGCGAACGGGGGAAAAGCGTCCATCGGCGGCTCCCTTCCTGCGGGTATGCCGACGCGTCCCGAAGTAGGTATCACGAAATTTGCTTATTTGTCTGGATAAAAACTGGCACGGTGTCCGCGTCGCCACGTCCTGTCACGACGGTTAGCTCCCGGTAAACCGCAATTAACAATGGCGAACTGGCCGGGAAACCTCACTCAGTCACCTTGACGGCAGATAGATCGGTGCGGGGGCCGTACCGGCAAGGAGGAAAGTCATTGAGGAACACAGCATGGCGCTCCGGTGTCACCGTCGTGGCGCTGGCCGCGGCGCTGGCCGCCTGTGGAAGCGAAGCCCCTGCGGGCACGAACGCGGCCTCCGCCGGTGGCGGTGAGGACGGCATCAAGGTCGGCATCCTGCACTCGCTCAGCGGCACCATGGCCATCAGCGAGGTGACCGTCAGGGACTCCGAGCTACTGGCCATCGAGGAGATCAACGCCGCGGGCGGCGTGCTCGGCAAGAAGCTGATCCCCGTGGTCGAGGACGGCGCGTCCGACTGGCCCACCTTCGCGGAGAAGGCCACCAAGCTCATCCGCCAGGACAAGGTCGCCACCACCTTCGGCGGATGGACCTCCGCCAGCCGCAAGGCGATGCTGCCGGTGTTCGAGCGGAGCAAGGCCCTGCTGTGGTACCCGGTCCAGTACGAGGGCCTGGAGAGCTCGCCGTACATCTTCTACACCGGTGCGACCACCAACCAGCAGATCATCCCCGGCCTCGACTACCTCAAGGAACAGGGCAAGAAGAAGATCTTCCTGGTCGGCAGCGACTACGTCTTCCCGCGCACCGCCAACAAGATCATCAAGGCGTACGCGGCGGCGAACGGGATGGAGATCCTCGGCGAGGAGTACACCCCGCTCGGCCACACCGAGTACAGCACGCTGACCAACAAGGTCGTCCAGGCCAAGCCGGACGCCGTCTTCAACACCCTCAACGGCGACAGCAACGTCGCCTTCTTCAAGCAGCTCAACAGCGCCGGGGTCACCGCCGAGCAGATGCCCGTCCTGTCGGTGAGCGTCGCCGAGGAGGAGGTCAAGGGCATCGGCGTCGACAACATCGCCGGGCACCCCGTCGCCTGGAACTACTACCAGACCACCGAGAACCCGGCCAACGAGAAGTTCGTCGCCGCGTTCAAGGCCAAGTACGGCGCCGACAAGGTGACCTCCGACCCGATGGAGGCCGGGTACAACGCCGTCTACCTCTGGGCCGAGGCCGCCAAGAAGGCCGGATCCGTCGAGGTCGAGGCGGTCAGGAAGGCCGCCGGGGGCATCGCCCTGGAGCGTCCCGAGGGCCTGGTCACCATCGACGGCGAGAACCAGCACATGTACAAGACGGCCAGGATCGGCGTGATCCAGCCCGACGGCCTCATCAAGGAGGTCTGGAACTCCGGCAAGCCGATCAAGCCCGACCCCTACCTCAAGGGCTACCCCTGGGCGAGCGGCCTGGCCAACGGCTGATCCCCTCTCAGACCGGCTCCGGACCGGGCCGTGACAGATCACGGGCGGCGCCGTGACGCACCCACAATGCGGCACGGCCCGGCTCCGGAGCCAAACACTCGTAGGAAGGGGACCTTCGGTGGAGGCGTTTCTCAACCAGCTCCCGATCGGCCTGTCCATCGGCGCCGTGCTGCTCCTCATCGCCCTCGGCCTGACGTTCACGTTCGGCCAGATGGGCGTGATCAACATGGCCCACGGCGAGTTCATCATGGCGGGCGCGTACACCGCCTACCTGCTCCAGGACCTCACCGGCCGGATGGCCGTGATCGTCGCCCTGCCCGTCGCCTTCCTGGTCGCCGGGCTGATGGGACTCATCCTGGAACGGACCGCGATCCGGCACTTCTACGGCCGCCCGCTCGACACCCTGCTGCTCACCTGGGGCGTCAGCCTCGTGCTGCAGCAGCTCGCCCGCGACCTGTTCGGGGCGCCCAACGTGCAGGTCCAGGCGCCCACCTGGCTGCAGGGCGGCATCGCGTCCCTGCCCTACAACCGGCTGTTCATCTTCGCCCTCGCCGTCCTCACCGTCGTCGGCATCTGGGCCTACATGAACCGCACCGGCCAGGGCCGGAGGATGCAGGCGGTGATGCAGAACCGGCAGCTGGCCGCGGTGAGCGGCATCAACACCGCCCACGTGGACCAGCGCACCTTCTTCATCGGCTCGGGCCTGGCCGGGGTCGCCGGGGTGGCCCTCACCCTCATCGGCCCCGTCGGACCCGCCCTCGGCACCTACTACATCGTCGACGCCTTCCTCGTGGTCGTCGCCGGAGGGCTCGGCCAGCTGCGCGGCGCCGTCATCGCCGCCGCGGGACTCGGCCTGCTCAACTCGTACGCCGAGTTCTGGAGCGACGCCAGCCTGGCGAAGGTCATCGTGTTCGCCGCGATCATCGCCTTCCTCCAGTTCCGGCCGCAGGGCCTGTTCGTACTCCGATCGAGGGCTTTGACATGAATCTCGCACGCCTCAGGGGGCCCGGGGTCTTCGCGGTGGTGGCCGTGCTGGCCCTGGTGGTCGCACCGCTCCTGCTGGAGCCCTTCCGCCTCGGCCTGCTGGCCAAGTACCTCTGCTTCGCGATCATCGCCCTGGGCATCGGCCTGGCCTGGGGGCAGGGCGGCATGCTCGTCCTCGGCCAGGGCGTGTTCTTCGGGCTCGGCGGCTACGCCATGGCCATGCACCTGAAACTGGTGGACGCCCAGGGCGACCTGCCCGACTTCATGGTGTGGAGCGGGGTCGAGCAGCTGCCCGCCCTGTGGAAACCGTTCGCCAACCCGGTGTTCGCGCTCGTCATGGTCGTCGCCGGGCCGATGCTGATCGCCACGGTGCTGGGCCTGCTGGTGTTCAGGCAGCGGGTGCGCGGCGCCTACTTCGCGATCCTCACCCAGGCGCTCGCCGCCGCGTTCGTCATCCTGCTCGTCGGCCAGCAGGGCCTGACCGGCGGCACCAACGGCCTGACCAACTTCTACGACCTGTTCGGCCAGGACCTGGCGGCCGACTCCACCCAGCGCGGGCTGTACTTCGCGGTCGCGACCGTCACCGGGCTGCTCTATCTCGGCGCCCGCCAGCTGGTCGGCAGCCGCTTCGGGCGGCTGCTCGTCGCCATCAGGGACGGCGAGGACCGCGTCAGGTTCCTCGGCTACGACCCGGCCAGGGTGAAGACCGTCACCTTCGCGCTCTCCGCGGGCATGGCCGGGCTCGCGGGGGCCCTGTTCGTGCCCGTGGTCGGCATCATCTCGCCCGCGCTGCTGGGCGTGGTCCCCTCCCTCGAACTCGTCGTCGCGGTCGCGGTGGGCGGCAGGTTCGCGCTGGCCGGGGCGATCCTCGGCGCGGTCGTCATGGGGTACGCCAAGACGTCCTTCAGCGAGCAGTTCGCCGACGGCTGGCTCTACCTGCAGGGCGCGCTGTTCATCCTCGTCATGACCCTGGCCCCCAAGGGGATCCTCGGCGTGGCGGCGTCGGCGCGCGACGCCTGGGCGCGCAGGTCGAGGCGCCGTACGGACCCCGAACCGCCACCCGCGGACGCCCCCGGCACGAGAGTGATGGAGGAGGTCGGATGAGCCCGATGATCGAGGTACGCGGGCTGTCGGTGGTCTTCGACGGCTTCCGCGCCATCGACGGCATCGACCTGACGGTCGAGAAGGGGGAGCTGCGCTTCCTGATCGGCCCCAACGGGGCGGGGAAGACCACGCTCGTCGACGTCATCACCGGCCTCACCCGGCCGACCACCGGCGAGGTCGTCTTCGACGGGCACAGCCTGGTCGGCCTGCGCGAGCACAAGATCGTACGGCTCGGCGTCGGGCGGACCTTCCAGACCTCGGTGGTCTTCGAGGAGCTCAGCGTCCTGGAGAACCTCGACCTGGCGGCGTCCTTCCGCCGCCCGCTCTGGTCGCTGGCCCGGCGCAGGCGCGGCGTCTCCGACGCCGTCGCCGGGGCACTGGAGACCACCGGCCTGAAGGAACTGGCCGACCGGCCCGCGGGAGTCCTCTCCCACGGGCAGCGGCAGTGGCTGGAGATCGGCATGCTGCTCACCCAGAGCCCCAAGCTGCTCCTGCTGGACGAGCCGGTGGCCGGAATGTCCAAGGACGAGCGCGAACGCACCGGCGAACTCCTGACCTCCGTGGCGAACGACCACACGGTGATCGTGATCGAACATGACATGGAGTTCCTGCGCAGGTACGCCTCGCAGGTCACCGTCCTGCACGAGGGCAAGGTGCTGATCGAGGGATCGGTCGACCAGGTCCGCGACGACCCACGCGTGCAGGAGGTCTATCTCGGAAGGAAGCGCAGCGATGCTGTCGGTACAGGAACTTGACGCCGGGTACGGCAGGGCCCGGGTGCTGTTCGGGGTCTCGCTGGAGGTGGAGCCCGGGCAGCTGATGTGCGTGATGGGCCGCAACGGGGTCGGCAAGACCACCCTGCTCAACACGGTGATGGGCGTGCTGCCCGCCACCGCGGGGTCGGTCACCTTCGAGGGGCGCGACGTGACGCGCCTGCCGCCCCACGAACGCGTCCGGCTCGGCATGGCGTACGTCCCCCAGGGGCACGAGACCTTCCCGCAGCTCAGCGTGCTCGGCAACCTCCAGGTCACGCTGGAGGCGTCCAAGGGGCCGCAGGAGGCGCTGGAGGAGGCCCTGGAGACCTTCCCGCGCCTGAAGCCGCTGCTCAAGCGGCGTGCCGGGTTCCTGTCCGGCGGCCAGCAACAGCAGCTCGCCATCGCCCGCGCCCTCGTCACCCGTCCCAAGCTGCTCATCCTCGACGAGCCCACCGAGGGCATCCAGCCGTCGATCATCATCGAGATCGAGGAGGCGATCGAGCGGCTGCACGCCACCGGCCTGTCGCTCCTGCTGGTCGAGCAGTATCTGGATCTGGCGCTCCGCCTCGCCGACCGCTTCCTCATTCTCGACGCCGGGCACGTCGTCCACTCGGGGGCGGCCGAGGAACTGCGCGGGGAGGGAATTCACCGCCTTCTCGCTGTCTAATTCGCAAAGCGTCCAAACCAGACTTCCCATATCGAGGAGCTTTTATTTGATCACTTCTTGATGAAGGGACTCCCACGGTGGGTGATAACGACATAGCCTGCCCAGAAATAGCGGAGTCCGGGGGTGTCATGACGCAGGAACCTGCGGACGGGGAAAAGCGGCCGGAGGGGGTGCCGTCCCCTCCCGGCCCCTCCCGTCGTCCTGATCGTTCCGGCGGCCCGGCCGGTGACGGGCGCGCGGCCAGGCCCGGCCGGACGACCGGCGAACCGGCCGGTGACGCTCCCGACCGGCGGAACGGCGGCGACCGCGACCGGCGGGACGACGACCGCCGCGGGTACGACCGGCGGTCCCCCGGATCGTACGACCGTGACCGCGCCCGTAAGGGGGACGACGACCGCTACGACCGCGACCGGCGGTCCCGGGGAGCGTACGACCGTGACCGCGCCTGGGAGAGGGACGACGACGACCGCTACGACGGCGATCCTCGGCCCGAAGGTACGGACGTCGAGGACGTTCACGCCGGGCAGACGGGCCCGCCCGGACCGTCGGGACCGCCCCGCAGGCGCCGGTTCCGCCGCTTCCGGCTGGCCGCCTGGATCGCGCTGGTCCTCGCCGCGGTCGTGGTCGGCGTGTCCATCGCGTGGGTGGGCGGGCCCCCCACCGAGGCCGAGCTGCGGGAGAAGGCGGGGCTCCTCAACAAGGACAGGCTCCTGATCGGCGTGAAGGAGGACACCCCGGGCATCGCTCTGCGGAAGCCGGGCGAGACCGGTTACACGGGCTTCGACATCGACATCGCCTACATGATCGCGGCGGACCTGGGCTTCCGGCCCGACCAGGTCGACTTCCTGTCCATCGAGACCGAGGACAGGGCGCGCATGCAGGCCCGCGACCCGGAGGGCGCGTTCGTCAAGGTCGACCTCGTGGTGGCGACCTTCAGCGTGACCCCCGAACGCAGGGCCGACCCCTCCGTCGGCTTCTCCACGCCCTACCTCTACACCGAGCAGTCGGTGGTGACCAGGTCCGACTACCCCGACGACGGCGTCGCCTCCCTGGGGCAGCTCGAGGGCAAGAAGGTCTGCTCGCTCGGCACCTCGACCTCCCTGGCCGAGCTGAGGAAGGCGATCAAAACCGACCCCATCGCCGAGCTCCTGATCAGCAAGTGCGTGAACCGCCTCGCGGACGGCGTGCCGGCCGGCCGGGCGGCCGACGCGGTGACCACCGACGCGGCCCTGCTGGCCGGGTTCGTCGCGGAGCCGGAGAGGAAGCTGCGCCACCACGACATCGCGCTGGAGAAGACGGAGATGTGGGCGGTCAACGCGGGTTCCAACGGCGCGCTGCGCACCCTGGTCGATCTCGCGCTCTACCGCTCCTACGCCGATCCGGACAACAAGAGGTGGGAGGAGGCGTACGAGAAGCACATCAAGCCGTTGCTGGCGGCCAACCCGGGGGTGGACGTGGCCCAGGCGCGGCAGCCGTGCGCGCTTCCCCCGGACGTGCGCCGCTGGCCGTGGGAGCGGACCCTCCCCGTACGGGATTGCCCCTCCGCCCCTTGAAGCCCAATCCCCTGAAGCCGGGCGCGCGGGTGAGGGACGCGCCGAGGAACCAGGAGTGGTTCCTCACGCTGCTGCCGGTGTTCCCGATCGTCCTGCTGGTGATGCGGCTGTGGTACGCCAGCAAGCAGGACACCCAGACGCTGCTCCTGCTCGTGCAGACCATCAGCCCGCTGGGCCTGCTGAGCGCGGTCCTGCTGACCACGGTGTGGGTGCTGCCCGTCGTCGTGGTCGGCGGCAGGCTTCTCGGCACTCTCTGCTGGATCAGCACGGGCCGCTCCTCGTGGCTGGTGCACAGCGCCCAGCGGCTGCCCGGCTGGGTCGTGGTCCTGGCCGTCGCGATGGGCGTGTGCACCTGGCAGCTGCGCTTCCTGCCCACGCTGGCGATGCTGTCGCTGGCCCTGCTGGGGCTGACCGTGCGCGAGCGGTTCCCGGCCCACGAGGAGCTGCGGACCACGTTCTGCTACGCGCTGCCGGTGATCGCCGCCGTGCTGTCGTACGTCGTGCTGTGGCCGGCCATCGTCTCCGCGTTCACCGCGCGGGACGTGGCGACCGCGATGCTCCTGACGCTTCCCCCGGTGTTCGCGGCGCTGCTGACCGGTCCGGTGCCCGAGGCACCGGCCAGGGTGCTGACCCACGGCATCGCGATCGGGATGGCGGTGTTCACGCCGTTCCTGGTCGGGGTGGTCGTGATGAGGGCGCCGATCCTGCCGCTGGTCGCCATGCAGATCAGCGTGGAGAAGCCGACCGTGAAAAGGCCCGCGGAGGTGGTCGTGGGCTACATGGTCGCCAGCGACGACCAGATGACCACCGTCCTCAAGCGCGACGGCGCCGTGGAGTTCATCCAGAACGGCCGGTTGCAGTCGAAGGTGCTCTGCCCCGACCCCGGCGAGGTGCCCAGGACGTGGGTGAACCTGCACGGCTGGTACGTCGAGCACAGCGTGATCTCCTGGCTCGCCCCGGCCTCGCAGCGGGCTCCGGCCGACTCGCGCTGCGAGGGCCGCCCGATCAGGGAGACCGAGCCGTCCTCCGAGCCGTCCCCGAGCCCTTCAGAGGCACCGAGCCCTTCAGAGGCACCGAGCCCTTCAGGGGCACCGAGCCCTTCGGGGTCTCCGGGCGCGGGCTGACACCGGCCCCTCCCGCGAGAAGGGACCGGTGAACCGGTCAGGGCGTGCGGCGGCCGATGATCTCCCGGACGACCGAGGCCAGCAGGTCGATGTCGGCCTCGGTGGTACGCCAGTTCACGATCGCCGGTCGCAGCGCGGTCATTCCCCGGTAGGTCGTGGTCCCGGCGTAGACACGGCCGTCGGCGAGCAGTTCCGCGCCGAGCCACGCGTTCAGCGCGTCCAGTTCCTCCGGGGGGACGCCGGGCGGGCGGTAGCGGAAGCAGACCACGCACAGCCGTACCGGAGCCAGGAGCTCCAGGTCGGGGGCCTCCTCGACGATCGCGCCGAGCCGCAGGGCCAGGTCGTGGTGACGCTCGACCATCTCCCGGTACCCCTGTCTGCCGTACGCCCGCAGGGTCGCCCAGACGGGCAGCGCCCGCGCCCGCCGGGAGGACTCGGGGCCCAGGACGTTGTAGTTGACGTGCGGGTCGTCGCCGGGCGGCAGGTACGCGGCACCCCACGCGCCGAACGACCTGGCCATGAGCTCCGGCTCGCGGACGAACGCGAACCCGCTCTCGTAGGGCACGTTCAGCCACTTGTGCCCGTCGGAGGCCACCGAGTGCGCCCGCTCCACCCCCTCGACCAGGTGCGACAGCCGCGGAGAGGCCGCCGCGAACAGCCCGAAGGCCCCGTCCACGTGCAGCCAGGCCCCGTGCCGCCCGGCGAGGTCGGCCAGCTCGCCGATGGGGTCGAAGTCGCCGGTGTTCACCTCTCCCGCGTTCCCGATGATTACCGCGGGGCCGTCGATCTCGCCGAGCGCCCGGTCCATGGCCGCCAGGTCGACCCGCCCGGTGTCGTCCGCGGCGAGGATCCGCGCGCCGTCGCGGCCGCAGCCGAGGATCTGCAGCGCCTTGCGGCTGCTCGGGTGGAGGTAGCCCCCGGCCAGCACGGGCATCC
Source organism: Streptosporangium sp. H13245 (assembly GCF_055690525.1). NCBI lineage: Bacteria > Bacillati > Actinomycetota > Actinomycetes > Streptosporangiales > Streptosporangiaceae > Streptosporangium > Streptosporangium sp. H13245. The sequence goes on along the minus strand of NZ_JBSZKT010000015.1, from coordinate 73,163 downwards.
GGGGCAGCCCCGCGAGCCCGTCCGCGCCCACGTCGGCCCCGTGCCGCTCGCCCCACCACTGCCGGGCGCACGCCAGGCCGGTGAGGTTGGCGAACGTGGCGCTCGGGGTCAGCACCCCGCCGTAGGACTCCGGCAGCCCGAACAGCTCCTTCAGCCAGCGCAGCGCGACGGTCTCCGCCCGGGTGGCGAACGGCGAGGTCAGCCAGAGGCCGCCCGCCTGGTCGAGCAGCGAGGTCACCCAGTCGCCTGCCTGGGCCGCCGGGGTCGAGCCGCCGACGACGAAGTGGAAGAAACGCGGTCCCGAGGAGTGCGTCGCCGCGCCGGTTCCGGCGCGCAGCAGCCGCCGTACGGTGTCGAGGGTGCCCTCGCCCCGCTCGGGGAGCGGATGGTCGAGAAGGTCGATGAGCCCGTCGGACCCGTGGTCGTGAACGGGACGGTCGCCGAGCGAGTCGAGATAGGGACCGGCGGCCCGGGTCACCTCTTCCAGTGCGGCCACGGTCTGGTCACGCTCATACAAAGGATCACTCATCCCCAAGGATGAGCACGTTCGCCCGCGACCCGCCAGCCCGCTCTTTGAGGCGCCGGTCCGCCGGGCGGCGGGTGGGTGTCGCGGGAAGGCCGGGGCGGGAGGGAGTGTCGCGGTCAGCTCGCGGGGCGGCCGATGATCTCCCGGCGGGGGTGGCCGGGACGGCGGGCGTGTCCGGGGCGGTGAGGGCGTCCGGGGCGGGCGGTCACTGGCGGTAGTCTTCGACCTCGTCGATCGGGCGGGGGGCCGCCGAGTCGGGGTCCTCACCGAACTCGCGGCGCGCCCGGCGCTGCCTGAGCAGGTCCCACGCCTGGTCGAGGGCCTCCTCCAGCTGCTTGATCCGGTTGTTCTCCTCGTGCGAGGAGATCGAGTGCGAGCCCAGCCTCGCCCGGAGCTCCCGCTCCTCGGCGATCAGCTCGTTGATGTGGGCGAGGATGTCGCCGTCCCTCATGGTCGTTCCCCCTGTCAGAGTTCTTCTGGACTTTATCCGATCAGCGGGTCACCGCACCGTGGGCGCGTGGCGGCTTCGAGTCCCGCCATGTGAGACCGAGGCAAGGGCATCCTGAGACGTCTGCTAACGTGCTAGGCATGCTGCGCTGCCTGCTTCTTAGCTGCCGCGACGAGGGCCTGTAGAGGCCGGCTCCCTCGTCGCGGAGCGAGCCATGCGCGTCGGCCACGATTGTTTTCCCAGTCGAGGAGCCTTGCATGTATCCGCAGCAGCAGCCCAGCCCCATGCCGTTCACGCGCTACGAGTCCTTCGCGCCGATCAAGCTGACCGACCGCACCTGGCCCGGCAAGGTCATCGACCGGGCTCCCCGGTGGTGCGCCGTCGACCTGCGTGACGGCAACCAGGCGCTGATCGACCCCATGGACTCCCACCGCAAGCTCAAGATGTTCGAGCTGCTGGTGAAGATGGGCTACAAGGAGATCGAGGTGGGCTTTCCCGCCGCCTCCCAGACCGACTTCGACTTCGTACGGCAGATCATCGAAGAGGACCTGATACCCGACGACGTGGTGATCCAGGTCCTGACCCAGGCCAGGGCCGAGCTGATCGAGCGGACCTTCGAGTCGGTGCGCGGGGCCAAGCAGGCGATCATCCACCTGTACAACTCCACCTCCACCCTCCAGCGCCGGGTCGTCTTCGGCCAGGACCGCGAGGGCATCACCGCGATCGCGGTCGAGGGCGCCAAGCTCTGCAAGAAGCTGGCCGCCCAGATGGACGGCACCGAGATCTACTTCCAGTACTCCCCGGAGTCCTTCACCGGCACCGAGCTGGAGTACGCGGTGGAGGTCTGCGACGCCGTCAACGACGTCTGGCAGCCCACCCCCGACCGCAAGGTCGTCGTCAACCTGCCCGCCACCGTCGAGATGGCCACGCCCAACGTCTACGCCGACCAGATCGAGTGGATGCACCGCAACCTGGCCTACCGCGACTCGATCGTGCTGTCCCTGCACCCCCACAACGACCGGGGCACCGCAGTCGCCGCCGCCGAGCTGGGCTACATGGCCGGGGCCGACCGGATCGAGGGCTGCCTGTTCGGCAACGGCGAGCGCACCGGCAACGTCTGCCTGGTCACGCTGGGCATGAACCTGTTCTCGCAGGGCGTCGACCCGGAGGTCGACATCTCCGACATCGATGAGATCCGCCGGGTCACCGAGTACTGCACCCAGCTGCCCGTCCACCCGCGCCACCCGTGGGGCGGCGAGCTCGTCTACACCGCCTTCTCCGGTTCCCACCAGGACGCCATCAAGAAGGGCTTCGAGCACCTGGAGCGCGACGCGGCCGCCGCGGGCGTCCCGGTCGAGGAGTTCACCTGGGCGGTCCCGTACCTCCCGATCGACCCCAAGGACATCGGCCGTACGTACGAGGCGGTCATCCGGGTCAACAGCCAGTCGGGCAAGGGCGGCGTCGCCTACATCATGAAGGCCGACCATCACCTGGACCTGCCGCGCCGCCTGCAGATCGAGTTCTCCCGCGCCGTCCAGACCCACACCGACACCACCGGCGGCGAGGTGAACGCCGCGCGGATGTGGGAGGTCTTCACCGACGAGTACCTCCCCAACCCGGCGAGCCCGTGGGGCCGCCTGGGCCTGATGGCCCACCGCACCACCTCCAGGGGTGACGGCAAGGACGCCATCAGCGCCGACCTGCGCCTCGACGGTGAGATCCGCGAGGTCGAGGGGGTCGGCAACGGCCCCATCTCCGCCTTCTGCGACGCCCTGGCCGGGGTCGGCGTCCAGGTGCGCGTTCTCGACTACGCCGAGCACGCCATGAGCGCCGGGACCGACGCCAAGGCCGCCTCCTACATCGAGTGCGAGATCGCCGGTCAGACCCTGTGGGGGGTCGGCATCGACTCCAACACCACCACCGCGTCGCTCAAGGCCGTCATCTCCGCGGTCAACCGCGCCGGCCGCTAGGCCCCCGCGCTCCGCGCCGCCCGCGCCCTTCGTCCGGCACCGGCCGCGCGTACGGTCTCGCCGCACCCGTACCACCGTCCCGCGTAGCCCCCGTCCCGTACGGCACGATCTGCCGTACGGGGTCCGACGGCCGCCCACGAGGCGTCGACGTCGCTCACCCGACCGCGCCCACCGCGAAATCCGTCCGGGCGCGGTCGAGTCGTCTCCGCCCGTCTTCCGGCACGGGGGACGCGCGTGACCTCGGAGGTCGTGGCGCGGCTTCCGCCGTGACGGTTGTCGTGAAACCAGTTTTTCCTCGATGGATCAACACCACGGACATGCCCGTGGGACCCTTTTCCGAACGGGCCGTCCGGCGGGTTTCCCGACTGGCGAATTCATGGCATTCCGTGGCGAGTCGCTGCGAGACATCACAACGTCACCGACATAGCCTCTTTGCAGCTCAGGGCATAACTCGCTTCCCCCGAATCAGCCGAAAGCGCCTTTTTGGCCATGTGTGAAATTCGTATTCATCGGGGGAATTCATGCGACGCATTTTCGGCCTGGCCGCCGCCGGGCTCGTCATTCTCAGCGGCACCGCCACCGCGGACGCGCAGCCACCGCGCCACACGCCCGGCTCGTCCGTGGCCCAGCAGGTCGTCGATCCACCCCCGTGGCCACCCCGGCCGGTCCCGCCCCGCCCGGAGATCCCCCCTCCGTCGTGGATCGAGCCGACCCCACCCGACCCCGGCCCGTGGCCACCCCGGCCGGTCCCGCCCGACCCCGACCCATGGCCGCCGAGGCCGAGCCCGACCCGGCCGCCGTGGGGGGAGCCGGTCCCGCCCCGGCCCATTCAGATTCCACCCCGGCCGATCCCGCCGCGTCCGCCGTGGGGGGAGCCGATCCCGCCCCGGCCGATCCCGATCCCCCCGCCACCCCGTCCGCGCCCGTGGCCGCCCCGCCCGCCCATCGTGACGCCCGTCGTGACCCCGCCGTGGGGGCCGCCTGGCGGTCCGGACGGCAGGCTCCTCACGCTGTCCGTCACGCAGCAGAGCAGGGCGCGGACCGTCCGGCTCGGATGCGCGCCGACGTACGGCACGCACCCCCGGGGGGCGGAGGCGTGCGCGCTGCTGAGCCGGGCGCAGGGTGATCCCGGCCGTCTCGGGCCGCTGCCGTGGACGAGCTGCCTGCAGCGGTACGACCCCGTCAGCGTGTCCGCGACCGGCATCTGGGACGGCCGCTACATCCGCTACCAGCGGACCTTCAGCAACCAGTGCGAGCTGCGCGCCGCGACCGGGGTGATCTTCTACTTCTAGACCCCGTCCCGGGACCCGCTGACCTGCGGCGAAGATGATCGACCGGGACGGCCGCGTGGAGAAGGCCCGTACGGCGGTGAGGACGTCCTCGCCGCCGTACGGGCCGTTCCGGGCCCCGGGCGGGGGCCGTTCACCCCCGAGAGCCGTAAACTGGGAGGAAGTCCCAGGTCGGCGGCCTCGCGCCACAAAACGGCGATGCCCGCGGCCAGGAGCGGATCCGCGGTAGGACGGGGTGATTCGGTGATGGGCAAGCAGCCTTCGGGAACCGTGCTGTCTTCTTCTCAGCGGGCGGCCATGCGGGATCTTCTGACCGAGGACCGCGAGAGGACGGTGACCCAGATCACGGCGCTGACGCGTGACTGGGACGACCTCGTCGACTCGTCGGCGATGGTGGCCAACGACGACGAGCACGACCCGGAGGGGGCGACGATCGCCTTCGAACGGTCCCACCTCCAGGCCCTGCTCGACAGGACGCGAGCCCACCTCAACGATCTCGACGAGATGGTCGAGCGACTCCACCAGGGCACCTACGGCGTGTGCGACGACTGCGGGCGCCCCATCGCCCTGGAGCGCCTGAAGGCACGCCCGATCGCCAGAACCTGCATCGAGTGCGCCGAACGGGGGCGGTGACGACCCGCCGGTCATGTCCTGAGATGCCTGAACTACCCTTGGTGCGGCAATGCCGCCGTCGCGTCTCGCCTGATCATCGGCCATGAGCCGTGCCCCGCACGACCACGACCGCCCGGCCGAGACCCGTACTCCGTACGGTCACCGGAGTGAGCCCGTGTCCCCGCACGATCACCCGCGTACGGCCTGACCTGAGGCGTAGAAAGGGCACATCGTGACCAGAGGGCTGCTGAACTGGGCGGGCAACATCACCTACGGCGCCGCGCGGATCCACCGCCCCGGCGACGTCGGGGAGCTCCAGGAGCTGGTCGCCCGCAGCGGCGCCATCCGGGCGCTCGGCACCCGCCACTCCTTCAACGAGATCGCCGACCGTCCCGGCGGCGACCTCGTCTCGCTGGAGGGCCTGCCCGCGGGCTTCGAGCTCGACCCGGCGCGGGGCACGGTCACGGTCGGTGGCGGGGTGCGCTACGGCGAGCTGAGCCGATGGCTGTACGGCGAGGGCTACGCGCTGCCCAACCTCGGCTCCCTGCCGCACATCTCGGTCGCCGGTGCCTGCGCCACGGCCACGCACGGCTCCGGCGTCGCCAACGGCAACCTGGCCACCGCGGTCTCCGGCCTCGAACTGGTCACCGCGGACGGCGAGATCACCGTCCTCGGCCGCGAGAAGGACGGCGACCGCTTCGCCGGGGCGGTCGTCGGCCTCGGCGCGCTGGGCGTCGTCTCCAAGGTCGTCCTGGACGTCGTCCCGGCCTTCGAGGTGCGGCAGTACGTCTACGAGAACCTGCCGTGGGCGCGCATGGAGGAGCACTTCGAGGAGATCCTCTCGGCCGCGTACAGCGTGAGCATGTTCACCGGCTGGAGCGGCCCCGGGATCGACCAGGTGTGGGTGAAGCGCCGCGCCGACGAGTCCGGCCCGTGGGAACCGGAGCCGCGCTGGCTGGACGCCACGGCGGCCACGGCCGACCGGCACCCGCTGCCCGGGATGTCCGCCGTCAACTGCACCGCGCAGATGGGCGTGCCCGGCCCCTGGTACGACCGGCTGCCGCACTTCCGCCTGGACTTCACCCCGAGCAGCGGGGAGGAGCTCCAGTCGGAGTACCTGTTCCCGCGCCGCCACGCCCTCGCCGCGCTCCGCGCGCTGGACGCGGTCAGGGACGTCATCGCGCCCGTCCTGCAGATCTCGGAGATCCGTACCGTCGCGGCGGACGACCTGTGGCTGAGCTCCTCCTACGGTGAGGACGTCGTCGCCGTCCACTTCACCTGGAAGAAGGACTGGCCCGCGGTGAGCCGGGTGCTCGCCGTGGTCGAGGAGTCGCTGGAGCCCTTCGAGGCCCGCCCCCACTGGGGCAAGCTCTTCCTGATGGGACCCGAGCGCCTGAGCTCCCTGTACGACCGGCTTCCGGACTTCCGGCGCCTGGCCGCCGAGCTCGACCCCGAGGGAAAGTTCCGCAACCCGTTCCTCGACGCCCGCGTCTTCCCCGGCGACTCCGCTTCCTGACCGTTCCCAGCCCCAACCTTGATCCGGACATCAGCCCACCAGCGGATCGTACGATCGGATCAGGGTAGTCAACTCCCATCACAGTGGTAACGGTGCGATATCCACCGTAAGAGGCTGGTGATGAGGGGGAGAGCATGGAACGCAATACGGTCGTGCGCGCGATGCACGATGTCGGGCTGGCCGCCTGGTTCGGGGGCTCGTTGATGGGCGCGATCGGCCTCAACGGCGCCACCGCCGTGGTCAGCGACAGGAGCGAGCGCCTGCGGGTGGCGAACGCGGGATGGGGCCGGTGGGCGCCGGTCAGCGCCACGAGCGTCGGCGCCTTTCTCATCGGCTCGGCCGGTCTGCTGGCGGCCAACAGGCGGCGGGTGGCGCACCAGCGGGGGGTGGGGGCGAGCACCGCGGCCAAGGCCGCGCTGACCGCCGCGGCGGTGGCCGCGACCGCCTACACCGGCATGCTCGGCGCCAGGCTCGCGGACGCGGGCGACGTGTCCGTGGAGGGCGCGGTGAAGCCCGACAAGGAGACCCCGGACGACGTCGCCAGGACGCAGCAGCAACTGCGCCTCATGCAGTGGGTCGTCCCGGCCGTCACCGGGATGCTGGTCGTTCTCACCTCCCTGCACGGGGAGCAGCAACGACCACGCGAGATCATCCGGGGAGCCGTACGCAAGAAGTTCTCCCGGTAGGGGGTTCCCGGCCGGGCGAAGACCCGTGGTGCGGCTCCTCCCCGCGTGGAGGAGCCGCACCATGTCAGACCCTGGACGTCAGGCCGCGGTTGATGGCCTCTTCGCGGAGGCGTTTCAGGGGTAGCACGGCGCCGTCGCGTTCGATGCGCCAGACGTCCCACCCCGCGCACGCCCTGGTCCCGGCGACCGCGGCCCCGGCGGCCGACAGGGAGTGGTAGGGGCGGCCCGTCGCCTCCACCCTGATCGTCCCGTCCTCCTCGACCGTGGCGAAGTGGATCTCGCCCTTGACCGTACGGAAGATCTTGGTGTTCGGCGCCATCAGGCCGTGCGTGATCAGGTCGACGACCTCGATCCCGTAGTGGCGGCGGGATCCGGACTGCTCGGGCTCGCGGGACGGGAGGACGATCGTCGGCAGGCGGAAGCCGAGCCTGGCCGGGTTCCAGATCTCCTCGCACAGGAGCCGGTAGAGGTTCTGCCGCCGCTCGATCTCCCGTACGCCGAACACCGGGCAGGGCTGGAACGCCCTGTCCAGGCCCGAGTCCCTGAGGTAGTGGGTGAACGGGGTGTTGCGCAGGCGGCTCTTGGGGTGCAGGGAGGCCGCGAGCCGGTTCTCCGCGTAGTAGTGCTCGATCTTCCGGTCGTAAGGGTCGTCGCGGAAGCTCGCGTTGACGGACTTGGGCAGGAGCAGCAGGGCCCCGAGGCGGTTGCGCCGGATGTAGAACTCCGCGGTGGTCTTGACCTCGGCCTGGTGCCGCTCGAAGCGGTTGGCCCAGATGTGCTCGATCTCGTAATCGCGCGTCCCCCGCAGGAACCGGTACTCGTGGTCGCCCCCCTCGCACTCGCGCTGGACGTGGGCGGTCATCCGGGAGAGCAGGTAGCGGACCAGGCGGCGGTTGTTGGCCCGGAGCCCGAAGGAGGCCAGCTCGCGGAAGTCGTGTTCGATGAGGGAGGTCTCCCGGCCGAGGACCGTGGCGACGTCGTCGGTGGTCCGGCACATCCGCAGGACGGGGATCAGCCGGTGGACGACCTCGTCGAGGTCGCGGCGCTGCACGGGCAGGTTGTTGACGGACCTGCGCACGTAGACGAGGTCGAGGAACGACGCGACCATCGCGCACTTGCGGGTGAACACCTCGTCGGAGTCCTCGGGCGAGACGACGGAGAGCAGCAGCGTGAACTGGTTGTCGATGCCGTTGTGGCCGTTGAAGTAGACACCGGCCAGGGCGGGGGTGAACTCCCGGCAGGCGCGGAGCAGCTCGCAGTAGCGTTTCGACGCGTTCGTCAGCTTCTGCACGAACTCCCGCGCCTCGGCCGGGCGGCCGAGACCGAGCTGGACGTCGTTGCGCAGGATCCACTCGTGGACGGCCCGCCCGATCTCCGCGGCGTCCGTGGACCCCTCGTCGAAGTGCGCGTACTGCGCGAGCAGGAAGGAGCGGACGTACGCGCTGGGGGTGTTGGCCTCGGGGGAGTCGGTCTCCGCGGTGGTGAGGCGGGCCAGCATGTCGGCCCACGCCGTGCCGAGGTCCTCACGCGCCTTCACGTCGACCCGCCGGAAGAGGTGGCCCTTCAGCAGGTCCACGTGGCTCAGCCGGAGCCCCCGGTCGTTCATCGACACGAAGATCTCGCGGCCGTTCTCCTGGTCGAGGGCCCGGATGCCGACCAGGCAGACGCGGTCGAGCAGCCAGTGGACGAAGGGCACCAGGGCCTCGCCGCGCAGCACCTCGGGGAACTCCCCGTCGATCTCCCTGCTCCGGTCGTGCAGGTTGCGCACCGAGACGTGGGCGTTGTCGGGCAGCGTGAACCCCTTGAGACCGTTCCAGTCGGTGACCAGGGAGTTGAGCAGCTGCGCGCGGGACAGCTCCTCGGAGCTGCCGACCTTGAAGCTCCGCTTGCCGTGCCGCGCCGTGTAGGTGAGCCGCTCCAGCTCGTCGGCGTCGATCCATCGCTCCTGGTCGATGAGCAGCTGCCGGAGGTAGATCAGCACAAGGTGGAGCGTGGTGACGCGCTGCTGGCCGTCGACGAGGAAGGTGCGGCCTCTGCTCTCGTGGTAGACGTAGGGCCCCAGGAAGTACGGGGCGTAGCGGCCGACCTCCTCGCGGTCGTGCAGGGGTTTCCACTGGCTGAGGAAGCGCTGGCTGAGATCGTCGATCAGGGTGCCGACCTCGTGACGGGTCCAGGTGTATTCCCGCTGGTAGTAGTCCAGCGCGAAGGAATTCCGTTCGAAGAGGACACGGACCGTCACGCCTTCGCCGTGAATAGGACTTTCCACCATGAAGTCGGGGGTGCCTTTCGCCCGTCGGAGAGACGGCCCATTCGCGGGCCGTTTATCTCGTTTATCACGTCAGGCACCCAGACGTTACTCATCGCGGCCAAGTCGTGACGTATCAGGCAGACAGTCCGAGGGTGCCCACATGGCAGCGCATGGCGTGGTCGAAGGCCGACGCGCGGTCGAGGATCGCGGTGTTGAACTGGCCGAACAGCTCGAAGCTGATCCAGCCGAACAGGCCGGTCCAGGCGATCAGGCCGCGGACGATCATGGCGTCGGGGACGTCGGGCATCAGCTCGCGCACGCGCGCGGCGTCCTCGTGGAAGGACGGCGGGACAGGCGGGTGGGTGCCGGGCGGGTTCAGCGCCCCGGCGCGCTGCGCGTCGGAGATGATCCGGCCGTAGACGACGGTGTCGCGGACCGCGGCGGGAACGGTGTCCTGCGGTGCCCGGTAGCCGGGGACGGGCGAGCCGTACAGCAGGGCGTACTCGTGCGGATGGGCCAGCGCCCAGTCCCGTACGGCGTGGCAGACCGCCATCCACCTGCCCCCGTGGTCCTCGGGCGGGGCGGTCGCGTCGGCGTTCTCCACGACCTCGCCGATGGCGTTGTAGCCGTCGATGATCAGGGCCGTGAGCAGGTCGTCCCTGGACGGGAAGTAGCGGTAGATCGCCGAGGAGGCCATGCCCATCTCGCGGGCGACCGCGCGCAGGGACAGGCCGCTCGCGCCGTCGACGGCCAGCTGCCGCCGGGCGACGTCGGTGATCTCGCGGGTCAGCTCGGCTCTGACCCTCTCGCGTGCGGTGAGGCTCGAACTCATGCCGTGACCATATCAGAGCACTGACAAAAAACGAGAGCACTGCTCTTGACGATCGGTGCTCTCTAGCGAGAGCATTGCTCTCAGAACGGAACGGGCAAACCACCGCAGGGAAAGAGGAACCATGGCCAAGCACGTCATCGCGGGAGCCGGTCAGGTCGGCTCCGAGGTCGCCCGGCTGCTGGCCGGGCAGGGGCACGAGGTCGTCCTCCTCAGCCGCTCGGGCTCGGGCCCCGACCAGCAGGGCGTCCGCAGGGTCGCCGCCGACGTGAGCGACCGTGAGAAGCTCACCGCCCTGACCGAGGGGGCCGCCGTCCTCTACAACTGCGTCAACCCGCGCTACCACGAGTGGGCGCGCGACTGGCCGCCGCTCGCCGCCTCGATGCTGGGAGCCGCCGAGACCACCGGCGCGGGGTACGTCATCCTTGGCAACCTCTACGTCTACGCGGCGCCCGACCGGCCGATGAGGGAGGACGACCCGCTGAACCCGCCCAGCGTCAAGGGCGCGATCCGGGCCAAGGTGTGGCGGGAGGCCCTGGCCGCGCACGAGGCGGGCCGGGTCAGGGCGACCGAGGTGCGCGGATCCGACTACTTCGGCCCCGGCTGCCTCGACCAGTCACACCTCGGGGAGAGGTTCGTCCCCACGCTCCTGGCCGGCAAGACCGTCCGCTTCGCCGGTGACCCCGCCCAGCCGCACAGCTGGACCTACGTGCCCGACGTCGCGCGTACCCTGATCGCGGCCGGGGAGGGCGACCGCGCCTGGGGCCGCGCGTGGCACGTCCCGACGAACGAGCCGATGGCGGTACGCGAGGTCGCCGAGCGGCTGTGCGCGCTCGCCGGGGTCCCCGACCCGGGGGTGAAGGCCGTGCCCCACCTGCTGCTGCGCGCGGCCGGGGTCTTCTCGCCGATGCTCAGGGAACTGGAGGAGCTGCGCTACCAGTTCGTCCGGCCCTTCGTCCTCGACTCCGGTGCCTCCCAGGCCGCCCTCGGTGTCGCGCCGACCCCGATGGACGAGGCGCTGGCCGCGACGCTCGCGTGGTGGCGCGACCGCCTGGCCGTGGCGGCGTAGGCGCGGGGGAAGCCGCCGGGGCCGCCGCCGCGACGGGCTGCGTCGTATGCGGCGGGGTGCGTCGTACGGCACTGAGGCGGGACCGGGGACCGTACGCGCCGAGGCGGGACCGGGACCGTACGGCCGGGCACGCCGTACGCGCCGGGGTGGGCTCGGGGGGCACGCCGTACGCTCGGAACATGAAGATCGCTCTCATCGGCCTCGGGGACATCGCGGAGAAGGCGTACCTGCCGGTCCTCGGCGTGACCCCCGGCCTCGACCTCCACCTGTGCACCCGCGACCGCGCCACGCTCGACCGCCTCGGCGACGCCTACCGGGTCGCGCGCCGTTTCTCCTCGGTGGACGAGGTGCTCGGAGCGGGGATCGAGGCGGCCTTCGTGCACGTCGCGACGGGCGCGCACGCGGAGGTCGTCGAACCGCTGCTGCGAGCGGGCGTCCACGTCTACCTGGACAAGCCGATCGCCCACACCCTCGCCGAGTCCGAGCGCCTGGTACGGCTGGCACGCGAGAGCGAGCGGTCGCTGCTCGTCGGGTTCAACCGCCGCAGGGCGCCGTCCTACGCGGCCCTGCGCGATCTTCCCCGCGACCTGGTGGTGATGCAGAAGCACCGGACGCGCCATCCCGCCGACCCCCGGGCCGTCGTCTACGACGACTTCATCCACGTGGTGGACACCCTCAGGTTCCTGGTGCCGGGCGAGGTCGAGCACACCGGCATCCGCACCCGGATCAGGGACGGGCTGCTGGAGCACGTGACGCTGGAGCTGTCCGGGGACGGCTTCACCGCCTTCGGGATCATGAACAGGATGAGCGGCTCGGCCGAGGAGACCGTGGAGGTCACGGGGGGCAACGTCAAGCGCCGCGTGGTCAACATGGCCGACGTGATCGACTACGCCGACACCGAGACCCTCACCAGGCGCGGCGACTGGACCCCGGTCTCCCGGCAGCGGGGCATCGAACAGGTCTGCCTGGAGTTTCTCGACGCGGTCCGCTCCGGCACCGTACTCGGCGCCGACGACGCCCTGGCTACGCACGCGATCTGCGAGGACATCGTCACCGCCGCGCGTTGATCGTCCGCACCGCGAGCCGACCCTCCGTGCCATGAGCCGGCCGTGCCATGAGCCGTTTGTGCCGTGAGCCGTCCGTGCCATGAGCCGGCCGTCCGCGTCACGCGCCCCCGATGGCGTGACGTGGACGGCCGGTTCACCGGGTTTCGGTCAGCGTTCGGCCAGGTAGCGTCGGCCGAGGGCGCGCAGGCGGTCGTGGGCCGACTCGTAGACGTCCGGATGGCCGAGGGTGGACTTGGGGAGCTTGGCGACCATCGTGTAGTTGCTGTCGCAGACGTTGCCCACCGGTGCCTCGCCGATCTGGCTGACCAGCTGGTAGGCGTCCAGGGGGTCCAGGCCGGTGAGCTCGGAGGTCCAGGTGACCAGGTCGTGCTGGCTGATCCGGTACGCGTCCTCCAGCGGGCGGGCCGAGCCGGTGGACATCAGGTGGCCGTCGTCCTCCAGGCGGGGCCACGGGGTGCTCACCCCCTTGATCAGCTCCACGGCGACGACGGTGTTCATCGCCGCCTCGACGGCGGTGCCGCACACCTCGCCGTGCCCCTGCCTGGCGTGCCCGTCGCCGATCGCGAAGAGCCCGCCCTCGACGTTGACGCCGAGGTAGACGGTCACCCCGGCGCGCAGCTCGGGGGTGTCCATGTTGCCGCCGTGGGCGTCCGGGGTGATCGTCATACGGGCCTCGGACGCGGCGGGCGCGACGCCGACCGTGCCGTGCATCGGGTCGAGCGGCAACTCGACCGTGAAGTCGCTCCTGCGGGCGTGGTAGCGGACCACGCCCGCCGCCGTGTCGATGTCGTAGCGCCACACCAGCTCCTCCAGGGGAGGGGTGAGCATGGCGGTGGTGTGGGTGCCGGTCAACGCGCCGAAGTGCGGGAACGTGGCCGACACGGCCCAGTCCCTGGCGGGTTCGATGGAGACGAAGTGCAGCGCGAGCGTGTCGCCGGGCTCGGCCCCCTCGACGTGGAAGGGCCCGGTGACGGGGTTGAGGTAGGGGAACTCGCAGACGCGCGAGGGCAGGTCGTCGACCGAGGTCACCCGGCCGCCGAAGCAGTCCTCGGTGTACGTCTCGACGATCGAGCCGGGGGCGACCCTGGCCACGGCGGGCCGCCCGCCGAAGGTGTAGCTGAGGTCCTCGGGCGCGGGCCGGTAGGAGAAGACGTTCATCGCGCGCCCTCCGAGGGGAGGGCGGAAGGGACGCGGGGGGCGCTGAGCCCCTCCTCGACCTCCAGGAAGATGTCGAACACTGTTCTGCCCTCGCATGCTGTCGGGTCGGTGGGACGGGGGTCGTGCGCCCTCAGGGCTTACGGGCGGTGCCGGGCGCGGCGGTGTCGGGGGTGTCGACGAGCCCGGCCAGGGTGGGACGGCGGCCCGTGGCGTAGGAGACGCCGAGCACCACCAGGCCGATGACGAACCAGACGACGCCGAGCGTCTGGGCCGCGATGCTCGCGTTGATCACGACGTAGAGCAGGATCGCGAAGCCGAGCACCGGGGCGATCAGGTGCCGCCACAGGTCGCGGCTGCCCTGGCGTACGACGTAGTGGACGACCACCGACACGTGCAGCGCGAGGAAGGCCGTCATCGCGCCGAAGTTGACCAGCCCGCTGATCAGCGTGATGCCGTCCTCGCGGGTGGTCAGGTAGAGCCCGACGACCAGGGAGATCGCGGCCACGACGAGGGTGGCGTTGACGGGCACCTTGTGCCTGGGGTGGATCTTGGCCAGGAAGGAGGGGAGCTGGCGGTCGCGGGCCATCGCGAACAGCAGGCGGGAGGTGGCGGCCTGGGCGACCAGGGAGTTGGCGAAGCCCCAGGCGATGGCGGTGGCGACCGCGGTCAGCACGCTGAGCCAGTGGCCCCCGGCGAACTCGGCCATGTCGTAGAAGGCGGTGCCCGCGGGGTCGCCGTTGGCCAGCAGGTCGGCCCGGTTGGGGGTGAGCAGCGCGGCGACCCAGGTCTGCGCGATGAACAGCACCCCGGCCAGGCCCAGCGCCGCGACCATGGACTTGCCGAGCCGCCGCGAGTCCTCGCGGCTCTCCTCGGCCATCATCGAGATGCCGTCGAAGCCGAGGAAGGACAGCACCGCGATCGAGACCGCGCCGAAGACGAGCGACCAGGAGAAGGTCGAGGAGTCGAACAGCGGGCTGAGCGCGCCCGCCTGGGCCTTGCCCTGGGCCAGGGCGACCACGCCGATGACCATGAAGATCGCCAGCACGATGAGCTCGCCGATCAGCATGATCTTCGTGATGCGGGCGGTCATCTGGATGCCCGTGTAGTTCACGACCGTGTTGAGCACCACGAACACGATCAGCCAGCCCCAGACGGGGATCGCGGGCACGAACGAGGCCATCGCCGCGCTCGCGATGAGATAGAGCAGGGCGGGCACCAGCACGTAGTCGAGCAGGATCACCCATCCGGCCAGGAAGCCGACGGGCGCGGCGATGCCACGGCCCGCGTAGGTGTAGACCGACCCCGCCATCGGGAACGCGCGGGCCATCTGCGCGTACGAGAGCGCGGTGAAGGCCATCGCGACCATGCCGACGGCGTACGCGAGGGCGACCATGCCCCCCGAGGCCTGGAAGACGCCGCCGAAGATGCCGAACGGCGCGATCGGGACCATGAAGATCAGGCCGTAGACGAGCAGGTCGGTGAAGCTCAGTGACCTGCGGAGTTCCTGGCGGTAGCCGAATTGCTCCAGTGAGGGGTCGGTTGTCATGTACGGCTCCTTGAAGTGGGTGCAGCCGTACCCTAGAACCTTTCTTTGCGAAGGAAAAGTTTTCAGTCGGAAGTTTTTGTCCGATTTTGACTCGCCACGCACCTAGCGGACGATGTCGAAGTCCAGCCCGTCCGCCCGGCCGATGTGCGCCTGGCGCCGCACCCCGTGCCCGCGCAGGGTCAGCCGTCCCCGCGCGGTGACGATGGAGGTGCCGTCGGCGATCGCGTCCACCTCGGGCACGGCGAGCGTCCCGGCGCGCGAGCCCAGCGCGGCGAGCATCAGCACCGCCTCGTAGCACCCCTGCCCGTGCCCGTTGAGCAGCGGCGCGGTCGAGCCGAACCGGCGGGCGTAGCGCTCGCCGAGGCTCAGGCTGTCATCGGTGACCAGGCTCGCGAAGTAACCCATCGCCCCGTACAGCTCGCCGGTGGCGTCACCGCCGATGCCGAGCAGGCCGTGCTCCTCCAGCGCGCCGCAGAGCCGAGGCCACGACAGCCCGGCCGCCGCGAAGGCCCGGTTGAAGGCGACCAGGTCACTGCCGATCAGGCTGATCAGCACCGCGTCGGGCCTGCCCGCGACCAGCCTCTCCAGGATCGAGGGGATGTCACGCATGCCGTACGGCACCAGGAGCTCGCCGACGACCCCGGCGCCCCGCGCGGCGAGGTGGCGGCGGGCCGCGCCGTGGACCAGGCGCGGCCAGACGTAGTCGTTGCCGAGCAGGAACCACCTGCGCGCCCGGCGCCGGTCGATCAGCCAGTCGAGGCCGGGCCGCAGCTGGCGGGCGGGGGTCTCACCCAGGAAGTAGACCCCGGGCGCGTGGCCGCCCCCCTCGTACGGCGGCGCGTAGACGAACGGCACCCTCCCGGCCAGCGCCCGCACCACCTCGATCCTGACGTCGCTGCCGTGGGTGCCGACCACGGCGTCGATCGCGCCCCAGCGGGCGAGCCCCGCCACCTCGGCGGCCACCTGGGCCGCCGGACGGCCGCCGTCGACCAGGACCAGCTCCACCGGCCTGCCGAGCATCCCGCCCGCGAGGTTCACCTCGTCGGCGGCGAGGATCGCGCAGTTGATCGCGCACGGACCCACCAGGCCGAGCACGCCGGAGATCGGCACGACCAGCCCGACGCGCAGCGCGTCACCCGGGAGCAGCTGGGCTTCCAGGGGTTCTATGACGGGTGTGATGGCTTCTGCCACAGGGACGAGTATCCTCCCGAATGGATGGGTACGGCAGTCCCGTTACCTGGACAGGACACGGATCGTGACGCAGACGGGAGCTCCATGTGGTGACGACCGGGCTGGGATCCTCGCTCGCCTACCTCCTCAGCAGGGCCGAGCGCAGCGTCAACCGGGCACTCGCCGCCGCGGTGACCGCCGAGGACGTCTCCGTCGAGCAGTGGCGCATCCTGCGCGCCCTCGCCGACGGCCGGGGGCACTCGATGGGGGAGCTGGCCGAGGCCGTGCTGATGCCGCATCCGACGCTGACCAAGGCCATCGACCGGCTCATCGACCGCTCCCTCGTCTATCGGGGCCACGATCCGGGCGACCGCCGCAAGGTCGCCGTCTTCCTCGCCGACCGAGGGTCCGAGCTGCTCGACCGGGTCGAGGGCGGGGTGGCCGAGCATCACCGGCTGATCGAGGCGGTCTACGGCACCGAGCGCACCGAGCGGCTCATGCGGGACCTGGAGGGGCTGGTCACCGCCCTGGACGAGTCTCCGGCGGTCCCGGAGCGCGCCCCGGGCGGCCTGAGCCGCTCGTGACGCGCCCCGGCTCGCGGTTTCGGGGTCCGCGGCGCGTTTCCTCACGGCCTCCGGAACCGTGACCTCCTGATCGATGGTGTGTCCCTTCACGGCTTCAGGAGTGCGGCCCGCGCGCCCGGTGGGCCTCGGCGACGCGGCCGACGCCGATCACGTGAGCCGCCTGGCGCAGGGTGATCCCGCACTCGGCGGCGACCGTCGCGGTCGTGTCGAACGCGTCCTCCACGATGCCGCGGAGCCTCGCGTCGACCTCGCGCGCGCTCCAGCGGCGCGCCTGCATGTCCTGCAGCCACTCCAGGTAGGAGACGATCACGCCGCCCGCGTTGGCCAGGATGTCGGGGACCACGGTGACGCCCGCGTCGGCGAGGACGCGGTCCGCCTCGGGGGTGGTGGGGGAGCTGGCGCCCTCCACGACCAGGCCGGCCCTGATCCGGGGGGCGTTCTCCTCGGTGATCGCCCCTTCCATGGCGGCGGGGACGAGCACGTCCACGTCGAGCTCCAGCAGCTCCTCCCGCGACAGCGCGTCCGCCCGGCGGTAGCCGCGTACGCCGCCGGTCTCCTCCGACCACGCCCGCAGGTCGTCGACGTCCAGGCCGGAGCGGTCGATCACGGCCCCGGTGCGGTCGGAGACCGCGACCACCAGGCAGCCCGCGTCGGCGAGGTAGCGCGCGGCGGGGGCGCCGACCTTGCCGAAGCCCTGCACCGCGACGGTACGGCCCTCGGGGGAGCCGCCCAGGGCCCTGAGCGCGGCGATCCGCACGCCGCGGGAGGTGGCCCCGGCCCGGTCGGGCGCGCGGCCGGGGGTCACGGGACCGCCGATCGTCACGCCGGGCACCGGGTAGCCCGCGTTCACCGAGTAGGTGTCCATGATCCAGGCCATGGTCCGCTCGTCGGTGCCGACGTCGGTGGCCGGGATGTCCATCTCGGGGCCGATGATCGGCAGGACCTCGTTGACGTAGCGCCGGGTGACCCGTTCCAGCTCGCGGGTGCTCAGCGAGGCGGGGTCCAGGGAGACGCCGCCCTTGGCGCCCCCGTAGGGGATGCCGGCCAGCGCGCACTTCCACGTCATGCCCATGGCCAGGGCGGTGACCTCGTGGACGTCGGTGCGGGGGTGGAAGCGGATGCCGCCCTTCGCCGGGCCGCGGGTAGTGTTGTGCTGCACCCGGAAACCCTGCACGACGTCCATCCGGCCGTCCTCGCGGCGGACCGGAACCGAGACGGCGAGTGAGCGGCGGGGAGTGGCGAGCATGGTGCGCAGGCTGTCGTCCAGGTCCAGCCGGTCCGCCGCCTGGTCGAGCCGGAACAATGCGGAGTCGAGTGCCTGCCGGCCCCGGCTGGCGGGAGCGGTGGCGGCCGGCGTCGTCGACGGCACCGTGAGCGTTCTCAAGGGAAACCTCCGTACGGTGAGTGGAGCGCCTTTGCTCCGCTCGGGGCACATGGTCACGATCAGACTAGGTGCGGTTTTTTGCCCGCAGGGACGGACCGTGTTTCGTTCTCATGACTGATCCCCGGACCCGGTCGCGAGCCCGCGGCCAGGAGATGCGTTGTTATCCACCGGCCCCCCTGGGCAATCTGGAGGTAACGCGCAGATTTGCCAGGATCCGGTCAGGGATTCCTGACGTTGTGCAGTGGTTGAGGGGATGAACGTGCCGGAACTTGTGGTCGGACCGATGCTGCGTTACGTGGACGAGACGAGCGCGTCGGTGTGGGTGGAGACGAGCGAGCCGTGCGAGGTGACGGTCGAGGTCGGCGGCGTGCGCTCGGCGGCCAGGACGTTCACCGTCCACGGCCACCACTACGCGATCGTGGACGTGGAGGGCGGAGGCACCTACGAGGTGCGCCTGGGCGGGGAGACCGTGTGGCCCCTGCCCGACCGGCCGCCGAGCCGCATCCGGCTGCTCGGCCCGGACGGCCCGAACCGGGTGATGTTCGGCTCCTGCCGGACCAGCGTGCCGCACGACCTCGTGTACACGATCTCCCACGGGGTGGACGTGCTGCGCGCGTACGGCGGCACCCTGCCGGACGCGCCCGACGAGCGCTGGCCCGACCTGCTGCTGCTCCTCGGCGACCAGGTCTACGCCGACGAGCCGTCCGCCGAGATGCTGGAGTTCATCGCGGGCCGCAGGGACACCGAGCCGAAGAAGGAGATCGCCGACTTCGAGGAGTACGCCGAGCTGTACCGCCTGGCGTGGACCGACCCGGAGATCCGCTGGCTCCTCTCCACAGTGCCCACCGCGATGATCTTCGATGACCACGACCTGCGCGACGACTTCAACACCTCCATCTCCTGGCGTACGGCGATGGAGGACGTCCCGTGGTGGCGGCACCGGGTGGTCTCCGGGATCGGCGCCTACTGGGTCTACCAGCACCTGGGCAACATGTCACCGGCGGAACGCGCCTCGGACGAGGTGCTCAGCAAGGTGTACGCGGCCGAGGGCGACGGCGCCGAGGTCCTCGACGTCTTCGCCGAGCACGCCTACGACGTTCCCGCCGACAGCCGGTGGAGTTACGCCCGCGACCTCGGTGACACCCGCCTGATCATGCTCGACTCCCGCTGCTCCCGCCAGCTCGACCCGGCCGACCGGCGCATGATCGACCCGGTGGAGTGGGAGTGGCTCACCGAGCAGCTCCACAAGGGGGGCGCGAAGCGCTTCGTGATCGGCTCCTCGGTGCCGTTCCTGCTCCCGGCGGGGATCCACCACATCCAGAACTGGAACGAGGCCCTGGCCCAGGGCGCCTGGGGCAAGACCGTGGCCCGCTGGTCGGAGGCGCTGCGCCAGGCCGTCGACCTGGAGCACTGGGCGGCCTTCCGCCGCTCGTTCGAGGACCTGTCCAAGCTGCTGGCCGGGCTGGGAAAGCCGGTGATCATGCTCTCCGGCGACGTGCACTACTCCTACGTGGCCAAGGCGCACGGGCTCCCCATCTACCAGCTGGTCTGTTCCCCGATCCGCAACCCGCTGAGCCGCACCCTCCGCCTGGCCAACATCATCGCCCAGTTCGGCGTCGCCAGCCTGATCGGCCGCTCGCTCTCCCGTACGGCGAAGATCCCCAAGCCGCCCTTCAAGTGGCGGATCACCAACGGCCCGTGGTTCTCCAACGCGGTGGCCATCCTCTCCCTGGACACCTTTCCCACGTCGGTCCGCTGGGACACCGCCGCGGGCACCGAGGTCTCGGAGATCACGGTCGTGGAGCTGGGCGAGGACTCCGCCGTCCGCTAGCTCCCCCGGGCGCCGCCCGGGGGAGCGCGATGGTCCCGGGCGTCGCTCAGGGAAGCGGCGGTTCCGGGCGTCGTTCAAGGGAGGTCACGCTGTGAACTCCCGCGGGGGCCGCGCACAGTCTCGGCCCCCGCGCCCGAGGGGTTACCTCGCGAGTTCCTCCAGGACCGCGCCGAGCTGGTCGACCGCCCACAGGAGGTCCTCCTCGGAGACGACGATCGGCGGGGCGAGGCGGATGGTCGAGCCGTGGGTGTCCTTGGCCAGGACGCCGTGGGCCATGAGCGCCTTGGAGACCTCCCGCCCGCTCGCCAGCGACGGGTCGATGTCGACCCCCGCCCACAGGCCACGTCCGCGCACGGTGACCACACCGTGGCCGATCAGCCCGCGCAGCCTCTCGTGCATGACCTCGCCGAGCTTCCTGGCCCGCTCCTGGTACTCGCCGGTGCCGAGCAGCTCGATGACCGCGTTGGCGACCGCGCAGGCGAGCGGGTTGCCGCCGAAGGTCGAACCGTGCTGCCCCGGCCTGATCACGCCGAGCACGTCCTCGTTCGCGGTGATCGCCGAGACCGGGACGACGCCGCCGCCCAGGGCCTTGCCCAGCACGTAGACGTCGGGGACGACGCCCTCGTGGTCGCAGGCGAAGGTCTCGCCGGTGCGGCCGAGACCCGACTGGATCTCGTCGGCGATCATCAGGATGTTCTCGGCGGTGCACAGCTCGCGGACCTGGGTGAGGTAGCCGTCCGGCGGCACCAGCACCCCGGCCTCGCCCTGGATGGGCTCCAGCAGCACCGCGACCGTGTTGGCGTCGACGGCCTCGCGGATCGCCTCGACGGAGCCGTACTTCACGATCCTGAAACCGGGGGTGTACGGGCCGAAGCCGCCCCGGGCGTCGGGGTCGGTGGAGAAGCCGACGATCGTGGTGGTCCGGCCGTGGAAGTTGTCCTCCATCACGATGATGTTGGCCTGCTCGGCGGCCACGCCCTTGACCTCGTAGCCCCACTTGCGGGCCACCTTGATCGCGGTCTCCACGGCCTCGGCGCCGGTGTTCATCGGCAGGACCAAGTCCTTGCCGGTGAGGTCGCCCAGCCCGGCGGCGAAGGTGGCGAACTGGTCGTGGAAGAAGGCGCGGCTGGTCAGGGTGAGCCGCGACAGCTGCTCCTGCGCCGCTGCGATGATCTTCGGGTTGCCGTGCCCGAAGTTCAGGGAGGAGTAGCCGGACAGGCAGTCGAGGAACCGCCTGCCCTCCACGTCGACGACCCAGGCGCCCCGCGCCTCGTGGATCACGACGGGCAGGGGGTGGTAGTTGTGCGCGCTGCGGCGCTCGCTCAGTTCGATGAGGTCGTCGGTGCCGGTCATTCGTACCCCTCCCCGGTCTACCTGGTCTGTGGACGTCATGTCAGGCACTACCCCGGATCTCCAGCGTGCAGCATTTGGGACCGCCGCCCGCCTTGCGAAGCTCCGACAGGTCCACCGGGATGACCTCGAAGCCCCGGCGCTTGAGTTCGAGCTGCAGGTCGGCGGCCTCGGCGTTGATCACCACGTTGACGCCGTCGCTGACGGCGTTGAGGCCCAGTACGGCCGCGTCGTCCTCGCTCGCGACGACGGCGTCGGGGAAGAGGTTACGGAGCACCTCCTGGCTCCCCGGAGAGAAGGCCCCTGGGAAGTATGCCACGTTATGTCCGTTTAGCGGGAAGAGTGCGGTGTCCAGGTGGTAGAATCGGGGGTCCACCAGCTGCAGCGTCACCACCGGGCGGCCCAGGAACTCCTGGGCCTCCTTGTGCGCGGTGATGTCGGTACGGAACCCGGTCCCGGCCAGCACCAGGTGGTCGAGCGTGAGGAAGTCACCCTCGCCCTCGTTGGTGAAGGCCGCCTCGCGGACCCGCTCGTAGCCGTTGTCGACGAACCACCGCAGGTACGCGGGCCCCTCGGCCGCGCGCTGCGGGTGGGTGAACCGCGCGCCGTACACGCGGCCGCCCACGACCAGCGCGCCGTTGGCGGCGAAGACCATGTCCGGCAGGCCCTCAACCGGGTCGATGAGGCTGACGCGGTGCCCGAGCCCCTCGTAGGCGCTCCTGAGGGTCTCCCACTGCCTGATCGCCACCTCGCGGTCGGCTCCGGCCTCGGGGTGCATCCACGGGTTGATCGCGTACTCGACCGCGAAGTGGTCGGGCCGACACATGAGGTAGTGCCTCGTCATGGATAACCCCGCATATGAAAGATCGTGATGACAGCCGCCCATCACGGTCTCGATGGGGGCGTCATCAGCCTAAGAACAGCGTTCTCGCAGGCCAAGAGCCTGCCCTTGCGCGCTGACGCGGGTTTCTTGCGTGGTTCAGGTCAGGAACGTCGATTCGTTGTGCGGGGCGATGAACGGCTCGCTGCGCGAGGTCACGAGGGGGGCCTCGATCAGGCGGGAGAGCACGATGGAGCTCTTGGTCCGCACCACGAACGGCTCCGCGGCGATGCGCTCGATCACCCGCTCCACGTGCCGTACGTCGGTGGCCCTGATGTGCAGCAGCGCGTCCGCCTCGCCGGTGATGGTGCACGCCGAGACCACCTCGGGATGGCGGCCGATGGCCACCCCGATCTCCGACGGCGAGGTCTTGCCCGCGCAGAACAGCTCCACGTAGGCCTCGGTGGTCCAGCCGAGCGCCGCGGGCTCCACCCGGGCGGTGAACCCGGTGATGGCACCGGTCTCGCGCAGCCGGTCCACCCGGCGTTTCACCGCCGACGCCGACAGGCCCACCTGCTGCCCGATCTCCGCGTACGTGGCGCGGGCGTCCTCGACGAGTGCCCCGATGATGTCGCGATCCAGCCTGTCCAGTTCCACGCAGACCTGTATACCGCTTCGGATCGGCGCGGGTTCGCGGCGGGCCGCGGTGAGCCGCGGCGGCCGGTGTCCCGGACATACGAACGCCGCCGGACGGATGATCCGTCCGGCGGCGTCCGTGTGCTCGTGAGCTTAAAGCCGGGAAGGTCAGGTCTGGTCGGCCTCGCCGGTGGCCTGCTCCTGGGCCTCCTCCGGGGAGGTCTCCAGGTCGTCGCTCGCCTGGGCGGCGTTCGCCGTCTGCTTGTCCAGGCCGACCCAGCTCGTCACGCTCTCGACCGCGAACAGCACGCCGAGGTAGAGCGTGAGAGCGGCCAGCACCCACGTCAGCACGCCCAGCGCGGCACCGGCGCCGATCAGCAGCAGCCGGAGCTCCCAGCCCAGCCCGGCCTGGAACACCCAGGGGGCCGGCCAGATGCTCTGCCGCGTCCGGTACACCGTGTCGTAGGTGTGGTAGCCGATCACGTAGATCAGCACGTACAGCAGCCACTTGGGCGCGTCGGCCGCCAGGCCGATCAGGATGATCGTGAGGAACTCGGTCCCCCGGATCAGCGGCGGCGTCAGCCAGTCGAGCTTGCCGAGGTGGTCGCGGGCCGCGGTGGGCAGCACCAGGACGAGCATGACCAGCACCGGGACGAGCAGGATCGGCCCGTTCACCAGCATCCCGGTCACGGCCATCGCGATGATCGCGAGCAGCGCGGCGAGGGCGGCGGGCACCGGGGGCAGCCCCGGTCCCACCTTGTCGCGGAGCAGCGTCACCAGCGGGCCGTCGTCGCGGTAGGCGAGCAGCCGGGCGGTCTGCACGCGCAGCCGTTCCTCGTACGGATCCGGAACGGGGGTGGTCTGCGGCTGGGTGATCATGCGAGAGACCTCATCAGGCGTCCGGTGAGCGAGTAGGCGGCCCCGATGCCGCCCCAGATGATCAGGGTCAGGAAGGTGATCCTGGCGTCGAACAGGGCGCTGACGATCGCGATGGCGGCGAAGCGCTCACCGATGGGGAACACGATCATCTTGCGGGCCCAGTGCACCGTACGGTATCTACCGGCCCTGCCCCAGATTTTCAGCAGGTTGCGGATCCCGCCGGTCCTGGCGTTCTTGCGCTCCTCCAGCGCCTGGCGCAGGCCGGTGTCGGCGCTGACCGACAGCGCCACCGAGGGCAGCGGCGACGGGGGCTTGCGCCGGTTCGCCGCGCCGTAGGAGAAGTCGAGGAGGTGCTTGATGGACTGCACGCCGAGCGCGATCAGCGCCAGCGTCCAGACGTCGCCCACGCCGGAGACCGCCGCGCCGACCGCCAGGCCCGCGAACACCACGTACTCCTTGAACCGGTCGAACGTGGCGTCCAGCCACGCCCCGAGCACGCCGAACTTGCGGGCGTACCGCGCGACCTGGCCGTCCACGCAGTCGAACACGAACGCGAAGTAGATCAGCACGCCACCCGCGACCATCCCGGCCCGCTCGCCGGTGGCGAAGCACAGCGCCGCCGCCACCCCCAGCGCGATCGAGATCAGCGTGACCTGGTTGGGGGTGAGCCCCCGCCTGGCCGCCCAGCGGGCGATGAACCGGGAGTAGGTGCTGACGAAATACGTGGTGAAGAAGCCGTCGGCGCCCTTCACCGCGTTGTTCAGCCGGGCCTTGTCCTCGTTGAACGTGGACATCTCGGCCAGCGCCTCGGCGGCCTCCTCGGGGGTGGACACCCGGCGGAAGAACAGGTCGCGGCGGCCACGGATGCCGACGGAGACGCCCTTGCGCACCAGGCCCAGGACCAGCAGCTGGACCAGGTCGTCGTCGGGACCCAGCAGGTGGGCCATGTCGGCCAGCTCGCGGGCGGCCTCGGCGAGGACGGGCGCGTGCTTGTGGTGCAGGTGCAGCGGGCCGAGCAGGACCGAGTTGGGCCTGGTCACCGCGTGGTAGGCCGAGCCCACCGAGATGACCCGGGACTTGCGGGCGCGTACCCGGACGGGCAGGCCCTCCAGCCTCCGGTCGCCGATCTCCGGCAGCGCCTCGTCGATCGGGACGTCCAAGACGATGACGTCGCCGTTCTCGTCCTCCTCGCGCGGCTCCTTGGTGATCAGCGCGAGGGCTCCGCGCTTCGACTTGGTGATCTGGTAGATCAGCTCGTCGTGGATCAGCGAGTTGGCCGGCAGGAAGAGCAGGTTCTCGGTGGCGCCCTCGACCGCGTCGGCCACGGCGCGCAGGTCGCCGGCCAGGTCGGAGGTCTCGACGAGGCTGCCGGGGAAGCCCCGGTGGGCGGCGGCGTCGCCGGAGCGGACGATCGTCACCGGCTCGGAGTCGAGTGAGGCGAGCTGGCCGTGCAGCTTGCCGATCACCGTGGGGCAGCCGGGAAGCGCGGGCAGGGTCAACGCGGCGGGCGTCGCCTGGCCGGGAGCGGCATCGGGGCCGGGCGACGAGCCCAGCAGGACCACGCGGGGCATGGCTCCCTTTCGTGCGGAGACGGGTGTGGGGCGGTTGTAATCCGGGGGCGGCATTTCGCCAGAGGCCAAAGTTTAGTGAGTTTTAGGTGAACAACACGCACCGGTGATCTATCCGTGTCGTTTGATCATGGTTCCACCTCTGCCAAGTGGACGGTCCCACTACACTGTGCGGGTGAGTCTGTACCGTGACGACGGCATCGTGCTGCGCACCCACAAGCTGGGCGAGGCCGACCGTATCGTCACCGTCCTGACCCGGCGGCTGGGCAAGATCCGGGGGGTCGCCAAGGGGGTCCGGCGGACAACATCACGATTTGGGGGTCGGCTCGAACCTTTTACCCACGTCGACCTTCAGCTCCACACCGGCCGCACGCTCGACATGATCACCCAGGCCGAGACCATCCGGTCCTACGGCGGGCCGCTCGTCTCCGACTACCCGCGCTACACGGCGGGCACCGCGATGCTGGAGACCGCCGACCGCCTGGTCATGGGGGAGAAGGAACCGGCGCTGCGCCAGTTCCTGCTGCTCGTCGGCGGCCTGCGCACGCTCGGCTCGGGTGACCACGAGGCCAGGCTCGTCCTGGACGCCTACTTCCTGCGCTCCCTCGCGGTCGCCGGTTACGCCCCCGCCCTGGAGGCCTGCGCCCGGTGCAAGGCCGTCTCGGTGCGGGCCTTCGCCATCGTGGCCGGTGGCGTGGTGTGCGGGTCCTGCCGTCCCGCGGGCGCGGCGGTGCCCGAGGGGGAGACCCTCTCCCTGATGGTGGCGCTGCTCAAGGGCGACTGGACCACCGCGGACGCCTCCGTCGCCCGGCACCGCGCCGAGTGCAGCGGCCTGGTCGCGGCATACCTCCAGTGGCACCTCGAACACGGCATACGCTCTCTTCGACACGTAGAAAGGGAGCAGCCAAGTGAACGTCCGCCCGCCCGTCCCGCATCCCTCAGGCGCCACACCGCCCCCGATCCCGCGTGACCTCGTGCCACGGCACGTGGCGATCGTGATGGACGGCAACGGGCGGTGGGCCAAGCAGCGCGGCCTGCCCCGCACCGAGGGCCACAAGGCGGGCGAGGCGTCGCTCTTCGACGTGATCGAGGGCGCGATCGAGCTCGGCGTCCCCTACCTGTCGGCCTACGCCTTCTCCACGGAGAACTGGAAGCGCTCCCCCGACGAGGTCCGCTTCCTGATGGGTTTCAACCGCGACGTCATCCGCCGCCGCAGGGACCAGCTCCACGCGATGGGCGTACGGGTCCGCTGGGCGGGCCGTCCCGGACGGCTGTGGAGGAGCGTCATCCAGGAGCTGCGCGACGCCGAGGAGATGACCGAGGGCAACTCCACGCTGACCCTGCAGTTCTGCGTCAACTACGGCGGCCGCGCCGAGATCGTGGACGCCGCCCTGCGCCTGGCGCAGGACATCGCCGACGGGCGGGTCAAGCCGGGCCGGGTGAAGGAGGAGACCTTCGCCCGCTACCTGGACGAGCCGCAGATCCCCGACGTCGACCTGTTCGTCCGATCCTCGGGCGAGCAGCGCATCTCCAACTTCCTGATCTGGCAGACGGCGTACGCCGAGATGGTCTTCCTCAACCGCCTCTGGCCCGACTTCGACCGCCGCGACCTGTGGGAGGCCTGCGAGACGTACGCCAAGCGCGACAGGAGGTACGGGGGAGCGGTGCCGAACGCGGTCCCGACGGCGCGGGACGCCTCGGGTGCGGCCGCGGAATGATGTTATTTTCCGGGTGACGCCGACTCACTGAGAGGTGCCCCGGATGACTGTCAGGATCGAACGCGACGGGCCCGTCACCACCGTCGTGCTCTCCAGGCCCGAGGTCCGCAACGCCGTCGACGGCCCCACGGCCCGGGCGCTCGCCGACGCCTTTCGCGACTTCGACGCCGACCCCGGCGCGGCGGTGGCCGTGCTGTGGGGCGAGGGGGGCACGTTCTGCGCGGGAGCCGATCTCAAGGCCGTCGCCGAGGGCCGCGCCAACCGGGTGGAGGCCGAGGGCGACGGGCCGATGGGGCCCACCCGGATGCGGCTCGGCAAGCCCGTGATCGCGGCCGTCGCCGGGCACGCGGTCGCCGGGGGCCTGGAGCTGGCCCTCTGGTGCGACCTGCGGGTGGCCGAGGAGGACGCGGTGTTCGGGGTCTTCTGCCGCCGCTGGGGCGTCCCGCTGATCGACGGGGGCACCGTCCGGCTGCCGAGGCTGGTCGGGACGGGCCGGGCGATGGACATGATCCTCACCGGCCGTCCGGTGGACGCCGTGGAGGCCCTCGGCATGGGGCTGGTCAACCGGGTGGTGCCGACCGGCACCGCGCGCGCCGCCGCCGAGAACCTGGCGGTCTCCATCGCGCGCTTCCCTCAGGAGTGCGTACGCGGCGACCGCATGTCGGTGCTGGAACAGGAGGGGCTGCCCGAGCGGGAGGCCATGGCGGGGGAGCTGCGCCACGGCCTGAACGTCCTGCCCGGTGCGGCGGCCGGCGCGTCCCGCTTCGCCGCGGGAGCCGGGCGCCACGGGGTCTTCTGAGCCGTGTGAGCGGTCGCTTCGGTGCTTTCCGAGCCGCGGGATCCGGTTGCCGTGGGTGTTTTCTGAGCTGCGGGTGTTTTCTGAGCTGCGGGTGTTTTCTGAGCTGCGGGTGTTTTCTGAGCTGCGGGTGTTTTCTGAGCTGCGAGAGCCGGGGTTTTCCGCGTCGCGGGAGCCCGGCGGTCATGGTGCTCCGGCCCCGCGAGGACCGGTGTCCCGGACCTCGCGGAGGACGGTGCCTCGGCCGTCAGGCCTTGACCTCGCGCAGGCGGCCGGTCTCCACCTCGTAGACGAAACCACGCACCGAGTCGGTGTGCGGGATGAAGGGGTCGTTCCTGATCCGGTTGAGGGACTGGAGGAGGTCCTCGTCGAGGTCGGTGAAGGTCTCGGCCGCCCAGTCGGGCTTGATCCCGACCTCGGCCTGGAGCTGCCGCTTGAAGTCGTCGTCGGTGAAGGTGAGCATGCCGCAGTCGGTGTGGTGGATGAGGATGATCTCCCTGGTGCCGAGCAGGCGCTGGCTGATGGCCAGGCTGCGGCGCTCGTCGGCGGTCACCACGCCGCCCGCGTTGCGGATGATGTGCGCGTCGCCCTCCGAGAGCCCGAGCAGGGCGTACGGGTTGAGGCGGGCGTCCATGCAAGCCAGCACGGCCAGTCCGCGCGCGGGCGGCAGGGGCAGGTGGCCCTTGTCGAAGGTCTCCGCGTAACGCTCGGCGTTGGCGAGCAGCTCGTCGGTGGCGCTCATGGGCTCTCCTCGGGGGTTGGCGACATCACGTCACAACCTACCCGAATTACCTACTCAGTCAATAGGTATTAACGGAGAGTGACGTCAGGCCCGGCGTCGTGCGCGGTAGGCGGCGACATGCATCCGGTTCCCGCAGGTGCGGCTGTCGCAGTAGACCCGCGAGCGGTTGCGTGACTCGTCCACGAAGACGTGGTCGCAGTCGGGCGCCGAGCAGGTGCGCAGGCGCTCCCACTCGCCCTCGACGAGCAGGTGGGCCAGGGCGACCCCGATGTCGGCCGCGAGGTGCTCGTGGAGTGAGGCGTCCGGCGCGAAGTAGTGGACGTGCAGCGGGTGGCCGTCGTGCTCCGCCAGGCGCGGGGTGATGCGGGTCCCGCTCAGCAGGGTGTTCAGCCGGATGACCGCGGTGGGCTGGTCCGGGGCGGTGAAGACCTTGTGGAAGGCCTCGCGCAGCGCGCGCACCTGGGCCAGGTCGGCGGCGTCCAGCTCGCCGATCCCGCTGACCTCCCAGCGCGCCACGAAGTCGCCGAGTTTCCGCAGGTCGGTCAGGGCGTCTTCGCCTCCGGTGGAAGGGGAGGTGTTGACCAGGTCGACCGCGGTGGCGAGTGAGTGCACCATGTCATGTCCGAATGGCATGTTGACTCCTGTATGAGCGATTACAACGTGGAGGCACGTACGGCGTCTCGCCGTGTCGGAAGCGTATCTCTCCCGTGGACCTTCGGCGCCCCCTCGCGTACGCCCGGCGCCGCGGCATGTTCCGTGCCGCGAGGCCTTCCGTACCACCGTGTCCTGGTGTGTCCGCTACGTCCTGAACCGGTCTTCCCGTACGCGCGTCTCGCCGGGGCGTCCGCTCAGGCGCGGCTCGGCGTGCGGAGCGGTTTGGCGGCGGTGGAGCAGGAGGCGCAGGTCCCGAAGACCTCCAGCGTGTGGGTGATCTCGGTGAAGCCGTGTTCGGAGCCGATGGCCTCGGCCCAGCGCTCCACCGCCGGCCCGGCCACCTCCACCGTACGGCCGCACGTGCGGCAGACCAGGTGGTGATGGTGGTCGCCGCTGGCGCACGCCCGGTAGACCGACTCACCGTCGTCGGTCCTCAGCACGTCGACGTGGCCGGTGTCGGCGAGCGCCTGGAGCGCCCGGTACACGGTGGTCAGTCCGATCTTGGCGCCTTCCGCGCGCATCTCCGCGTAGACGTCCTGCGCGCTGCGGAAACCCTCGCTCTGGCGGAGGATCGCGTGGACGGCGTCACGCCTGTTGCTCATGGGCTGGACTCCTGAGGTCGGCTTCGACGTACGAATCTACCGAGCCCGAGGGCGAGGACGAACCCCGCGAGAGCGACGATGACGATGATCGCGCCCGGCGGGACCTCGACGTAGAAGGAGGAGGTCAGGCCACCGACCGTGGAGATCATCCCAAACAGCATGGAAAGGAACATCGTGCTCACGAACCCCCGGGTGAGCTGCTGGCTGGTCGCCACCGGCACCACCATCAGCGCGCTCACCAGAAGCAATCCTACGACGCGCATGGCGATGACCACGGTCAGCGCGGCGGTCACGGCGATCAGCAGGCTGAGGAAGCGGACCGGCAGGCCGCTGGCCTTGGCGACCTCCTCGTCCTGGCACAGCACGTAGAGCTCCCGCCCGAAGACGGTCACCACGCCGAGCACCGCCACCGCCAGCAGGCCGATCACCCACACGTCCTGGACGGAGACGCTGCTGATCGAGCCGAACAGGTAGGACATCAGCGTGGCGTTGCTGCCACCGGGAGCCAGCGAGATGAGCAGCACGCCCCCGGCGATACCGCCGTAGAACAGCAGTGCGAGCGCCACGTCCCCGCTGGTCCTGCCGCGCGCGCGGACCAGCTCGATGGCCACGGCGCCCAGGATCGAGACCACCACGGCCGTCAGCACCGGGGCGGTCCCGGTCAGGAAGCCCAGGGCCACGCCGGTCAGCGCGACGTGCCCGATGCCGTCGCCCAGCAGGGCCAGGCGGCGCTGCACCATGAACGTCCCGATGGCGGGGGCGGCCAGGCCGACCAGGAGGGCGGCGATCAGCGCCCGCTGCATGAAGTCGAACCGCAGAAGCTCGATCACGACGCCGGCCTCCAGTCGAGCGGGCTCACGGGCTCCTCCTCGCCGTGCGGGTGCACGTGGTCGTGGCCGGGCAGCGCGTGCGTGCCGACCGCCCGGGGCGGCGGGCCGTCGTGGCACACGTACCCGTCCCTGAGGACCACCGCGCGGGTGATCAGGGGCTCCAGCGGGCCCAGCTCGTGCGCGACCAGCAGGACCGTCTTGCCCTGCTCGACGAGCGCGGACAGCGTCTCCGCGAGGAGCAGCTGGCTCTCGGAGTCGACACCGGCGGTGGGCTCGTCCATGACGAAGGTGTCGGGCTCCCCGGCGAGGGCGCGGGCGATCAGCACCCGCTGCTGCTGCCCGCCGGACAGCGCCTGCACCGGGTCGGAGGCGCGGTGGGCCAGGCCGACGGCCGCCAGGGCCCTGCCGGTCGCCTCGCGGTCGGCCGCGCCGGTCGGGCGCAGGCGCCGCTGCCGCGCGATCCTGCCGGAGGCGACGACCTCGCGGATCGTGGTCGGCACGCCCCCGCCCACCGAGAGCCGCTGGGGGACGTAGCCGATCCGCCACCATTCGCGGAACCGGGCGGGGGGCCTGTCGTACAGGAGGGTCTCGCCGCCGGACAGCGGGATGAGGCCGAGCAGGGCGCGGATGAGGGTGGACTTCCCCGACCCGTTCGCGCCGAGCACCGCCACCGCCTCACCGGGTTCGACGGACAGGTCGATGCCGCGAAGCACCGGACGGCGGTCCAGGTCGACCTGGCCGCCGTTCATGGTGAAAACCGTTTTGCTGGACGTCACGTGTGACCTTTACGAGCAGCTGAGCGCTGCCTGGAGTGTGGAGAGGTTCTGGCGCATGGCGGACAGGTAGTCGCCGTTCGACGGCCGGCTTTCCACCGGGTCGAGGACCGCGATCTTCGCACCGACCTCCTGGGCGAGAATCTCGGCGACCTTCGGGCTGACGAGGGTTTCGGTGAAAATCGTAGTTACTTTCTCCTGCTTGGCCACTTTTGCCACTTCGGCGAGGCGGGCGGGAGAGGGCTCGGCATCGGGGTCGAGACCGCTGATGCCGATCTGGTGCAGCTTGTAGCGGTCGGCGAGATAGCCGAACGCGGCGTGACTGGTGACGATCGCGTCCGAGGAACAGGTGGCCAGGCCCTTGGCCAGCTCCCGGTCCAGGGCGGTGAGGTCGGCGGCGGTGGCGGCGGCGCGGTCCCGGTAGCCCCGCGCGTGCGCGGGGTCGGCGGTGGCCAGCCTCTCGCCGAGCTTGGTGGCGACCGTCGCGAAGCGGGCCGGGTCGAGCCAGAGGTGGGGGTCGTAGCCGACCTCCTCGTGGTCGTGTCCCTCCTCGCCGTGGTGTTCCTCCTCGGCGACCGCGGGAAGGGGCGTGACCACGGTGGCCGCGTCGAAGGCCCGGTCGGCGGCGTGCTGCTCGACGGCCTCGTCCACCGCGGGCTGGACGCCCCTGATGTAGACGACGAGCCCCGTCTCCTCCAGCCCGCCCACCTGGATCGGGGACAGCTCCAGGTCGTGCGGCTCGACGCCGGGCTTGGTCAGGCCGGTGACGGCCGCGTCGGGGCCGCCCACCCGCTCGGCGAGCCACTGCAGGGGATACATGGCCGCGGTGACGCGGGTCTTCCCGTCCGCGGCGACGCTCGACGCCCCCCCGGGCGAGCCGCCGCTGGTCGAGCCGGTCTCGGTGCCGCAGGCGGTGGTGGCGGCGAGAAGGACGGCGGACGCAGCCAGGCTGGCATTACGTATGCGGATACGTCGGGAGGACTCGGACATCATGTCGACTAGTATGCGCGTAAATGAAAACGGTTGTCAAAATCGGGCCCCGCGCGAGGCCCGCCGGAGACGCCGCTCCACCCGCGGGATGCCACCGTACGACATCCGGGGCGGACGGCGTCCGGCCAGGTGGGGGACGGTGCCCGGTGCCACGCGGAGAGGGCGTGGCGCGTGCGGAGGCCGCTGCCGGACGGGAGGAGGTGGGCCCGGAGGGTGAGGGGAGGTCGTGGTGCGGGTGGAGGGCGCTGTCGGACGGCAGGAGCTCCGGTAGGTGCCCGGGGTGTGAGAGAGATCGTGACGCGCGGGCGAAGGTCACTGCCGGGAGGTAGGAGCTCCGGTACGGGAGAAGGTGCGTCCGGAGGGTGAGGGGAGGCCGCAGTGCGCGGGCGAAAGCCGCCGTTCGACGAGAGGGGAGGCCGTGACGCGTGAGGGTGGCTCGCCGTCCGGCGAGAGAAGGCGGGAACCGCCGTCCGGTACGCGCTGGAGGGCCCGCGCGCCGGGAACGGGGACCTCCAGGGCGCGGGCGTCAGAGAGCCCGGCCGGCGAAGGGGGCGAGTATCGCGGGCCGGGCTCCCGTTCGCCGGGGCCGGGGAGCCGCCGCTCTCCGGTCTCGGCGGTCGGTGGGGGGCGAACGCGGCGGGTCCCGTCCGGCGAGGAGAGTTCGGGCCGCACCTCCCGGCGTCCGGTGGACCGCGGCGCCTGAGGGTGTGGGCGCGGTCCGGGGGGTGCGGCCCGGGCTCAGCCGGGGACCAGGCCGACACGTCCTTCCCCGGTGTAGACGTTCATCGAGCTGCCCCTGACGAACCCGATGAGTGTCAGCCCCGTCTCGGCGGCCAGCTCCACGGCCAGCGAGGAGGGGGCCGAGACGGCGGCGAGGATCGGGACTCCGGCCATCACCGCCTTCTGGACCAGCTCGAAGGAGGCGCGTCCCGACACCATGAGCACGGTCGAGGCCAGCGGCAGGCGCCCGTCACGCAGGGCCCAGCCCACCAGCTTGTCCACCGCGTTGTGCCGGCCCACGTCCTCGCGCACACAGAGCGCGTCGCCGCCGAGCGTGAACAGGCCCGCGGCGTGCAGCCCGCCGGTCCGGTCGAACACCCGCTGGGCCGCGCGGAGCCGGTCGGGCAGCGCCGCGATCACCTCGGACGTCACCGGCGCGGGATCGCCGTCCACCCGCCACCTGGCGACCGTGCGGACCGCGTCGAGCGAGGCCTTGCCGCACACCCCGCACGACGAGGTGGTGTAGAAGTTGCGCTCCAGCGAGGTCGCCGGTGGGGAGGTGCCCGCGGCGAGCCTGACGTCGAGCACGTTGTAGGTGTTGGCGCCGTCGGCGGTGGCGCCCGCGCAGTAGCGGATCGCGGTGACCTCCTCGGCGGAGGTGACCACTCCCTCGCTCACCAGGAAGCCCGCCGCCAGGTCGAAGTCGTCGCCCGGCGTGCGCATGGTGATCGTGAGAGGCCGCCCGTCGAGCCGGATCTCCAGGGGCTCCTCGGCCGCCAGCACGTCGACCCGGTGGGCGGCCGCGGCCTCCCGCAGCCGCAGGACCCGGCGTTTGACGGTGACCCTACCCATCGGCCTGGGCCGTCCGCGTACCGGAGGCAGGGCCGGAGACGGGGATCGCGTCCTCCTGGGAGGCCACGTTCTGGACGTGCTGGAAGCCGAAGCGGCCCTTGATACAGAGGTTGCCGTGGGTGACCGGGTTGTCGTGCGGCGAGCTCACCTTGACGATCCGGTTGTCCTGCACGTGCAGGGTCAGGTTGCAGCCGACCCCGCAGTAACTGCAGATCGTCGTCGTCTCGGTCTGCCGGGACTCGTCCCAGCTGCCCGCGGCGCGCATGTCGAACTCGCTCTTGAACGACAGCGCCCCGGTGGGGCAGACCTCCACGCAGTTGCCGCAGTAAACGCAGGCCGAGTCGGTGAGCGGGGCGTCGTGCTCGGTCGAGATCATCGCGTCGAAGCCCCGCCCGGCGACCGAGATGGCGAAGCTGTTCTGCCACTGGTCGCCACAGGCGTCGACGCACTTGTAGCAGAGGATGCACTTGGAGTAGTCGCGCACGTAGAGGTCGTTGTCGACCTTCGCGGGCTGCGCGACCGTGGCGGCCTCCTCGCCGAAGCGGTCGGGCCGCGCGCCGTACTCCTCGATCCACTCGGCCGCGCGCGGCGTAGTGGACAGGTCGGCCGTCGAGGCGAGCAGCTCCAGGACGATCTTGCGGCTGTGCCGGGCGCGCTCGGTCGCGGTGCCGACGACCATGCCGGGCTCCGCCCTGCGCGAGCAGGCGGGGGCGAGCGTGCGGGCGCCCTCGACCTCGACCACGCAGACCCGGCAGGCGTTCTTCGGGGTGAGGGTGTCGCCGTAGCAGAGGGTCGGGATGTCCTTGCCCGCCGCCGAGCAGGCGTCCAGCACGGTCGATCCCTCCGGCACCCGGACCGGGTCGCCGTCGACGGTTATCTCGATCAGCCGCCGGGGCGGCCGCAGGGGAACACTCATGATGCCTCCGAGGGGGAGAAGACGCCCAGCCGGTCGATGGCCGACTCGACGGCGTTCCAGGCGGTCTGGCCGAGCCCGCAGATCGAGGCGTCGCGCATGGCCTGGCCGACCTCCCGCAGCAGCGCGATGTCACCGGCCGTGGGCCTGCGGCTCAGCCGGTGCAGGGCCTCCTCCTGCCGTACGGTGCCCACCCGGCAGGGCACGCACTGCCCGCACGACTCGTCGCGGAAGAACTCCGCGATGCGCAGGAGGATGTGGGCCAGGTCGACGCTGTCGTCGAGCACCAGGACCACGCCCGAGCCCAGGGTCGTGCCGGCCGCCCGGGTGCCCTCGAAGGTCAGCGGGACGTCGAGCTCGTCCGGGCGGACGAACCCACCGGCCGCGCCGCCCAGCAGCACCGCCCTGAGCCTCCCGGTCGCGCCCCCGGACAGCGCGAGCAGCTCGCGCAGGGTGGCGCCGAACGGCAGCTCGTAGACGCCCGGCCTGGCGACCGTGCCCGAGACGCAGAACAGCTTGGTGCCCGTCGAGCCCTCCGTGCCGGTCGCCGCGTAGGCGGCGGCCCCGCCTGCCAGGATGGGCAGCACGTTGACCAGGGTCTCGACGTTGTTGACCACGGTGGGCTTGCCGAACAGGCCCTTCTCCACGGGGAAGGGCGGCTTGCTGCGCGGCTCGCCGCGGAAGCCCTCGATCGAGTTGAAGATCGCGGTTTCCTCGCCGCAGATGTAGGCGCCCGCGCCGCGCCTGATCTCGATGTCGAAGGCGAAGCCCTGCCCCATGACGTCGGCCCCGAGCAGGCCGCGAGCGCGGGCGACGTCGATGGCGTGGGCCATCCGGCTGATCGCCCGGGGATACTCCCCGCGGATGTAGAGGTAGCCCTTGGGGCAGCCGGTGGCGTACGCGGCGATGGTCATCGCCTCCACCAGCGCGTACGGGTCGCCCTCCATGACCACGCGGTCCTTGAAGGTGCCCGGCTCGCTCTCGTCGGCGTTGCAGACCAGGTAGTGGGGATGGTCGAGCTGGCGGGCCGTGGCCTCCCACTTGCGCCCGGTGGGGAACGCCGCCCCGCCCCGCCCGACGAGACCGGATTCGAGCACCTCGCGGATGACACCGGCGGGACCGATCCTGACGGCCTCGCGCAGCGCGGCGTAGCCACCCGCGGCCCGGTAGTCGTCCAGGCTCGCGGGGTCGACGAGCCCCACCCGGCGCAGCAGCACGAGGGAGGGGGCGCCCGCCTGCGGGACGGCGTGCTCGGCGGGGGGCTCCTCGCGCTCGGCCAGGGCGGGGCCGCCGGTGGCGTCCATGCCGCTGAGACCGCCGAGCCTGCTGAGATCCCTCGCGCCGCCCGCGCCGCTCGTGTCTTTCACGCCACCGTTGCCGTTGGCGCCGCCGGTGGGGGCCGGTTCGGCCGGGCCGTACACGGTCGCGCCGGGGAACTCACCGGCCTGCAGGGCCAGTGCGGCGGGTGCCCGCTCGCACAGGCCGAGGCAGGGGCTCGGCTGCCAGGACATGCCGGGCGGGCCGAGCCGCTCCTCGGTGCTCCGCCGCACCGCGTCGGCGCCGCGCGCCTGGCAGGCCAGGTCGGTGCAGACGTGCAGCACCCGCGCCGGTCGCGGCTTCGTCGAGAACAGTGAGTAGAAGGTCGCCACCCCGTACGCCTCGGCGGGCGGCACGGTCAGGCGGCGGCAGATGTAGTCGAGCGCGCCCTCGCTGATCCAGCCGATCCTGTCGTTGACCGCGTGCAGCGCGGGGAGCAGGAGGTCGCGCCGCTCGCGGGCCTCGTGCCCGCCGACGGCGACCCGCAGGTCGCCGTCCGAGCGGGTGCCGCCCTCCCAGCCCGTCGCGGGGGCGCCGAGGAACGCGTCGACGGCGGCGCGCTCCTCGGCCGAAGGGTCGGCGTCGCCGAACCGGAGATCCACGCCCCCTTCACCCGGCCTTCGCGGGCACGAGCCTGTCGACGCGCACGGCGGCGGCCTTGAACTCGGCGGTGCCCGCGATCGGGCAGGTGGCCTCGATGGTGAGGGCGTTGGTGTCGACCTCGTCGGGGAAGTGCATCGTCATGAAGACCAGGCCGGGACGGAGGGCCGGGTCGATGTACACCGGTGCGACGACCGAGCCGCGCCGGGAGCTGATCCTGACCTCCTCGCCGGGACTCACCCCCAGCCGCACGGCGTCCTCGGGGGAGAGCTCGATGTTCTCGCCCCTGCGCAGCGGCGAGGCGAACCCTGACGACTGCACGCCGGTGTTGTAGGAGTCGAGACGGCGGCCGGTGGTGAGCCGCAGGGGGTATTCGTCGTCGAGCAGGTCGACCGGCGGGGAGTGCCTGAGCACCGCGAACGGCGCCGCCCTGCCCCGCCGGGCCGGGTCGCTCTCCCAGAGCCGCCCGTGCAGGAAGGGTGGTTCGAGGGAGTCCTCCGACGGGCAGGGCCACTGGATGCCCTGGAGTTTGTCGAGCCTGTCGTAGGTCATGCCGGTGTGGGCGGGGGAGAGGGCGCGGAGCTCGTTCCAGACCTCCTCGGAGCCGGTGTAGTTCCAGTCGTGACCCAGGCGGCGGGCCAGCTCGCAGAGGATCCAGATGTCGTCGCGGGCCTCGCCCGGCGCCTGGAGCGCCTTGCGGACCCGCTGCACCCGCCGCTCGCTGTTGGTGAAGGTGCCCTCGCTCTCGCACCAGGCCGCGCCCGCCGGGAGCACCACGTCGGCCATCTGGGCGGTCTTGGTCAGGAAGATGTCCTGCACGACCAGGTGGTCGAGCATGCTGAGCCGCTTGACGCAGCTCAGCGAGTCGGCCTCGGACTGCACCGGGTTCTCCCCGATGAGGTAGCAGGTGGTGACCTCGCCCTCGGCCATGCCCTCCAGCATCTCGGTGAGGTTGAGGCCGTAGCGCGGCTGGATGGGGGTGTCCCACGCCTGCTCGAACTTGGCGCGGATCTCCGGGTCGAGGATGTCCTGGAAGCCGGGCAGCCGGTTGGGGATGGCGCCCATGTCGCCGCCGCCCTGCACGTTGTTCTGGCCGCGCAGCGGTGACAGGCCGGAACCGTAGCGGCCGACGTGGCCGGTGAGCAGCGCCAGGTTGATGAGGGCGCGTACGTTGTCGGTGGCGTTGTGGTGCTCGGTGATGCCGAGCGTCCAGCACAGCTGGGCGCGGTCGGCCCTGGCGTAGGCGTGCGCGAGCTCCCGGATGGCGGCCGCGGGCACGCCGGTGACCTGCTCGGCCACCGGGAGCGTCCACGGCTCGACCGAGGCGGCGAACTCCGCGAAGCCCTCGGTGGCGCGCTCGATGAACGAGGTGTTGTGCAGCCCCGCGTGGATGATCTCCCTGGCCACCGCGTTCGCGAGCGGGATGTCGGTGCCCACGTTGAGGCCCATCCAGAGGTCGGCCCACTCGGCGGTGCCCGTGCGGCGGGGGTCGACCGCGAACATGCGGGCGCCCTTTCTTATCCCCTTGAGCACGTGGTGGAAGAAGATCGGGTGCGCGTTGCGGGCGGCCGAGCCCCACATCACGATCACGTCGGCGTCCTCCACCTCCTGGTAGGAGGAGGTGCCGCCGCCGCTGCCGAAGGCCGCGGACAGGCCCGCCACGCTCGGGGCGTGGCAGGTGCGGTTGCAGGAGTCGACGTTGTTGGTGCCGATCACGACCCGGGTGAACTTCTGGCCCACGTAGTTCATCTCGTTGGTGGAGCGGGCGCACGACAGCATCGCGAAGGCGTCGGGCCCGTGCTCCTCGACGTTGCGGCGGAAGCCCTCCGCCGCACATCGCAGCGCCTCGTCCCAGGTGGCGCGGCGCAGCACGCCGTTTTCCCGGACAAGGGGATGGGTGAGCCGGTCGTAGTGTTCGGCGCGGTCCCCGCGGTCCCTCTTCATGCCCCATCCTTTCGACAGTCCTGTATACAGTCTACGGTATGTCGGATCAACCGGCGGCGGCAAGATTTTCCCGGACCCGCTCGTCCAGGAGGTCGGCGACCGCGTGGATCGCCCGCAGCGTGGGCACCTCGGCCCCGGTCAGGTCGGCGAGCTCCACGACGGCGGCGAGGAGCACGTCGAGCTCCAGGGGCTTGCCCTTCTCCAGGTCCTGGAGCGTGGAGGTCTTGTGCTCGCCCGCCCGCTCGGCGCCCGCGATCCGGCGCTCGATCGAGATGTCCGGCTCGCAGCCCACCCGGCGGGCCACGTCGACGGTCTCGCGCATCATGGTGACGACGAGGTCGCGCGTCCCGCGGTGGCGGCAGATGCCCGCCATGGTCGCCCGGGTGAGCGCGCTGATCGGGTTGAAGGCGATGTTGCCCATGAGCTTGATCCAGATGTCGCGCCGCAGGTCGGCCTCGACGGGACACTTCAGCCCGCCCTGGATCATGGCGGCGCTGAAGTCGACGCAGCGTGAGGAGAGGGAACCGTCGGGTTCGCCGATGGAGAAGCGGGTGCCCTCCAGGTGGCGGATCACGCCGGGCGCCTCGATCTCCGTCGCCGCGTAGACGACGCATCCGATGGCGCGCTCCAGCGGCAGCGCGGAGGTGACCGCCCCGCCGGGGTCGACGCTCTCGATCACGTGGCCCTGGTAGGGGCCGGGCAGCCGGTGGAAATACCACCACGGGATGCCGTTCTGGGCCGCGATGAGGCCGGTGGTCTCGTGGAGCAGCGGCTGGATCATGGGCCCGGCCGCCGCGTAGGAGTTGGCCTTGAGACCGAGGAAGACGTGGTCCACCGGGCCGATCTCGCGGGGGTCGTCGGTGGTGTGGGGATGGGCGGTGAAGTCTCCGCGCGGGCTGAGCACGCGCACTCCCGATTTGCGCATCGCCGAGAGGTGCTCTCCACGGGCGATCAGATGCACCTCGGCGCCTGCCCTGCACAGGGCGGCGCCGACGTAGGCGCCGATGGCGCCGGCGCCAAGAACAGCGACTTTCACAAGAGGCTCCGTCCTCGCGTCCATAGTGCATTCGGTATACAGTATGGAAAAAATCCGGTCAAGGAGCCGCCGATGGCCGTCCCCAGATCCACCGTCCACGAAGCCCCGTCCCGCGATCCGGACACCGCGCCCGCGACGGGGCCGCCGCCCGCGGGGTCGTCGCACCACGACGCCCATGCGGGGGCGCTCCCCTGGGAGTCGGCCCGCCGGATCGCGGCGTCCGCCGCGGGGCCGCTCCTCCCGGTCGGCCTTCCCCTTCATCTGGCGTACGGCTGCCGCCTGGCCGAGCCGCTGCGCGCCCTCGTTCCGGTGCCCGGCGCCGACGTGGCCGCGATGGACGGCTACGCGGTCGCCGGTGATCCGCCCTGGCGGGTCGTCGGCCTCGTGCTCGCCGGGGGCGCGGCCTTCGGGGCCGCGCTCGCGCCCGGCACGGCCGTGGAGATCGCCACCGGCGCCCCGGTGCCCGAGGGCGCCGAGGCGGTGCTGCCCTACGAGGTGGCCGTACGGACCGGCGAACCACCACCGGGGGGCGGGGTGCCCGGCCGGTCCGCGCCACCTGGCCGGTTCGCGCCGCCGCTCGGCCGGTTCGCGCCGCCGGGCGGGGATCCCCGGCCCGCGGGTGAGCCGGTCCGCGCATGGGTGTCGGCCCCGCCGGGAGCGGCCGGGCCCGGCAGGCACATCCGCCGGCGCGGCGAGGACTGCCCGCTGGGGGCCGTCGTGCTCACGGCCGGTTCGGCCGTGACGCCCGCGGTGCTCGGCCTCGCGGCCGGGCTCGGGCACGACGTGCTCCGCGTGCGGCCCAAACCCCTGGTGTCCGTGCTGGTCACGGGCGACGAGGTGGTGACGGCGGGGCTGCCGGGCCCGGGGCGGGTGCGCGACGCGATCGGCCCCATGCTGCCGGGGCTCGTCGAGTGGGCGGGAGGGCGGTCCGAGGCGCCGCGGTGGCTGCCCGACGGGGCGCGGGCCCTGGCCGCCGCGCTCGCGGGGGCCGCGGACGGGCCACCGGGGCAGGTCATCGTGGTCTGCGGCGCCTCGTCGAAGGGGCCCGCCGACCACCTGAGGGCGGTGCTCTCCGGGCTCGGGGCGGAGATCCTCGTCGACGGCGTCGCGGTGCGCCCCGGCCATCCGCAGCTCCTCGCCAGGCTTCCCGACGGGCGCCTGGTGGCCGGGCTGCCGGGCAATCCCTACGCCGCGCTGGTCGCCGCGCTGACGCTGCTCGCCCCGGCCGTCCGGGCGCTCGCGGGCGGGCCGGAGGCCCCGCGCGAGCGGTCCGCGCTGACCGGTCACGTACGGCCCCACCACGCCGACACCCGCATGGTCGCGGTGCGGCGCGACGGGCGCGGCGCGGTGCCCGTCGGGCACGACCGGCCGGGATCGCTGTGGGGGGCCGCGCTCGCCGAAGCGCTCGCGGTCGTCCCGCCCGGGTGGAGGGGTGAGCCGGTCGAGCTCGTCCCACTGCCCGCACAAAGGGTCTAGACATCCTCGGACCCCGGGGGTAACCATTGCCCTCATACGGTATGCAGTATGGAGAACACAATCGAGAGGACCACCAGAATGACCCAGCCAGCGGACACGGCGCCGGAAACCATCTCCGGAGGCCACCTGGTGGCGAAGGCGCTCAAGGCGGAGGGGATCGACGTGATCTTCACGCTCTGCGGCGGCCACATCATCGACATCTACGACGGTTGCGTCGACGAGGGCATCGAGGTCATCGACGTCCGCCACGAGCAGGTGGCGGCGCACGCGGCCGACGGCTACGCCCGGATCACCGGCAAGCCGGGTTGCGCGGTCGTGACGGCGGGGCCGGGCACCACCGACGCGGTGACCGGCGTGGCCAACGCCTTCAGGGCGGAGAGCCCCATGCTGCTCATCGGGGGGCAGGGGGCTCTGAGCCAGCACAAGATGGGCTCACTGCAGGACCTGCCCCACGTCGACATGATGACCCCGATCACCAAGTTCGCGGCCACGGTCCCCTCGACCGAGCGGGTGGCCGACATCGTCTCGATGGCCTTCAGAGAGTGCTACCACGGTGCTCCCGGGCCGTCCTTCCTGGAGATCCCGCGCGACGTCCTCGACGCCAGCGTCCCGCTCTCCCAGGCCCGCATCCCCGAGGCCGGCCGCTACCGCGCCTCCGTACGCCAGGCCGGAGACCCCGAGGCCGTCGAGCGCCTCGCCGACCTGCTCGCCCACGCGGAGAAGCCCTGCGTCCTGCTGGGCAGCCAGGTCTGGACCACCCGGGGCACCGACGACGCGATCGACTTCGTCCGCGCGCTCAACGTCCCCGCCTACATGAACGGC
The DNA here is from genome assembly GCF_055690525.1 of Streptosporangium sp. H13245. Lineage (NCBI taxonomy): Bacteria > Bacillati > Actinomycetota > Actinomycetes > Streptosporangiales > Streptosporangiaceae > Streptosporangium > Streptosporangium sp. H13245. The sequence goes on along the minus strand of NZ_JBSZKT010000015.1, from coordinate 31,192 downwards.
TCGGCCCGCGGCACGCTGCCCCCCGGCGACCCGCACCACTTCCAGCTCTCCCGGCGCTACGCCTTCACCAACGCCGACCTGATCGTCATCGTCGGCACCCCGTTCGACTTCCGGATGGGTTACGGCAAGCGCCTGTCGCCCTCGGCGACGGTGGTCCAGATCGACCTCGACTACCGCACCGTCGGCAAGAACCGCGACATCGACCTGGGCATCGTCGGCGACGCCGGGCTGATCCTGGCCGCGGCCACCCAGGCCGCCTCCGGCCGCGTCGAGAACGGCGCGGCCCGGCGCAAGGAGTGGCTGGAGGAGCTGCGCGCGGTCGAGACCGCGGCCTACGAGAAGCGGCTGCCCCGCCAGCTCTCCGGCTCGCAGCCGATCGACCCCTACCGCCTGGTCCACGAGATCAACGAGTTCCTCACCGAGGACACCATCTACATCGGCGACGGCGGCGACATCGTCACCTTCTCCGGCCAGGTCGTCCAGCCCAAGTCGCCCGGCCACTGGATGGACCCCGGGCCGCTCGGCACCCTCGGCGTCGGCGTCGCCTTCGCCATGGCGGCCAAGTACGCCAAGCCCGACAAGGAGGTGCTCTGCCTCTTCGGCGACGGGGCCTTCAGCCTCACCGGCTGGGACTTCGAGACGATGGTCCGCTTCAACCTGCCGTTCATCGGCGTCATCGGCAACAACTCGTCGATGAACCAGATCCGCTACGGCCAGGCCGCCAAGTACGGCGAGAACCGCGGCCGGGTCGGCAACACCCTCGGCGACGTCAGATACGACGAGTTCGCCCGGATGCTGGGCGGCCACGGCGAGGAGGTCAGGGACCCCGCCGACATCAGGCCCGCGCTGGAGCGGGCCCGCGAGTCGGGCAAGCCCGCCCTGATCAACGTGTGGGTCGATCCGGACGTCTACGCGCCCGGAACCATGAACCAGACGATGTACAAGTGAGGGGGACCCCATGAAGGCACTGGAAGGTGTCCGCGTCCTCGACATGACCCACGTGCAGTCGGGTCCGTCATGTACGCAGCTCCTGGCCTGGCTCGGCGCCGACGTGATCAAGCTGGAGGCGCCCTCCGGCGACATCACCCGCAAGCAGCTGCGCGACGTTCCCGACGTCGACAGCCTCTACTTCACGATGCTCAACTGCAACAAGCGCAGCATCACCCTCAACATGAAGAGCGAGCGCGGCAAGCAGATCTTCACCGACCTGCTGCGCGACTCCGACATCCTGGTGGAGAACTTCGGGCCCGGCGCGGTCGACCGGATGGGGTTCTCCTGGGACCGGATCCAGGAGCTCAACCCGCGGCTGGTCTACGCCTCGATCAAGGGCTTCGGCCCGGGACGCTACGCCAAGTTCAAGGCGTACGAGGTGATCGCCCAGGCGATGGGCGGCTCGATGAGCACCACCGGCTTCGAGGACGGCCCGCCGCTGGCCACCGGTGCCCAGATCGGCGACTCGGGCACCGGCATCCACGCCGTCGCCGGCATCCTGGCCGCCCTCTACCAGCGCGAGCAGACCGGGCGCGGCCAGCGCGTCCAGGTGGCCATGCAGCACGCGGTGCTCAACCTGTGCCGGGTGAAGCTCCGCGACCAGCAGCGGCTCGGCCACGGGCCCCTGTCGGAATACCCCAACAAGACCTTCGGCGACGAGGTGCCGCGCTCGGGCAACGCCTCGGGCGGCGGCCAGCCCGGCTGGGCCGTGCGGTGCGCCCCCGGCGGTCCCAACGACTACATCTACGTCATCGTGCAGCCGGTCGGCTGGGCGCCGCTGGCCGCGATCATCGGCCGCCCCGAGCTGGCCAACGACCCCGAGTGGGCCACCCCCGAGGCGCGCCTTCCCAACCTCGACAAGATGTTCCAGCTCATCGAGGAGTGGAGCATCACCCGCGACAAGTGGGAGGTCCTCGACCGGCTCAACGCCGCCAACATCCCCTGCGGCCCGATCCTGTCCACCAAGGAGCTGCTGGAGGACGAGAGCCTGCGGCAGGAGGGCGCGCTGATCGAGGTCGACCACCCCCAGCGCGGCTCCTTCGTGACGGTCGGCAGCCCGCTGCACCTGTCCGACTCACCGGTGGACGTCACCGCACCGCCCCTGCTCGGCGAGCACAACACCGAGATCTACGCCGGCCTCGGCCTGTCCGTCGACGAGCTGGCCGACCTGAAGACGAACGGAGTCATCTGATGGCGCATGACCAGGCCGCCGTACGCGAGGTGCTGGACAAGGCCCGCGCCGAGGGCCGCACCGCGCTGACCGCCCCTGAGGGCAGGAAGCTCTGCCAGGCGTACGGCATCTCGACCCCCGGAGAGGGGGTGGCGACCTCGGCCGACGAGGCGGTGTCGCTCGCCGGGGAGATCGGCCTGCCCGTGGTGCTCAAGATCGTCTCCCCCGACATCCTGCACAAGACCGAGGCCGGCGGGGTGCTCGTCGGCCTGGCCGACCTCGACGCGGTGCGCGCGGGCTACGACCGGATCGTGGCCTCCGCCCGCTCGTACGACCCGGAGGCGTCGATCGACGGCGTCCAGGTCCAGGCCATGGTCGGCGCCGGGCACGAGGTGATCATCGGCGCGGTCACCGACCAGACCTTCGGCAAGGTCGTCGCCTTCGGGCTCGGCGGGGTGCTCGTCGAAGTCCTCAAGGACGTGACCTTCCGGCTGGCCCCCCTCTCGGGTGATGATGCACTCGGGATGCTGGACGACATCAGGGCGGCGGAGGTGCTGCGCGGTGTCCGTGGTGCCGACGCGGCCGACAGGGGGGCGCTGGCGAACATGATCGAGCGAGTCGGCGCCCTCGTCGGAGACTTCCCCGAGATCGCGGAGGTGGACCTGAACCCCGTCTTCGCCACCTCCGACGGCGCGACGGCCGCCGACGTGCGCGTCCTGCTCGACGCCGACCCCGTCGCCGCGCCCGCCCGCCTCTCGCGGGAGGAGATCCTCACCGGGATGAACCGGATCTTCAAGCCGCGCGCCGTCGCGGTGATCGGAGCCTCCGGCGAGACCGGCAAGATCGGCAACTCGGTGATGCGCAACCTGATCAACGGCGGCTACCGGGGCCACATCTACCCGATCAACCCGAAGGCCCCGGAGATCCTCGGGCTGCCCGCCTACCCGAGCATCGCCGACGTGCCGGGCGAGGTCGACGTGGCGGTCTTCGCCATCCCGGCCAAGTTCGTGGCCGCGGCGCTGGAGGACGCCGGGCGCAAGGGGGTGGCGGGAGCCATCATGATCCCGTCCGGGTTCGCCGAGACGGGCAACGTCGAGGGCCAGCAGGAGATCGTCGAGATCGCCCGCAAGCACGGCGTGCGCATGCTCGGCCCCAACATCTACGGCTACTACTACACGCCGGAAAACCTGTGCGCCACGTTCTGCACGCCGTACGACGTGAAGGGCGGGGTCGCGCTGACCTCGCAGAGCGGTGGCATCGGCATGGCCATCCTCGGCTTCAGCCGTACCACCGGGATGGGCGTCTCGGCGATCGTCGGGGTCGGCAACAAGGCCGACGTCGACGAGGACGACCTGCTCACCTTCTTCGAGCAGGACGACAACACCAACTGCGTGGCCATGCACCTGGAAGACCTCAAGGACGGGCGCGGGTTCGTCGAGGCCGCCCGGCGGATGGTCGCCAAGAAGCCGGTGATCGTGCTCAAGGCCGGGCGCACCGCGATGGGCGCGCGGGCCGCGGGCTCGCACACCGGGGCGCTGGCCGGCGACGACAAGGTCTACGACGACATCCTCCGCCAGGCGGGCGTCGTGCGGGCCCCGGGCCTCAACGACATGCTCGAGTACGCCAGGGCGCTGCCGCTGATGCCCACGCCCAAGGGCGAGAACGTCGTCATCATCACCGGGGCGGGCGGCTCGGGCGTGCTGCTCTCCGACGCCTGCGTCGACAACGGACTGACCCTCATGGAGATCCCGCCGGATCTCGACGAGGCCTTCCGCGCCTACATCCCGCCCTTCGGGGCGGCGGGCAACCCCGTCGACATCACCGGTGGCGAACCGCCCAGCACCTACGAGAACACCATCAGGCTGGGCCTGGCCGACCCCCGCGTGCACGCGCTGGTGATCGGCTACTGGCACACGATCGTCACCCCGCCGATGGTCTTCGCCGAGCTGGTGGCGCGGGTCGTGGCCGAGGAGCGCGCCAAGGGCAACGACAAGCCCGTGGTCGCCTCACTGGCCGGTGACACGGAGGTCGAGCAGGCCTGTGACCATCTCTTCGCGAACGGAGTGATCGCCTACCCGTACACCACGGAGAAGCCCGTGGCCGTGCTCGGCGCCAAGTACCGCTGGGCGAGGGCCGCGGGGCTGCTGCGCGGCTGAGCCGCGCTTCACAAGCGAGGGGGCGAATCGGGGCACTCGCAGGATCAACCAACCCCCCAGGAGGTCCGCAGGTGGACACATCGAGAACACCGGCTGCAGCGGAGCCCGGCGAAGCCGCCGCCGCATCCGGCCAGGAAGAAAAAGTATGGCGGGCGGGCGGGCTGGAGCCGATGCCCATACGCACCCTGCCCGACGCTCCCCCGTCGATCCACATCCTCGGGCCGACGGTGTTCCTCGTCGCGCTCGGCGTGGGCATGGGCGAGTCGTACATGTGGCCTCGGCTGGTCCTGCTCTTCGGGCCGGAGATCCGGTGGCTGTTCCTCATCGGCGTCACCCTCCAGGCCGTGGTCATGCTGGAGATGGCCCGCTACGCCATGGCGACGGGGGAGAGCATCTTCTTCGGCGCCGCCCGGGTCTTCAAGCCCCTGATGTGGTTCTTCTTCGTCGTCGCGATCCTCGTCTACATCTGGCCGGGTCATCTGTCCGCGGGGGCCGCCGCCTTCGAGCAGATCACCGGCATCCCATGGCTGATAACGGCCTGCGCGGGCCTGATACTCGTCGGCGTCGTCTTCAGCCTGGCGAAGGTGATCTACAACCTGCTGGAGAACGTGCTGTCGATCCTGATCGGCACGCTCGTCGTCGGGACCGCCGTGGTGGCGGCCATGGTCGGCACCTGGGGCGACGTGACGAGCACGATCAGCGGGATGTTCGCCTTCGGCTACCTGCCCCAGCAGGCGCTCTCCGAGGCCTGGTTCCCGGTCATCGTGGGCTCGATCGCCTTCGCCGGACCGTCCGGAATGCAGCAGATGTGGTACACCCTGCACCTGCGTGACTCCGGAGCCGGCATGGGTGCCCACATCCCGGCCGTCCGCGGTCTCCGGCACGCCGGTGAGGAAGAGGCCATGCCCTCGCGCGGCTTCATGTTCGACACCGACAACCCCGAGGAGATGCGCAAGTGGAAGGGGTGGCGGCGCTGGGTCACCTTCGACGCGCTCCTGCTCTTCTGGGGCATCACGATGCTGGTCACCGTCTCCTTCACGGTGATCGCGCAGGCGGCGGCGAGAAACACCCCCGGCGTCCGCGCCGTGATCGAGTCCGGGGAGCGGGAGGCGGCGCTGAACGCGATGGCCGACTCCTTCGCCTCGGCGGGCAGCTCGGTGCTGGGAGCCGTCTTCCTCGGCTTCATCGCGCTGATCGGGCTGAACGCCACCCTCGGCCTGTTCGACTCCTTCTCCCGGGGTCAGGCGGACATGAGCTTCCACTTCGTGCGCGGTGCGAAGAAGCTCGGCATGTCCCGCCTGTACGCCGCCTTCCTGTGGGGCGTCATCGCGTTCGGCATCCTGATCCTGCTGTTCGGCCCGGCCGACGGCCCGAGCGGGATCCTCGACACGCTGGCGTTCCTGTCCACGTTCGCCATGGGCGCCTACTGCGTGACGCTCCTGCTGGTGAACAACCGCATGTTGCCCAAACCGATCAGGCCGAAGATCTGGACCAACCTGATCATCGGCTTCGGGGCGGTCTTCTATCTGGGGATGCTGCTCTACAGCCTGTTCGCCTTCGGTGTGGTCGTGGGCTGAGACCGTGCCGATGCGACAAGCTGAACTCGCCCTTCCCGGGGCGCTGATCGGAGTCGTCGCCGGCGCCATGGCCGGGGGGCTGACCCTGCTCGCAGGGCAGCCCGCCGGCTGGGCCGCGATCTCCGCGGTGACGCTGGCCCTTCCCCTGGGCCTCCTCGGGACCGGATACTCCATCCTGCTCGGCCAGAACCTGTTCAGACCGGGGCTGTTCGCCCCCGCGGGTCTCTACTGGCTGGCCGGCTTCCCCCTGGCCCGGCTGTTCCAGGAGACGATCACGAGCCTGGCCGTCCTCGGTCACGTCAGCCTGCCCGGCGGGGTGGCGGGATTCCTGGCCTACCAGGCCATGGTGAGCCTCGGCTTCGCGATCGGCTTCCTCTGGTTGCACGAGAGGCTCATGCCCCACTGGTTGATGCGCCTGAGAGAGCGCAATCCGCGGGCGCGCGAACTCCTCGCCGCCTACGTTGAGCACGCTGAGGCGCTGTGGCTCGCCAAGGAACGCCGCCGCGCACGGAAAGGAGCGCGTTGAACATTCCCACCTGGGTGTGGCTGGTCACGATCGCCGGCTTCGGCCTCGTGCTGGCCATCGACTTCTACCTCGTGGCGCGCAACCCGCGAAAGCCCACGTTCCGTGAGTGCACGTTCTGGGTGATCTTCTACGTGTCGCTCGCCATCGCCTTCGGCATCGGGCTGCTGGTGGTCACGGGGCCGTCGCACGGCGGCGAGTTCTTCGCCGGTTGGATCACCGAGTACTCCCTCAGCGTCGACAACCTGTTCGTCTTCCTGCTGATCATGAGCCGCTTCTCGGTGCCGGACCGCTACCGGCAGAAGGTGCTCCTGATCGGCATCGTCCTGGCACTCGTCATGCGCGGCGCCTTCATCGCCGCCGGGGCGGAGGCCGTGACCCGCTTCGACTGGCTCTTCTACATCTTCGGCGCCTTCCTCATCTACACCGCGTGGAAGCTCATCGGCCACGAGGACGAGGAGGCGGAGTTCTCCGAGAACATCGCGCTGCGCACGGTCAGGCGGGTCGTCCCCACCACGGAGACCTACCACGGCTCGTCGCTCTCCGTGATGGTCAACGGCCGCCGTGCCGTCACCCCGATGCTGATCGTGATGGTGGCGATCGGGACCACGGACCTGCTGTTCGCCCTCGACTCCATCCCGGCCATCTTCGGGCTGACCAAGGAGCCCTACCTGGTGTTCACCGCCAACGCCTTCGCGCTGATGGGGCTGCGGCAGCTGTTCTTCCTGATCGGAGGGTTGCTCGACCGCCTCGTCTATCTCAGCAAGGGCCTGTCGATCGTCCTGGCCTTCATCGGCGTGAAGCTCATCTTCGAGGCGCTCCACCACGACGGCGTCTCCTGGGCCCCGGAGATTCCCATCCTCGTCTCCCTCGGGGTCATCGTCGGCACGCTCGCCGTCACCACCGTGGCCAGCCTCATCAAGTCGAAGAACGACCGCGGCCGTGCCCCGGCGGGCCAGAACGACTCCGCGGAGGATCCGGCGACCGGCCCCGCGGGCCCGGCGGCCGACCCCTCCGGCTCTCCCGGCGCCGTCGACCCCGACGGCCCCGCCGCGAAGCGGAGCGAGGCGCACGCGGACGGCTGAGGCGCGGCCGGCCGTCGCGAGCGGGTGGTCTCCCCGGTGGGGACCTCCCGCTCGCTCATTTGGGAACGTCGATCCCGTCGGTCCGCTGCTCGGTCGCCCAGCGGTGCAGATGGCGCTCGGCGTTCTCCGCCGAACCGTACTTTCGCATGGCCGTCGCGAGGCCGAGACCCATCATCCGGCCGTCGGCGGAATAGCCCGCCGGTCGGGAGGTAAGAAAGCGGAACCTGTTGAGAAACGCTCTCATCGATCATCACCACCAATTTCTTTCGCTCAGTATCTGCCCTGGGTGTTTCACTCAAACGGGCCAACCGTGAATTCTGTGTCAACTGGCCCGTGAGCTGCTCGGACCAGGCGGGAACGGCCCCCGAAGGGCCGGATCCCGTGCGGGATGGCCGTGCTTTTCTGTGTTTTCCCGTGCGTTTCCAGGCCGGGCGGTACGGATTAACCGATGCCGGTCCGCGCGGGTCGGCGGGTGCCGATTCGTTGGATCAGGGGTGTCGGTCCACGCGTGATGAGCCGCTGCCGGTGCACGAGGGTCCGTCCGCGCCTTCCCGGACGTGCCTTCCGAGCGGGACTTCCCGGGCTGGGACGCGCGGGACCGTCCCGTACCGGATCGGACCGGCACGGGCGGGTCTCCAAGGGGTCAGCCCGTACCGGATCGGACCGGCACGGCATGGGACGGCTCGCTCCGGACCGGACCGGCGCGAGCGGGGGAGGGGATCGGAATCGGCTCGCGCCGGACGGGGAGAGATGGCTCGTGCCGACTGGGGAGAGGCGGGGAGGCGGAGCCGGGGGAACGGAGGGTCAGCTCGCGCTGAGCGAGCGCGGGCGGCGGCGGCGGGCGACGGGCGCGGGCTCCTCCGGCTCGGCGGGCTCGGAGGCCCGCTGCTCCAGGTAGGAGGAACGGGTGTGCTCGGTGTGGTCGCGCATGATCTCCGCGGCCCTGGCCTCGTCGCGCGCCTCGATGGCGTTGATCAGCTGGTCGTGCTCCTCCCAGGAGGCACGGCCACGCTGGCGGGCCACCGGTGTGTGGTACCAGCGCACCCGGCGGGAGACCTGGGAGGCCAGCTCCGCCAGAACCGCGTTGCCGGACAGCTCGGTGACCAGCGCGTGCAGCTCGGAGTTGGCCGCCACGGAGGCGTCGATGTCGTCCGCCTCCAGGGCCCGGAGCCCGCGCGCGCACACCTCGCGCAGCCGGGCCACGCCTGCGGCGTCCGAGTTGAGCGCGGCCAGCCGCGCCGACTCGGTCTCCAGCAGGGCGCGTACGGCGAGCAGCTGGTCGGCCTCCTGCACGGTCGGCGCGTGGACGAACGCCCCGTGGCCGGGGCGGAGGTCGACCCAGCCCTCGCCGCTGAGCATCTGCAGCGCCTCGCGGACCGGCTGGCGCGACACGCCGAGCAGCTCGGCGAGCTCGCTCTCCGCGAGGTGCTGGCCGGGGCTGAGGCTCCCGTTCACGATGAGCTCCAGGATCGCCTCGAAAACGCTTTCCCGGAGGGTGGTCGGGCGCGGGATCTTGGGCGCCGCTCCCGTGTTCGCCAGTTCCGACCGCACCATGTTTCTTCAGCTCCAGGATGAGAAAAATCGGCGGCCCCTCGTCTGGCCAGCCCGTTGTCTGTTGTCGACTGCCTACAGTATACAGTTTCGTACGGAGTGTCCGTCGTGAGCCTGATCACATCATCGCTCACCCGGGAAGCGTGACCGGATGACCCGGCTGCCGCAGCGTCGCGCTGAGGGCCGCGGCGGCCAGCACCAGGCCCGCGGCGAGGAAGAACGCCGCGGCGTGCCCGGACGAGGTCAGGGCCAGGGCGGCGAGGCCGACCCCGACGAGCCCGGCGACCGCCTTCGCACTGTAGACCACGCCGTGGATCGAGGCGGTGTGTCTCTCGCCGAAGTATTCGCGGACCAGACTGGCGATGAGCGGGTAGAACGCGCCGCCGCCCAGGCCCGCGGGCACCGTCGCCAGCAGGATCATGACGGCCGACCCGGTCACCGCTCCCCAGGCCAGCAGCAGCTGCCCGAGGCAGAGCAGGGCCAGCACGGCGCTGAGCGCGCGCCCCCGCCCGGTCACCTCGGCGGCGAGCATCGCGCAGGCGCGTCCCGCGCCGTTGAGCACCAGGAGCAGGGCCACCGCCGTCCAGGGGAAGAAGCCGCCGAAGGTCGCCAGCGCGACCACGTCGAAGATGGAGACCGCCCCCGCGCAGACCAGGATCGACACCAGGGTGGGGAGCGAGCCCGTGCGGAGCGCCTGGCCCAGGGAGAACTGGCGTACGGCCCGGGGCTCCCTGCGCAGCGCGACCCGGTCGTCGGCCCAGGCGCGCGGGTCGATGTGGGCGGGCCACCAATGCGGCGGCGGCAGGCGGACGAAGGCCGCCGCCAGGCCCACCGCGGCCAGCGCGACGGCCGCCGCCACGGTGAACAGCGGCTGGAGCGCGCCCCCGTCCAGGACGGTCACCACCGCGAGCGGGGCCGTGCCGTAGGCGAAGGCGCCGGTGGTGAAGCCCACCCGCGCGGCCGGGCGCTCGGGGTACCAGCGGGCGACGGCCTCGGTGCACGAGCCGTACACCAGCCCGGCGCCCACGCCGCCGAGCAGGGCGTAACCCGCGACGACCGTGGGGAGGTCGCGGGCGAAGGCCACCGTGAGCAGCGCGGCGGCGCTGAGCGGCGCTCCGGCCCACAGCGCGACGCGGATCCCGAGCGCGCCGCGCCGCAGCAGCAGGACGGTGGGCAGGGCCACGGCGGCCTGGCAGGCGATCCAGACGGCCAGCGGCGCCAGGGCCGAGGCGAGCGGCCAGCCGCGCGCCTGCGCCAGGGCGGGTGCCGCCGCCGCGTAGCCGTACTGCATGGCGCCGATGGAGGCCATGGCGGCCCAGGGGAGCCAGAACATCCATGACCGGGAACGGTTGATCAGATCCTGCGGGGTGTCGCCGACGAGGTAATCGCGCCCCCGCCAGTCTCGTACGAGCTGCGTCTTCTCCATACCGTATGGAATATCCGTCGCCGGACTCCCTGTCGAGGTCTGGACGGGTAGATTTCCATACGGTATACCGTCTACAAGAACCATATCCAGGGAGGTCGCGTGGACCTGTTCGAATACGAGGCGAAGAAGCTCTTCGCGCGGCACGGGGTCCCCGTCCCCACCGGGGAGGTCGTGGCCACCCCCGAGGGAGCCCGCGCGATCGCGGCCGGTCTCGGGGTCCCGGTCGTCATCAAGGCTCAGGTGAAGACCGGCGGCAGAGGAAAGGCCGGGGGCGTGCGGCCCGCCCCGGGGCCCGCCTCCGCCGAGCGGGAGGCGCGGCACATTCTCGGCATGGACATCAAGGGCCACATCGCCGAGACCGTGCTCGTGGAGACGGCCACGGTCCCGGTCGAGGAGTATTACGTGGCCTACCTCGTCGACCGGGCCAACCGGTGCTTCCTCGCCATGGCGTCCGTCCACGGCGGCATGGACATCGAGGAGGTGGCCGCGACCAGGCCCGACGCGCTGGTCAAGATGCCGATCGACCCCCTGACCGGGATCGACGAGGGCGCCGCCCGCGAGCTGGTGACCCGCGCCGGTTTTCCCACCGACCTGCAGAGCGCGGTGGCCGAGGTGCTGGTCCGCCTCTGGCGGGTCATGGTGGAGGAGGACGCCCTGCTGGTCGAGGTCAACCCCCTGGTCTGGACGGCGGGGAGCGCGATCCTCGCCCTCGACGGCAAGGTCAGCCTCGACGAGGGCGCGGCCTTCCGCCACGACCACGCGGCCCTGGCCGCCGGTCCCGGCGACGGCGGCCTTGAGTCACGGGCCAGGGCCAAGGGCCTCAACTACGTCAAGCTCGACGGCCGCGTGGGGGTCGTCGGCAACGGCGCGGGGCTGGTGATGAGCACCCTCGACGTCGTCGCCCAGGCAGGGGAGCGCTTCGGCGGGGTCCGCCCGGCCAACTTCCTCGACATCGGCGGCGGAGCGTCCGCGCAGGTCATGGCCGACAGCCTGGAGATCATCCTCTCCGACCCCGACGTCAGGTCGGTCCTCGTCAACGTCTTCGGCGGCATCACCGCCTGCGACGCGGTGGCCGACGGCATCGTCTCCGCGCTCGGGCAGCTCGGCGACCGGGGCCTGAGCCGCCCCATCGTCGTGAGACTCGACGGCAACAACGCCGAGGAGGGCCGCCGGATCCTCACCGAGGCCGGGCACCCCGCGGTCCGCCAGGTCACGACCATGGACGGCGCCGCCGAAGAGGCGGCCAGGCTCGCCGCGGCATGAGCGGGCCGACCATCGGACCCGGCGAGCCCGCCGGTCCCGCCCACCGAGGGCACGCGAGCACCGAGAGGGAGTGGCAAGCATGGCGATCTTCTTGACAGGCGACAGCAAGGTGGTCGTGCAGGGTATGACCGGCGCGGAGGGCAGACGGCACACCGCCAGGATGCTCGCGGCGGGCACCGACGTGGTCGCCGGTGTCACGCCGGGCAAGGGCGGCGGCACGGTCGACTTCGCCGAGCGGGACGTCCCGGTGTTCGGCACGGTCGCCGAGGCGATCACCGCGACGGGAGCGGACGTCTCGGTGGTCTTCGTGCCGCCGAGGTTCGCCAAGGCCGCGGTCATCGAGGCCGTCGACGCGGGGATCGGCCTCTGCGTGGTGATCACCGAGGGCATCCCCGTCCACGACACGCTGGCCTTCTGGGGCCACGCCCAGGCCGCGGGCGGCAGGACCCGCATCATCGGGCCCAACTGCCCGGGGCTGATCAGCCCCGGTGCCTCGAACGCGGGGATCATCCCGGCCGACATCACCAGCGCGGGCCGCATCGGCCTGGTCTCGAAGTCGGGCACGCTGACCTACCAGCTCATGTACGAGCTGCGTGACATCGGGTTCTCCACCGCGGTCGGCATCGGCGGCGACCCGGTGATCGGTACCACGCACATCGACGCGCTGCGGGCCTTCCAGGACGACCCGGGCACCGACGCGATCGTGATGATCGGTGAGATCGGCGGCGACGCCGAGGAGCGCGCGGCCGCCTACATCGAGCAGCACGTGACCAAGCCGGTCGTCGCCTACGTGGCGGGCTTCACCGCCCCCGAGGGCAAGACCATGGGTCACGCGGGCGCGATCGTGTCCGGCTCGGCCGGTACCGCCCAGGCCAAGAAGGACGCCCTGGAGAAGGTCGGCGTCCGCGTCGGCAAGACCCCGAGCGAGACCGCCCGCCTGATGCGGTCGGCGCTGGCCGCGCTGGGCACGCTGGACGGGCCGCCCGCGAAGGTCTCCCTGGGAGCGGGGGAGGCGCCGTGAAGTTCGACGTCAACCTCTCCATCCTCTTCACCGAGCTGCCGCTGCTCGAACGCCCCGCGGCGGCGGCCAAGGCGGGCTTCGACGCGGTCGAGCTCTGGTGGCCCTTCGCCGTCCCCTGCCCGGCCGACCGCGAGGTCGACGCCCTGCGCAGGGCGATCGAGGAGGCCGGGGTGCGCCTGGTCGGCCTCAACTTCGACGCCGGGGACATGGCGGCGGGGGAGCGGGGCCTGCTGTCGCGGCCCGACGGCTCGGCCAGGTTCCAGGCCAACGTCGACGTCGCGGCGGGCCTGGCCGGATCGCTCGGCTGCCGGGTGCTCAACGCCCTCTACGGCAACCGGGTGGCCGGGCTGTCCTCTCAGGCCCAGCGCGACCTGGCGCTGACCAACCTCTCCCTGGCGGCGAAGGCGGCGGCGGGGGTCGGCGCCACGGTCGTGGTCGAGGCGCTCAACTCCTACGAGAGCCCCGACTACCCGATCACCTCCTCGGGCGCGGCCTTCGAGGTGATCGACCAGGTGGGCGCGGGCAACGTCGCCTTCCTCGCCGACCTCTACCACCTGCACCGCATGGGGGAGGACGTGCTCACCCTCATCGGCACGAGCGTCCGGCGGTTCGGCCACGTCCAGATCGCCGACGATCCCGGCCGGGGTCAGCCGGGCTCAGGCTCCATGCCGTACGACCAGATCTTCGAGCGCCTGGAGACCTCGGGCTACCGAGGTCACGTCGGGCTCGAATACCGCCCCGTCGGCCCCAGCGCCGAGAGCTTCGGCTGGAGGAACGCGTGACCTCTCCCACGGGCTCCACGGGGCACGCCACCGGACCGCGCGCGGTGACCGCCGCGCTTCCCGCCCCCGGGCCGAAGCCCAGGGTCTCCACCTTGGAGGTATTCGATGAACGCTGAGCGAGGGAGGAGCGGTGAGCCGCTCATGAACATCGGATTCATCGGCCTGGGGATCATGGGCAGCCCGATGGCGGCCAACCTGGTCAGGGCCGGTCACACCGTCGTCGGCTACGACATGAGCGCCGAGCGGATGGACGCCCTCGCCGTGGCCGGTGGCAAGTCCGCGGGCAGCGTGGCGGAGGCCATCGCGCAGGCGGAGGTCGTGATCACCATGCTGCCCGACTCGCCCCAGGTGGAGGAGGTGGCCTTCGGCGACGACGGGCTGCTCCAGCGGGGTAAGGAGGGGCTGGTCCACATCGACATGAGCACCGTGCGGCCCGAGACCTCCCGCAGGGTCGCGCAGGCCGCGGCCGTCAAGGGCATCAGGGCGCTGGACGCGCCGGTGAGCGGCGGGGAGCGCGGCGCGGTCGACGGCACCCTCTCGATCATGGTCGGCGGGGACGCCGTCGACTTCGCGGCCGTACGCCCGCTCCTGGCGGTCGTCGGCACCACGATCGTGCACGTGGGTCCCGCCGGGGCGGGGCAGACCGTGAAGGCCGCCAACCAGCTCGTCGTCGGGGGCATCTACGGCCTGGTCGCCGAGGCGATCGTGCTGCTCGAAGCCTCGGGGGTCGACCCCGGCAGCGGGCTCGACGTCCTGGCCGGAGGGCTGGCGGGCTCCCGCATCCTCGACCTCAAGCGGCACTCCATGATCAGGCGCGAGTTCGCGCCGGGGTTCCGGATCGACCTGCACCACAAGGACATGGGCATCGCCATCGCCGCGGCGCGGGAGGCGGGCGTCTCACTCCCGCTCACCGGGCTGGTCGCCCAGCTCGTCGCCGCGGCCCGTGCCCAGGGGCACGGCTCCCTCGACCACTCCGCCCTGCTCAAGGTGATCGAAAGGATCAACCAGTGAAGCGGATCCCCTGCATGGAGGCCGTGGTGGCCGTCCTGGAGTCCGAAGGCGTCGACACCGTCTTCGGCATCCCGGGCGCGGCGATCCTCCCGCTCTACGCGGCGCTCCAGCACAGCGACATACGCAACATCACCGTCCGTCACGAGGAGGGAGGCACGCACGCCGCCGACGGCTGGGCCCGCGTCACGGGCAACGTCGGCGTCTGCATCGGCACCTCGGGCCCGGCGGGCACCAACATGATCACCGGCCTCTACACCGCCCTCGCCGACTCCATCCCGATGATCTGCATCACCGGGCAGGCGGCGCGCGACAAGCTCCACCAGGAGGCGTTCCAGGCGGTCGACATCGTGGAGATCGCCAAGCCCGTCACCAAATGGGCGGTCCAGCTCAAGGAGCCCGCCCAGGCCCCGTGGGTGTTCAGGGAGGCGTTCAGGATCGCCAGGTCAGGCCGTCCGGGACCCGTCCTGATCGACCTGCCGATCGACGTGCAGCGCGGCACCTGCCTGTACGACAGGGAGATCGACACCCCGCTCCCCGTGGAGGTCCCGCAGCCCAGGCCCCCGGCGATCCGGGCGGCGATCGACATGCTCATGGGCGCCCAGCGGCCCCTCATCCTGGCCGGTGGAGGGGTCGTCATCGCCGACGCCACCGCGGAGCTGCGCGCGCTCGCCGAGCACCTGCAGGTCCCCGTCCAGGTGACGCTGATGGGCAAGGGCGCCTTCCCCGAGGACCACCCCCTGTTCGCCGGCATGGCGGGCATCCAGACCCAGACGCGCTGGGGCAACGCGGCGCTGCTGGAGAGCGACCTGGTGCTGGCGGTGGGCGCCAGGTTCGGCGACCGGCACACCGGCGACCTCGACACCTACCGCCGGGGACGCAAGTTCATCCACGTCGACATCGAGCCCACCCAGATCGGCAAGGTCTTCGAGCCCGACCTGGGCGTGGTCGGCCACGCCCGGCCCACGCTGGCGGCGATGACGGGGGAGGCGAGCAGCCGCACCAAGGCACGCCGTCCAGGACGGTGGCCCGCGCGGGTCGCCGAGCTGCGCGGCACGCTGCTGCGGCGCGATGACTTCGACGACGTGCCGATCAAGCCGCCGAGGGTCTTCCGGGAGCTGAACGACTTCTACGGGCCCGACACGACGTTCGTCACCGCGATCGGCCTCTACCAGATCTGGTCGGGGCAGTTCCAGAGGACCTACCTCCCGCGCCGCTACCTCGTCTGCGGGCAGGCCGGGCCACTGGGCTGGGAGGTGCCCGCCGCCATGGGCGTCAAGTGCGCCTACCCGGAGCGGCAGGTGGTGGCCGTGGCGGGCGACTACTCCTTCCAGTTCCTGATGGAGGAGATCGCCGTCGCCGCCCAGTACCGCATCCCGTTCGTCATCGTGATGATCAACAACGAGTATCTCGGGCTGATCCGCCAGGCCGAGATCCCCTACGACATGAACTACGCCGTCGACCTCCACTACGGCGAGGGCGGTGTCGACCACGTGAAGCTCATGGAGGCGTTCGGCTGCCCGGCCCGGCGCGTCGAGCTGCCCGGCGAGATCGGCGACGCGCTGGCCTGGGCGAGCGCCGAGTCCGACCGCCAGCAGCTCCCGGTGCTGGTCGAGGTCATGGTCGAGAGAGAGGCCAACGCGGCCATGGGCCCCTCACTCGACGCGATCAAGGAGTTCGAGCCGCTGCCCGAGCAGGAGCTCGCCCTGGCCATCGACTGGTCCGACTGAGGAGACAGCCCATGTCACCCATACTCAAGCCGGGGTCGGCCTGGTCCGACGCCTACGACCGGTGCGTGTCGGCGGCGCCCCAGGCCTTCCACGACGACCGGGTGCTCAACCACTGGGGCGGCTTCTGGCAGCGCGACGGCCGCCCCGAGCCCGCCGCCTCACCGGTCGACGGCACCGCCATCGCCGGTCCGCCCCGCCTCGACAGGGCCACCGCCCTGCGCGCGGTACGGGCGGGGCTCGACGAGCACCGCCTCTGGCGCCACGTGCCGCTCGCCGAGCGCAAGGCGCGCGTCACGGCGGCGCTGGACGCGATGACCGCCCACCGCGACCTGCTCACCCTGCTGCTGGTCTGGGAGATCGGCAAGCCGTGGAAGCTCGCCGCCGCCGACGTCGACCGGTGCATCGAGGGGGTGCGCTGGTACGTCGGCGAGATCGACCGGATGGTCGGCGGACGCGTGCCCCTGAGCGGCCCGGTCAGCAACATCGCCAGCTGGAACTACCCGATGAGCGTGCTGATGCACGCCATGCTCGTCCAGGCCCTCGCGGGCAACGCGGTCATCGCCAAGGCGCCCACCGACGGCGGGCTCGCCTGCCTCACCCTCGCGACCGCGCTCGCCGCCCAGGAGGGACTGCCGTTCACCCTCGTGAGCGGCGGCGGTGCGGAGCTCTCCCCGGCGCTGGTGCGCGGCAAGGAGCTGGGCTGCGTCTCCTTCGTCGGCGGGCGCGACGCGGGCGGGCAGGTGGCCACCTCTCTCGCCGACCTCGGCCACCGGCACGTCCTGGAACAGGAGGGGCTCAACTGCTGGGGGGTGTGGGAGTACGGCAACTGGGAGCTGCTGACCGGGCAGATCCGCAAGAGCTTCGACTACGCCAAGCAGCGTTGCACGGCCTACCCGCGCTTCGTGGTGCAGCGCTCGCTGTTCCACGAGTTCCTGGCCGCGTACCTCCCGGCGGTCCGGTCGGTGCGCTTCGGCCACCCGCTCGCCGTGGAGGGGCCCGACGACCCGCCGCCCGACCTCGACTTCGGCCCGCTGATCACCAACGCCAAGGTCAAGGAGCTCGCCGACCAGGTGGACGAGGCGGTGGCCAAGGGCGGGGTCCCCCTGTATCGAGGCTCCCTCGACGACGGGGTGTTCCTTCCCGGCCAGGACACCTCGGCCTACCTGGCGCCCGTCGCCATCCTCGCCCCGCCGCGCTCGTCCCCGCTCTTCCACGCCGAGCCCTTCGGGCCGGTCGACACGATCGTGCTGGTCGACACCGAGGCCGAGCTGCTGGCCGCGATGAACGCCAGCAACGGCGCGCTGGTCGCCACGATCTCCTGCGACGACGAGGAGACCGTCAGGCGGCTGGCCCCGGAGGTGCGGGCGTTCAAGGTGGGGGTGAACGCCCCCCGCTCGCGCGGTGACCGGGAGGAGCTGTTCGGCGGCCTCGGCGCCTCCTGGCGGGGTGCCTTCGTCGGCGGCGAGCTGCTCGTCCGGGCCGTCACCCAGGGGTCCGGCACCGAGCGCCTGCCGGGCAACTTCCCCGGCTACACCCTCCTGCCCACGTCCCGCTGAGGACCTGAGGGAAAGTCAGAAGGCGCCGAAGCGGTCGGCGGCGAGCAGGATCAGGAAGGTGAGCAGCGCGACGCGCAGGAGACGCCCCCCGGCCCCCAGGGACGGCCACGACATGTAGGCGAGCCAGCCGACGAACCCGATCACCGGAAGCACGGCGACGCCGCCCCAGAAGGACGGCACCGCGAAACCGGCGAGAAGAAGGGCCACCAGCACCACCGGGGCGATCCACCGGGGAAGCTGGAACAGGAAGACGAGCGGGGCCGCGCTGCGCCGCTCGACCTTCCGCCGCAGCCCGGTCGCCCCCGGCGTGAAGAACTGCTCACCCGGGGGCAGCGGGCGCTTGCCCTGCCGGGGGCGGGGCTGTGCCAGCGGGTGTGCGGGGCGTTCCTCGCGCTTGTCGGCCACGAGTCGAGCCTAACGCCACCGCGCCCGCCGCGACATGGCCGGAGCCCGGGACCGGGAGTGCCGGGGGCACGGTGTCGCGGGAGCCGGGGCCCGGCTCTGGCATGCTGGGCGGATGCTCGCTCTCATCCGCTACTCGGTGCCACCCGGCCAGGCCGAGGAGTTCACGCTCCGGGCCCACGAGATCGTCGACACCCTGGCCGGGCAACCGGGCTACGTACGCGGCCGGGTGTCGAGGTCGGTGGACGAGCCGGAGCTGTGGGCGCTGGTCAGCGAGTGGGAGGGCGCGGGGTTCTACCGCAGGGCACTGGGCGCGGCGCGGATGGCGATGTATCCGCTGATGACACTCATGATCAACGAGCCGAGCGCGTTCGAGGACGTCGAGCGCCCCTGACCGTCGGCCCGGCGCCCCGGTGAAGCTTTGCCGGGGCGGAGCGGGCGACGTGGTTTATCCGCACGTCCCGGGGGCCCGTCTCCCCTAAGCTGGGGACTCAATCAATTCCTCGCCGACCTCCAGCCGGATGGAGATTCTCCCTTATGGCACGCCGTACGGACATCATGGACACCATCGTCAGCCTCGCCAAGCGGCGCGGTCTTGTGTATCCCTCCAGCGAGATCTACGGCGGCCTGCGCGCGTCGTGGGACTACGGTCCGCTGGGCGTGGAGCTCAAGAACAACGTGAAGCGGCAGTGGTGGAAGACCGTGGTGCAGGGGCGTGACGACGTGGTCGGCCTCGACTCCTCGGTGATCCTCGCCCGCGAGGTGTGGCAGGCCAGCGGCCACGTGGAGACCTTCACGGACCCGTTGACCGAGTGCCAGTCGTGCCACAAGCGCTACCGGGCCGACCACCTCGAAGAGGCGTACGCCGAGAAGCACGGGAAGCAGCCCGTCAACGGCCTGGCCGACATCACCTGCCCCAACTGCGGCAACAAGGGCGCCTTCACCTCGCCGAAGCAGTTCAGCGGCCTGCTGAAGACCTACCTCGGCGCGGTCGAGGACGAGTCGGGTCTCGCCTACCTGCGTCCCGAGACCGCCCAGGGCATCTTCATCAACTACCTCAACGTGCAGCAGTCGGCGCGCAGGAAGATCCCGTTCGGCATCGGCCAGATCGGCAAGTCGTTCCGCAACGAGATCACTCCGGGCAACTTCATCTTCCGCACCCGCGAGTTCGAGCAGATGGAGATGGAGTTCTTCGTCAAGCCGGGCAGCGACGAGGAGTGGCACCAGTACTGGATCGACGAGCGCTTCCGCTGGTACACCGACCTGGGCATCAACAAGGACAACCTGCGCATCTACGAGCACCCGAAGGACAAGCTCTCCCACTACTCCAAGCGGACCGTCGACATCGAGTACCGCTTCAACTTCACCGGCACCGAGTGGGGCGAGCTCGAGGGCGTCGCCAACCGCACCGACTTCGACCTGACCGCGCACGGCAAGGCCTCCGGCGTCGACCTGAGCTTCTTCGAGCAGGACACCGGCGAGCGCTACGTCCCGTACGTCATCGAGCCGGCCGCCGGTGTCGACCGGGCCACGCTCACCTTCCTGATCGACGCCTACACCGAGGACGAGGCGCCCAACGCCAAGGGTGTCATGGAGAAGCGCACGGTCATGCGCCTCGACCACCGGCTCGCGCCGGTCAAGGTCGCGGTGCTTCCGCTGTCGCGCAACGCCGACCTGTCGCCCAAGGCCAAGGACCTCGCGGCCCAGCTCCGCCGCCGCTGGAACGTGGAGTTCGACGACGCGGGGGCGATCGGCCGCCGCTACCGCCGCCAGGACGAGATCGGCACGCCGTTCTGCATCACCGTCGACTTCGACACCCTCGACGACCAGGCGGTGACCATCCGCGAGCGCGACTCGATGGCCCAGGAGCGGGTCGCCCTCGACCAGGTCGACTCCTACCTCCGCCAGCACCTCAACGACTGAGGCATACCCCGCCCGAACGGCCACGGCCGGCGACCCCCATCTCCGGGGGCGCCGGCCGTCGTCGTTGATGTTCGAACGCGTGCGCGTCGGTTCCCACGCCTTGACAGGCAGCTGAAAGGCTGCCTAAATTAAAGGCAGCCAAAAGGCTGCATATTAACCGGCGGAACCCGGATACGAGGGCGGGCATGGACGAGGTGTTCAAGGCGCTGGCCGACCCGAGCCGGCGCGCGCTGCTCGACTCGCTCAACGCCCGCAACGGGCAGACGCTGCGCGAGCTGTGCGCCGGACTCGACATGGCCAGGCAGTCCGTCAGCAAGCACCTCGCGGTGCTGGAGGAGGCCGGGCTCGTCGCCACCGTGCGGCGGGGCCGGGAGAAGCTGCACTACCTCAACGCCGCGCCCGTGCACGAGATCGCCCACCGGTGGATCAGCCGCTACGACCGAGCCAGGGTCCAAGCCCTGGCGGACCTGAAACTCGCCTTGGAGACTCCGATGGACGCGCCGACCTTCGTCTACACCACCTACATCCGCACCACCCCGCAGAAGCTCTGGCAGGCGCTGACCGAGCCCGCCTTCACCCGCCGCTACTGGGCCACGGAGTTCACCACGGACTGGTCCGCCGGCTCGCCGATGACCTGGGACAACCACGGCGTGCTGATCAGCGACCCGGAGCAGGTCGTGCTGGAGGCCGAACCCTACAGCAGGCTCTCCTACACCTGGCACGCCATCACCCCGGAGCTCGCCAAGCGCTTCGGCTGGGACGAGGAGCTGTTCGCCCGGCTGTCCGGCGAGGCCCGCTCGAAGGTCACCTTCACGATCGAGGAGGTCGCGCGGGTCGTGAAGCTCACCGTCGTGCACGACGGCTTCGAGCCCGGATCGAGCGCGGCCGAGATGGTGAGCCACGGCTGGCCGAGCGTGGTGGCGAGCCTGAAGTCGCTGCTGGAGACCGGCGAACCGCTGCCGAACGACGTGTGACCTCCCCGGCCGGGACTCGCCGACGCCGCGAGGTGCCGCCACCTGCCGCCCCGTACGGATTCGTGCGGGAGTGACAGGGAACCGGGGCGCGGCATGGCGGTGGCGTCCGTGTTTCCGGCCGCGCACGACCTAGGTTCGTACCATGCGACTGCTCGTTGTCGAAGATGAGGAAGATCTGGTCGACGCCCTGCGCGTGGGGCTCGTCCGGGCCGGGTACGCGGTCGACGTCGCCTCCGACGTGGCCCAGGCGCGCGAGAAGCTCCAGGTCAACTCGTACGACCTGGTCCTTCTCGACCTCACCCCGCCCGGAGGGGACGGCTTCGAGGTGTGCCGGGCGCTGCGCGGCACCGACCGGGGCCGGGCCGTACGGATCATCATGGTGACCGCACGGGACCGGCTGGGCGACCGGGCCGGGGGGCTGGACGAGGGCGCCGACGACTACCTGGTGAAACCGTTCGCCTTCCCCGAGCTCCTGGCCCGCGTCCGCGCGCTGCTGAGCAGGGAGCCGGGTGGCACGGCGATCCTGCGGGTGGGGTCGCTGCGGCTGGACACCTCCCGGGTGGAGGCGCACTCGGACGGGCGCGAGCTGGGACTCACCCCCAAGGAGTTCGGTGTCCTGCACTACCTGATGACCCGCCCCGGGCACGTCGTCTCCGCCGAGGAGCTTCTGGAACACGTCTGGGACGAGCACACCGACCCGTTCACCAACACCGTGCGGGTGACGGTGGGAAACCTGCGGCGCAAGCTCGGCGCCGACACCGTGATCGAGACCGTGGTCAGCAAGGGCTACCGGCTGCGAGAGGACGCGTAGGGGTCTCCTCCGCCCAGACGATCCGTCCGGACGATCCGCTTCCGGTCCGCCGTACGTCGTCATGGCCAGGAGCGCGGAGGAGTGGCCCCGCGCCGTCCGGAAAGGGCCCCGCGGACGGGGAGGTTCCCGGCCCCGAACTCCCTCGCCGAAGCGGGCCCGGCGGGCCGCTGAACCGGCAGTGAACGGGTTTGAATGCGGGGAAAATTGGTTTATACCAATTGGTGTAAACCAATTCCCGTAGTGATCTATATCCTCGCGTATTTGGGCTGGATTTGAATTGGATTAGACCGGTTTACATGCTCTGACCTGCAACAATGCTGTGTCACCTGATGGGTGCCGTTTCGTTGCCTTGTTCGTCGGTAGAGTCCGGAGAGAGGCGGGACCAGACGTCGTTTTGAAGTCGCAGAAGGAGCAACCGTGCCGAAGTACGTTTACGACTTCACCGAGGGCAACAAAGATCTCAGGGAGTTGCTCGGCGGTAAGGGGGCGAACCTCGCCGAGATGACCAACCTCGGGCTGCCGGTGCCCCCCGGCTTCACCATCACCACCGAGGCGTGCCGGAGCTTCCTCGCCGACGGGACCCTTCCCGAGGGGATGCAGGAGGAGGTCGCCGAGCACCTGGCCGCGCTGGAGGGCGCGATGGGCCGCAGGCTGGGGCAGGCCGACGACCCGCTCCTGGTGAGCGTGCGCTCCGGGGCCGCGTTCTCCATGCCCGGCATGATGGAGACCGTTCTCAACATCGGGCTCAACGACGACTCGGTCCACGGGCTGGCCAAGCAGGCGGGCGGCAACGAGCGCTTCGCCTGGGACTCCTACCGGCGCCTCATCCAGATGTTCGGCAAGACCGTCCAGGACATCGACGGCGAGCTCTTCGACGAGGCCCTGGAGGAGCTCAAGGACGGCCGCGACGACCTGGAGCTGGAGGCGGCCGACTTCAAACGCCTCGTCGCGACGTACAAGGAGATCGTGCACGCCAAGACCGGCGAGGACTTCCCCGCCGACCCCCACCAGCAGATGCGCATGGCGGTGGAGGCGGTGTTCGCGTCGTGGAACGCCCCGCGCGCGGTCCTGTACCGCCGCCAGGAGCGCATCCCGGCCGACCTGGGCACCGCGGTCAGCGTCTGCTCGATGGTCTTCGGCAACTGCGGCATGGACTCCGGCACCGGGGTGGCCTTCACCCGCGACCCCGGCAGCGGCCAGCAGGGCGTGTACGGCGACTACCTGCAGAACGCCCAGGGCGAGGACGTGGTCGCGGGCATCCGCAACACCATGCGGCTGCAGGAGCTGGAGGGCATCGACAAGCCCGTCTACGACGAGCTCATGCGGACGATGAAGACGCTGGAGGACCACTACCGCGACCTGTGCGACATCGAGTTCACCGTCGAACGCGGCAAGCTGTGGATGCTCCAGACCCGCGTGGGCAAGCGGACCCCGGGCGCCGCGTTCCGCATCGCCGTGCAGCTCGTCGACCAGGGCGTGATCGACCTGGACGAGGCCGTGACCCGGGTGACCGGCGACCAGCTCGCCCAGCTCATGTTCCCCCGCTTCGCCGACGACTCCGGCAGCAAGGTGATCGCCAAGGGGATGAACGCCTCGCCGGGCGCGGCCGTCGGCAAGGCCGTCTTCTCCACGGCCAGGGCCGTCGAGCTCGCCGAGAGCGGAGAGGCCGTCATCCTGGTCCGCCGCGAGACCAACCCCGACGACCTGGCCGGGATGATCGCCGCCCAGGGCGTGCTGACGAGCCGCGGCGGCAAGACCTCGCACGCCGCCGTGGTCGCCAGGGGCATGGGCAAGACCTGTGTCTGCGGCGCCGAGGAGCTGGAGGTCTCCGCCAGGGACCGCGCGTTCACCACGGCCTCCGGCCTCGTGGTCTCCGAGGGCGAGGTCATCTCCATCGACGGCACCAGCGGGGCCGTCTACCTCGGTGAGGTGCCCGTGGTCCCCTCCCCGGTCGTGGAGTACTTCGAGGGCGCGGGCGACCGCGACGACGAGCTCGTCCGCGCCGTGCACCGGATCATGTCCCACGCCGACGAGGTACGCCGGATGGCCGTGCGCGCCAACGCCGACACCGGCGAGGACTCCGCCAGGGCGCGCAGGTTCGGCGCCCAGGGCATCGGGCTGTGCCGTACCGAACACATGTTCCTCGGCGACCGCCGCGCCCTGGTCGAGGACCTGGTGCTGGCCACCTCCGAGGAGGAGCGCGAGCGGGCGCTGGCCGCGCTGGAGCCGCTGCAGCGGGCGGACTTCACGAAGATCTTCCAGGCGATGGAGGGTATGCCCGTCACGATCCGCCTGATCGACCCGCCGCTGCACGAGTTCCTGCCCGACTACACCGAACTGTCGGTACGGGTCGCCCTCGCCGGTGACGCGGTGGAGGAGAAGGACCGCAAGCTCCTGGTCGCGCTCAAGCGGCTGCACGAGGAGAACCCGATGCTGGGCCTGCGCGGCGTGCGGCTCGGCCTGGTCATCCCCGGCGTGTTCGCCATGCAGGTCCGCGCGATCGCGGCGGCGGCCAAGGCCGTGCCCGGCAGCCAGCCGGAGATCATGATCCCGCTCGTGGCCGCCGTACAGGAGCTGGAGCACGTCAAGGACGAGGCGCGGCGGATCCTCCGGGAGACCGGCGTCGACGCGCTGATCGGCACGATGATCGAGGTGCCCCGCGCGGCGCTGACCGCCGGGCAGATCGCCGAGGCCGCCCAGTTCTTCTCCTTCGGCACCAACGACCTCACCCAGATGACCTGGGGCTTCTCCCGGGACGACGTCGAGGCCGCCTTCTTCTCCAAGTATCTGGAGCTGGGCGTGTTCGGTGTCTCCCCGTTCGAGACCCTGGACCGCGACGGCGTCGGCAGGCTCGTCGAGATCGCCGTCGAGCGGGGCCGCGCGACCCGTCCCGACCTGAAGCTGGGCATCTGCGGCGAGCACGGCGGCGACCCGGACTCGATCCACTTCTGCCACCAGGCCGGTCTCGACTACGTGTCCTGCTCGCCGTTCCGCATCCCGGTCGCCCGCCTGGAGGCCGCCCGCGCCACCCTGGTGTGCGGCGGCTCCGACACCCGCTGACCCTCGCTGACTTCGCGGGCGCGTCGTCCTCCGGCACCACCGGAGGGCGACGCCCCGCGGAGCCGGTCCCGCGGCCCGCCCCACCCTCACCGGGGCGACCGCGGGCCCGGTACACGCTCGTGCCCTCGACGGGCCGCGCGGACGGGACCCGACTCGCGTACGCGCCGCGCCCGCGCTTCCGACAGGCCGCGCGGACGGTGTCCGCGGCCCCGCGTGCGTGCCGTGACCGCAGCTCCGCGTGCGTGCCGTGTCCGCGGTCCCGCGTGCGCGCCGTGCTCGCGCGAACGGGTGAGGAACGGCGGCACATGCCCGATAACCAGGTGTTTTCTCGCTGTTCGGCATGGCAGGGTCCTTTCGCGGATAAAATCAGGGCACTTATGCATGGCTATGACGAGCACGATCAGGTCAGGTGGGTGCCGGAACCACCCGGTAACCCGGGCAGAAGCCCGTTCGAGCGCGACCGGGCGCGGGTGCTGCACAGCGCCGGGCTCCGGCGGCTCGCCGCCAAGACCCAGGTCGTCGGCCCGGGAGAGACCTTCGGCAGCGGCCAGCACATCCCCCGCACCCGGCTGACCCACTCCCTGGAGTGCGCGCAGATCGGCCGCGAGATGGGGGAGACCCTCGGCCGCAACCCCGACCTGGTGGAGACCGCCTGCCTGGCCCACGACCTCGGCCACCCGCCGTTCGGCCACAACGGGGAGACGGCGCTCAACGAGCTCGCCGCCGGGTGCGGCGGCTTCGAGGGCAACGCGCAGAGCCTGCGCCTGCTGACCCGGCTGGAGGCCAAGGTCGTCACCGAGGACGGCCGCAGCGCCGGGCTCAACCTCACCCGCGCCTCCCTGGACGCCGCGGTCAAATACCCGTGGACCCGCGAGAGAAGTGCCAAGTACTGCGTCTACGACGACGACAGGCAGGTCTTCGAGTGGATCAGGGAGGGCGCGCCGGAGGGGCAGGTCAGCTTCGAGGCCCAGATCATGGACTGGGCCGACGACGTCGCCTACTCCGTGCACGACCTGGAGGACGCCCTCCACTCCGGCAGCGTGGTGCTGGAGGCGATGCGCGACCCGGCGGAGCGCCGCGAGGTCTGCGAGACCACCCGCGAGTGGTACGCCCCCGACGCCGAGCCCGGCGAGCTGGAGGACCTCTTCTGCCGCCTGATCACCCAGCCGCTCTGGCCCCGCCACTTCGACCGCTCACTCGCCGACCTCGCCGCGATCAAGGGGCTGACCAGCTCGCTCATCGGCCACTTCTGCAAGTCCGCCGAGGTCGCCACCCGCGAGGTGTACGGCCCCGCGGCCGGGCGCTACAGCGCCGACCTGATCGTGCCCAGGGCCACCCGGCTGGAGTGCGCGCTGCTCAAGGGGGTCACGGCCCACTACGTGATGACCAGCGACGCGCACAACGCCAACCAGGTCAAACAGCGCGAGCTGATCCACGACCTGGCCCACCACATCATGCTGGGCGCCCCGGGGACCCTGGAGCCCGCGTTCAGGCCCGCCTTCACCAGGGCCGCCGGTGACGCCGGACGGCTCCGCGTGGTCGTCGACCAGATCGCCTCGCTCACCGACACCTCGGCGGTCGCCTGGCACCGCACCCTGGCGGGCCGCTGACCGAGCCACCTGGTTGTCTCGACTAGGTCACTGACCGGGCCGTGTCACGGGCCCGGTGCCGTTCCCGGCGGGCGCGACGCGGACGAGGGCGCGGACGAGGCGGCGCCGTGTCAGGTGCCGCCTCCGCTGCCGTCTCCAGCCGGTGCCGTTCCACCCACTGCCGTCTCCACCCACTGCCGTCTCCAGCCGGTGCCTTCTCCGGCCGCTGACGTGGACGAGGGCGTCGTGTCACGTTCCCGGGGGCAGGCCGCCGTTCAGCGGGACCTGCACCGGCTCCTGCGGCGGCTCCGGCTTCCTGGTGGGCTTCCTCGTCGGCGTCGGCTGCGGTTTCGACGCGCACAGGGTGAAGCACCGGGGAGCCGCCCCGGTCTGGTTCATCACGGCCTGCATCTCCTGCCTGGGGGAGAGTGTGGGGTTGCCCTTCAGCCAGGCGTCCAGGTAGTTCCAGGGCTTGACCATGCCCCGGCGTACCCACCACATCGAGGGGGAGGTCTTCCAGGAGATCGCGAAGTAGAGGTTGCTCGCGGTCGAGCGGGCGTTGCCCGAGTTGCCGATCTGGCCCAGCACCTGACCGGCGCTCACGCGCAGTCCCGGCCTGATCCCCAGAGTGATCTTGTCCAGGTGGCCGCCGAGGTAGCGGACGCCGTCGTCGCCGATGACCGTGACGAACCGGCCCTCACGGTCGGCGCCGCGGTCGGTGGAGGGCTTCCACCGGTTCTTGGTGTTGACCTCGTCGACCACGCCGTTCACCGGCGAGACGAACGAGCAGCCCTTGCCCGCCCAGATCGTGGTCTTGGGCAGTACCAGGAGCCTGCTCTCGTAGCTGACCGAGCAGCCCTTCACCGGGAAGACGTAGGTGTGCTCGGAGACCTTCGGCGGTGGGATCTGCACCGGGGGGTCGGCCTTGGGGCGGTCGACCGCCGTCCGGGGGGCGGGGGTCGGGGTCGCCTCCGGCATGGTCGCGGTCACCGACGAGGCCGGAGACCCGGCCGCGGACTCCGCTCCGGGGGTCGGGGCCGCCGTGCCGATGCCCGCCACCCCGCCCGGCGACGCGCAGGCTCCGGTGACGAGTACCGTGCCGGTCACGGCGGCCAATCGTGCTATGTGCCCCGATCGCATGATTTCCACCCGCGTACATTATCGAGAATCCGCCTTTACCTTTGTAACCGACGTCCTGGTTGGTCACGACCACTTCGGGAAAGTCATCGTTCCTCCTGTCCCTCCCGTCCCGGTGGTAGCACCCGGGCCTGCCGGAAGATCGGGACGGGGGCGGTCGGACTCGTCGCCCCGACCTGTCGGAGGGCCGGACTAGACTCGCGGCGTGGCAGGCCGGATCAGTGATGAGGACATCGCGCTCGTACGGGAGCGCTCACCGATAGCCGACATCGTGGGCGAGCACATCCAGCTCCGCAACGCCGGCGGCGGCAACATGAAGGGGCTCTGCCCCTTCCACGAGGAGAAGAGCCCGTCCTTCAACGTGACCCCCACCCGGGGGTACTGGTACTGCTTCGGCTGCGCCGAGGGCGGTGACGTCATCACCTTCGTCCGGCGCCTGGAGCATCTGTCGTTCGGCGAGGCGGTCGAGCGGCTGGCCAACCGGGCGGGCATCCAGCTCCGCTACGAGCAGGGCGGTTACGTTCCCGGCCGCGAGCAGGGCGAGCGCATCCGCCTGATCGAGGCGCACCGGGCGGCGGCGGAGTTCTACGTCTCGAAGCTGTCCGCCCCCGACGCCGCGATCGGGCGCAGGTTCCTGTCGGAGCGCGGGTTCGAGCGGGTCGACGCCGAGCGCTTCGGAGTGGGGTACGCCCCCGCCGAGTGGGAGGCCCTCTCGCGCCACCTGATGGCCCGGGGCTTCACCACCGCGGAGCTGATCAAGGGCGGGCTGGCCAAGGAGGGGCGGCGCGGCCCGATCGACCGCTTCAGGGGACGGCTGGTCTGGCCCATCCGCGACATAACCGGCGACGTCATCGGTTTCGGCGCACGGAAATTGAACGACGCCGAGGACGGGCCGAAATACCTGAACACCCCGGAAAGCCCCCTCTACAAGAAAAGCGAGGTCCTCTACGGCGTCGACCTGGCCAAGCGCGAGATCTCCAAGCGCTCCCAGGCCGTGATCGTCGAGGGGTACACCGACGTGATGGCCTGTCACCTGTCGGGCGTGCCGACGGCGGTGGCCACCTGCGGCACCGCGTTCGGCGAGGAGCACATCAGGGTGCTCCGGCGGCTGCTGCTCGACCAGTCGGGGTCGCGCGGCGAGGTGATCTTCACCTTCGACGGCGACGCGGCGGGCCAGAAGGCGGCGCTGCGCGCGTTCGCCGACGAGCAGAAGTTCGTCACCCAGACCTTCGTCGCGGTGCAGGCCGACGGCCTCGACCCGTGCGACCTGCGCATCAAGAACGGCGAGGCGGCCGTGCGCGACCTGATCGCCGGGCGGGAGCCGCTGTTCGCGTTCGCCATCCGCAGCGTGATCTCCCGTTACGACGCGAGCACGAACGAGGGACGCCTCTCCGCCCTCGACGCCGCCGCCCCGATCGTGGCCGGAATCAAGGACACCTCCCTGCGCCGCCTGTACGCCGTCGACCTCGACCGGTGGCTGGGCTTCAACAACGAGCAGTTCGTCCTCGACCGGATCACCGAGGTCTCCGCGGCGGCCCAGCCGCGCGCCCAGCGTCCCGCGGGGCCCCGCAAGGTCGCCGACCTCACCGACCCCGGCGTCCGGACCGAGGCGGAGGTGCTGCGGCTCGCCGTGCAGCGTCCCGCGCTGCTCGGCCCGGGCTTCGAGGCGCTGGGGGCGGAGGCGTTCACGCTCGCCGAGCACACGGCCCTCTACCGGCTGATCGTCGACTCCGGCGGCACCGCCACGGCGGGGCAGGGCGGGCGCGAGTGGGTCGACCTGCTGCTCCGCGGGGCCGAGGACTCCCTGCGCGGGGTCGTCACCCGGTTCGCCGTCGAGGAGCTCCGGGCCGACCTGGCGAGCGAGGAGCGCTACGCCTCGGCGATGCTGGCGGCCCTGGAGCTCGTCTCGGTGGCGCGGGCCATCGAACGGCTCAAGTCGAGGATGGAGCGGACGAACCCGGTCGACGAGCAGCAGGAGTACAACCGGCTGTTCGGGGAGCTGGTCGCGCTGGAACACCAGCGGCGCGTTCTCAGGGATCGCGCGGCCGGGAGCTGACGGCGTAAATGGCATTAATATCCGCGGGCTGATTACACCAAACCCGAATAAGGTCTCGATCCGATAATGATCGGGGCCTTACCTCCGGTGACAAAAATAGGTCTGCCATTTAGGGGACCCAATACAGCAGACTGTCTCCCGTGGGTGCATCGGTGCTGCCAAGTGGGCCGCCATCGGTAGACCAGGTGGCCGACCTCGTTACGAAGGGAAGAGAGCGCGGAAGCGTCACAGTCGATGACGTGGCCGCCGCTCTCGACAAGTCCGAGCTGCCGTCCGACGCGCTCGAACGCGTCGTCCGCATGCTCGCCGAGCACGGAGTGGAGGTCCTTGAGCCGCAGGGCGACGAGGAGCCCGCCCGGCCCGATGAGGAGGATGTCGGGAAGAGGGCCCCGACCAGCGATCTTGTCCGCATATACCTGCGGGAGATCGGTCGCGTGCCCCTGCTCACGGCCGAGGAGGAGGTGGAGCTCGCCAAGTCCATCGAGGCGGGCCTGTTCGCCGAGGACAAACTGGCCAGCGTCGTCTCGCGCATGGTCTTCCCGGAGTTCAAGGAGCTCGCCTGGCAGGGCACACGGGCCAAGCAGCGGCTGATCGAGGCCAATCTGCGGCTGGTCGTGTCAATCGCCAAAAGATATGTGGGACGCGGGATGCTGTTCCTGGATCTCATCCAGGAGGGCAACCTCGGGCTCATCCGGGCGGTCGAGAAATTCGACTACACCAAGGGCTACAAGTTCTCCACATATGCCACCTGGTGGATTCGCCAGGCGATCACCAGGGCCATCGCGGACCAGGCGCGCACCATTCGGATTCCGGTGCACATGGTCGAGACGATCAACAAGCTGGTGCGGGTCCAGCGCCAGCTTCACCAGGACCTCGGCCGCGAGCCCGCGCCCGAGGAGATCGCGATGGAGATGGACCTGCCGATCGACCGGGTGATCGAGATCCAGCGGATCGCCCAGGAGCCGGTCTCACTCCAGTCGCCGATCGGCGAGGAGGACTCCGACCTCGGAGACTTCATCGAGGACGCCGACGCGGTCGTGCCGATGGAGGCGGCGGCCTTCATCATGCTGCAGGACCAGCTCGACGACATCCTCGCCACCCTCTCCGATCGTGAGCAGCGCATCATCCAGCTGCGCTTCGGGCTCGCGGACGGGCATCCCCGGACCCTGGAGGAGGTCGGCAGGGAGTTCGGCGTGACGCGCGAGCGCATCCGGCAGATCGAGTCAAAGACCCTCGCCAAGCTCCGGCACCCGACGAGGGCGCAGATGCTTCGCGACTACCTCGACTGAGGAGCCACACGGCGCGGGCCCCGGGAACTTGGCTGTGCAGCGACATCAAAATGCTTGTCGCCTCTCGGGTATCGCCCAGCCGAACATGGGCTCTGGCGGCGTCCAGCCGGGC
>NZ_JBSZKT010000014.1:0-171885 GCF_055690525.1 Streptosporangium sp. H13245 | reverse complement strand
AGTAGCTGCGACGACGACACCGCGGCGAGAGCGGACCCGGATGCCACGGAGGTGATGAACCTCCGACGCGAGACGGCCACGTGAACTCCTTGGGGGTAGTTGCGGAAGTATTCGTGCGTGCGTCCGCCGGAGCCGTACGTCGATCGGCGGTTGTCGCCATCGGGCTCTGAGCCGGGCGTGTCCGGCCGACGATGAGCGATCGCCGCGTCACGAGGAAGAGCGCGGTGGGGCCCTTGCCCGGCCGGTCTTCAGCCCGGCGGAACGCCACCCGGGGACGCGAAGCGGTATATGTCATCGCCGTTTAACATCGGACCGCTTGTGGTCATCCTGACAGGATCTGACACCCAAACGCAACACTTAAGAGATGTGCCGAAAAAAGCCGGTAACCTCTTTCCGGAAAGTTCCCAGCTCAGGCTGGAATATGGATCGGTCCATGTCAACGGGGTGTCGTTTCTCGTTCACGGGGCGATCCCGAGTCATCGGATCTATTTCCAGGCGCGGCCGCGCGCCCCGGTGTCGCCCGCGCTCCGAGGGGGAATCCCCCTGTGGGGACCCGGTGGCGCGGTCCACGGGAGACGGATCCGGCCGTCCGCCCGTTGTGATCATCGTCCCTGCTCAGACCCGTACCCCTGTGGTGATTCACCCCCTTGCGGAGAGTAAGGTTGCCCTGCCCTAATTTAGGTAAGGCTTTCCATCTATGGAGTGACGGTGTTCGCCAGCTACCTCATCGGATTGCGCGAAGGCCTGGAGGCCACGCTCGTCGTCTCCGTGCTTGTCGCCCTCCTCGTCAAGAGCGACCGGCGCGACCGGCTGCCCCTCGTGTGGGCCGGGGTCGGCGCCGCCCTCGTCCTGTCGGTCGCGTTCGGCGCGCTGCTCACCTTCACCGTCGCGCACCTGGAGTACCGGCAGCAGGAGCTGTTCGAGGCGATCACCTCGCTGCTCGCCACCGTGTTCGTCACCTGGATGATCTTCTGGATGCGCCGCGCCGCCCGTACCCTCTCCGGCGAGTTGCGCGCCAAGCTGAGCCAGGCACTGGAGGTCGGCGCGGTCGCGGTGGTCGTGATGGCCTTCCTCGCCGTGGCGCGCGAGGGCCTGGAGACCGCGCTGCTGTTCTTCGCCTCCGTGCAGGGGGCCACCACCACCGCCGTCCCGCTGGTCGGGATCAGCCTGGGCCTGCTCACCGCGGTCGCGCTGGGCTGGGCCATCTACCGCAGCGCGATGCGGATCAACCTGACCACGTTCTTCACCTGGACGGGCCTGCTGCTCATCCTGGTCGCCGCGGGCATCTTCAAGTACGGGGTGCACGACCTGCAGGAGGCCGGGGTGCTGCCGGGCCTGTCCACCCACGCCTTCGACATCAGCGGCGTGCTGCCCGCCGACTCCTGGTACGGCGCCCTGCTGTCCGGGATGTTCAACATCACCCCGCAGCCGAGCGTGCTGGAGATGGTGGCGTGGGCCGCCTACGCGGTGCCGACGCTCGCCCTCTTCCTGAGGCCGAGGCGCGACCGCCCGACTCCCTCGCCCACCGCCTCCCCGGCGTCCCCGAGTTCCCAGTCCTCCCCGACCGACCCGCAGCCCGCGGGCTGAAACCGCTTGAACAGGACGACCATGCGTACTTCTCTCGTCATCGCCGCGGGCGCTCTCGCGCTCGCCGGACTCACCGCCTGCTCCTCCGAGCCCACCGCGCCCGCCGCGGGCACGGGCGCCGGAGCGTCCGCCGCCCCGGCCAAGGGCGGCCCCGTCGCGGTGGCCGCCACCGACACCGAGTGCAAGGTCGCCGTCACCGAGGTGGCCGCGGGCACCTCGACGTTCTCGATCACCAACGGCGGCAGCAAGGTGACGGAGTTCTACGTCTACGCCGCCGGTGACCGCGTCATGGGCGAGGTGGAGAACATCGTGCCCGGCCTGACCCGCGAGGTGATCGTGGAGCTTCCGGCCGGGGCCTACGAGACCGCCTGCAAGCCCGGCATGGTCGGCAAGGGCGTCCGCGGCCCGCTGAAGGTCACCGGTGAGCACAAGCCGCTCAGCGACGACGCCCAGCTCTCCGCGGCGACCGCGGGCTACAAGCGTTACATCAAGTCGCAGAGCGACACGCTGCTGGTCAAGACGCAGGAGTTCGTCGACGCGGTCAAGGCCGAGGACATCGACAAGGCCAAGGAGCTCTTCCCCGTCTCCCGTACGTACTGGGAGCGGATCGAACCGGTCGCGGAGATCTTCGGCGACCTCGACCCGGCCATCGACGCCCGCGAGAACGACGTGGCCGAGGGCGAGGAGTGGACCGGCTTCCACAAGATCGAGAAGGACCTCTGGGTCGCCAAGAACGTCAGCAAGGACGGGCCGGTCGCCGACAAGCTGATGGCCGACATCAAGACCATCGTGGAACAGTCCAACGCGGCCGAGCTGTCGCCCGTGCTGCTCGCCAACGGCGCCAAGGGCCTGCTCGACGAGGTCGCCTCCGGCAAGATCACCGGCGAGGAGGACCGCTACTCGCACACCGACCTGTGGGACTTCGACGCCAACCTCCAGGGCTCCAAGGCCGCGGTCCAGGCGCTGCGCCCCGTCCTTGAGGAGCGCGCCCCCGACCTGGTGAAGACGCTGGACGAGAAGTTCGCCGGAGCCGAGGCCGCGCTCGGCGCCCACCAGAAGGGCGACGGCTGGAAGCTGCACACCGAGCTGTCCAAGGACGACCTCAAGAAGCTGTCGGACGCGATCAACGCGCTCGCCGAGCCGATCAGCAAGATCGCCGCAGTGGTGGCCAAGTAGCGAACGGGCCGTCGTAGCCGTAGGGGAGAGGTTCGATGAGCGAGCGGATCAGTCGCAGGAAGCTGTTCGGGATGGGCGCCGCGGGCGTGGCGGTCGCCGGGGCGGGCGCGATCGCGGTGCGCGGGGCGGGCGGCGGGCCCACGCCCGCCCAGGCCGCGTCCACCTCCGATCCCATCCCCTTCTACGGCGAGCACCAGGCGGGTATCGTCACCCCGGCCCAGGACCGGCTGCACTTCGTCTCCTTCGACGTGACGACGGACAAGAAGGCGGAGCTGGCCGAGCTGCTGCAGGAGTGGACCGCCGCCGCGGCCCGGATGACGCAGGGCCAGGAGGCGGGCGCGTTCGGCGCGGTCGGCGGCCAGCCAGAGGCGCCGCCCGACGACACCGGCGAGGCCCTCGGCCTGCCCGCCTCCGGGCTGACGCTGACCGTCGGCTTCGGCGGGTCGCTGTTCGACGACCGGTTCGGGCTGGCCTCCCGCAGACCGGCCGCGCTGGCCGACCTGCCCCACCTGCCCGGTGACGCGCTGCTGCCGGAGATCTCCGGCGGCGACCTGTGCGTGCAGGCGTGCGCGCACGACCCGCAGGTGGCGGTGCACGCCATCCGCAACCTCGCGCGCATCGGCTTCGGCCGGGTCTCGGTGCGCTGGTCCCAGCTCGGCTTCGGCCGTACGTCGTCGACCTCGCGCGCGCAGGCGACGCCGCGCAACCTGATGGGGTTCAAGGACGGCACCGCCAACCTCAAGCTGGAGGACGTGGCGCTGCTGAGGGAGCAGCTCTGGGTGGGGCCCGGCGACGGCGCCGACTGGATGACCGGGGGCAGCTACCTGGTGACCCGCAAGATCCGGATGCTGGTCGAGACATGGGACCGGGCGCCGCTGGCCGAGCAGGAGCAGATCTTCGGCCGGAACAAGGGGGAGGGGGCCCCGCTGGGCGGGAAGGCCGAGTTCGACGTGATCGACTTCGACGCCAAGGGCCCCGACGGGGAAAAGCTGATCAAGGACGACGCGCACGTACGGCTGGCGCACCCCTCCCACAACGGCGGCGCGCGCCTGCTGCGCCGGGGCTACAACTACGTGGACGGCTCCGACGGGCTGGGCCGCCTGGACGCCGGGCTGTTCTTCATCGCCTACCAGCGCGACCCCCACCGGCAGTTCGTCACCGTGCAGAGGTCCCTGGCCGGGAAGGACACCCTCAACGAGTACATCAAGCACGTCTCCAGCGGCCTGTTCGCCTGCCCGCCGGGCGTGCGCGACGCGGGCGACTACTGGGGCCGCGCCCTGTTCTCCTGACTTTCGCGACCGTTTAGAACCGGAATCGAAAGACAGCCGAGTTCCGGTACGGAAAAGGCGTCGTAGCCGTCCAGGGCCTGATGAGACCGGTCGGCAGCTCTTCCGAATCGCCGGTGTAAGTGGATGACCCGCATATTCCGGGTGCGGGTCATCCAAACACACGCCCTATACAAAAGGGCGACATTGATAAATCCGGCCGAGAGCCGGATTTCCCAGAGGCCCATGGGATAAAAGGCTCGAAAACCGCCGTCCGTGCCGGGATCGAAGCGCGCCTTCACGCCACGTCGCGCCCAGGCGTCGCCTCCGCTCGGACCGTACGCCTCGGCCCGGCGGGTTCCCCTGAGCCGGTGAAACGACCTCCGACCTGCGAAGACTGGCGCCGCCCGGTTCCGGCTACGGCCCTACCCCCGTGAGCAGGGCTTTCGGCATTTGAGGCCCCTTCCCGGGACTTACGGCCCTCCGGTCGTCGAGGAAAGCGACAACGCCCGGCGGGGTTCGGCCCGAGGTGACATCCATCACAGCCGGACGTCCTCCAGGCTGTCCGCGCGATTCGAAGCGGGGAGCGGAGGGCCTGCAAGCGGTCCAATAGTTACCTGCGCGTGACATATCCGCGCCGCGCGAACGGCCGTTCCGCGCCGAAGTTCGTTTTGACCTTCTTTTACATTTTTCTTAAGTTCTGTCAGCTGCATCCGATCGACAGAGATGAGGAGCGTTGGACCAGCGTCTGTTACCTCGCAGAGGCATTCTTGGGTTAGGCGTGCTGGCTGCCGTACTGGTAGCCGGCCTTCCCGCCTATCCCGCCTCCCCGGCTACCGCCGCTTCGACGGTGACGGCACCACCGGCCCCGCTGTCACCGCTGCTGACAGCCATGCGCGCCGCCGAGAAGCGGCAGGCCCCGGTGGAGATCGAGTCCGAGCGCACCGAGCGCTCCACCAGCTGGGCCCTGCCCAGCGGGCTGGTACGCACCGAACTGTCCTCCGGACCCGAACGCGTGAAGAGGAACGGCGCCTGGGTGCCGATCGACACCACGCTCGAGCAGAGCGGCGGCGTCCTCAGGCCGCGTGCCGCCAAGGCCGACATCGAGATCTCGGCGGGCGGTGAGGGCGCCGTCGCCAAGCTCAGGCACAGCGCCCACAAGTCCTTCGGCGTCCGCTGGGACGGGAAACTGCCCGCCCCGGTCGTACGGGGAAACACCGCGACCTACCGTGACGTCGTGCGGGGCGGCGACCTCGTGGTCACCGCGCTGCCCACCGGCATCACCCACGACGTCGTCCTGCGCGAGCGCCCCTCCGCTCCGCTGCGGATCCCGATGCCGCTGGACCTGACCGGCATCAAGTTCGCCGAGGACAAGCAGGGCAGGCTGCGGCTGAACGACGACTTCGGCTCGCTGCTGGCCTCCGCGCCCGCCCCGCAGATGTGGGACGCGGCGGCCGACGCCTCGCCGGACGCGGGGCGGCGCATGCGGGTCGACACCGAGGTCGTCCAGGAGCGGGGCAGGCAGGTGCTCGTGCTCAAGCCCGACGCCGCCTTCCTCGACGACCCGGCCACTCGGTACCCGGTCACGATCGACCCGTGGACGACCCTGTCCATCAAGACCGACACCTTCGTCTCGTCCGACTACACCACCGGGCAGAGCGCCTCCACGTGGCTGCACGCCGGTAAGTTCGGCAGCGGCGCCAAGACCGCGCGCAGCTACCTGAAGTTCGAGACCGCCCCCATCCTGGGCTCGCGCGTCGTCAACGCCGACCTGCGGATGTGGAACTACAAGTCCAACGCCTGCGGCACGTCGGTCGGGTCGGGCATCCAGGTACGCCGCGTCACCTCCTTCTGGAAGTCGGCGGACCTGACCATGGCCGGACAGCCGCCCACCACGAGCGAGGACGCCGTCACGCTCAAGACGGCGGCCGGTGAGCCCGACTGCGCCAGCGGCGAGCTGTTCTACTCGATCGAGGGCATCACCCAGGACTGGGCCGACGGCAAGCCGGGCTACGGCGTGCAGTTGCGCGCGGCCAGCGAGACCGACACCGGCAACTGGCGGATGTACTACTCCAGCGAGAACAGCGACACCGCGCACCGGCCCAAGCTGGTGGTCGACCACGAGCCCCGCGCCACCGACGTGAGCCTGTCCGGCGGGACCGTCAACCTGCGCTGGGGCGGGCAGAGCGGCGCCACCGCCTACCTGCTCTACGACGACAACGAGAGCGTCGAGGTGTGGCGCGGCGCGGCCACCAGCGTGAATCTGCCCATCCAGGCACCGGCCTACCGCAGCCTGATCGCCAAGGCGGTCACCGCCACCGGTGTCAAGGACATCGCCAAGTTCCTCGTCACCGTACCGGCGGCCGGCTCGAACCAGGCGCCGGTGCTGGTGGCGACCAGCACCGCCAACAGCATCATCGACTGGCAGCAGCCCGACGCGGGCGACCCGGCGGTCGAGGAGGAGTACCGCCTCACCGACCCGACGCAGACCGAGACCATCCTGCCGGAGCCGATCGCGTACGCCGCGACCAGGCTCGGCGAGAGCGGTAACTACCAGATGGAGTCCGGGCCGATCATCCCGGACGGCCAGGACCCCGGCAGCTTCCCGGTCGATGTCGAGCCCACGGTGGATCCTCCCGCCGACGAGAGCGGGGACGGCAACGGCGAGTCCGACCCGTACACGCCGCCGGTGCCTGAGGAGGTGTCCACCGAGCCCGCCAACCTGGCCTACGGTGTGGAGATCACGCCCGAGGCGGCACCCGACCCCGAGGCCCAGCCCGCGACCGGGCAGAGCTCCGGAGCGACGGCGCGCGCCGCCGCCCCCAGGCGGATCGTCCGTTCCTGGACCACCTACGAGAACTACATCCCGTGGGGCTGGATCGACGGACCGGAGATCATCGGGCAGTGGGTCACCTGCCAGACCGGTGCCGACTGGTGGTACACCGGCGACGGCCGTGGCGCCGGTTTCAACACCGGCAAGTACCGCACCCGCGCCGCGGTCAAGTACGACTGGAGCAGCCGTCGTAACACCACCTACAAGCACATCCGCAGTACGAACCGGTACAAGCGGCTGAGCAACGGCTCGATGCAGTTCAACGCCAAGAAGACCGCCAGCGGCAGCAAGTTCCACGTACGGTCGCTCTCCAACAACGGCCGCTACGGCCGCGCGGTCATCGAGCACAGCGTGAACGACCCGTTCTGCTCCCCGATGGCCGACGTCACCTATGCCAACCAGCAGGACATGTACCAGAACGGCAAGCACTGGCTGTACGGCAACCACGACAAGATGCCCACCCACGAGATGTACCGTCAGGACATCTACTCCGACGGCACCAGCGGCCTGCGGAAGATCTTCACGCACAAGCTCAAGGCCCCCACCTGCCTGGTGTCGGCCGTCCCCGGCTGCGGAACCTGGCGCTACCAGTACGTCAGGTAGACCGGTCACCCGGGCCGTCGGCAGACGGCCCCAGCCTCACGGGGCGGGCGCACACGTGCCCGCCCCGTGCCGTCCAAGGAGTGTCCCCGTTGCGCAACCGCCGGTTGGCCGCCGTCCTCGCCGTGGCGAGCCTGGTCTTCTTCGGCTACTGGTCCGTGTTCCTCGCGGCCTGGGCCGGTTACACCGTCACCCCGCCGGGCTGGGGCCGGGCCGTCGAGAGCGTCCCCGCCCTCCTCGCCTCGCTGCTCTGCGGGCTGGTGGCGATCGCGTCCTTCCGGTGGATCCTGCGATGGCCCGTACGGTCATGGTGGCTTCTGCTCGCCCTGCCCTGGCCCGTGTGGCGGTTCGCCGAGGTGCTCCTGTCCACCAATGTGATCAACAGCCCCTGAGGCCCGACCGGCTCCGAAGTCCTGGTGCGAGTTCCCGAGGCCCCCGGGCAGGGCGGTTCCGGGCCGCCCCGCGCGATACCGTCCGCGCACGCCGGACACTTGTCGACACGACGTGGGCCCTGACGTACCGGGCGGTCACGGCTACACGGGCCGG
Source organism: Streptosporangium sp. H13245 (assembly GCF_055690525.1). Lineage (NCBI taxonomy): Bacteria > Bacillati > Actinomycetota > Actinomycetes > Streptosporangiales > Streptosporangiaceae > Streptosporangium > Streptosporangium sp. H13245. Next base: position 163,878 of record NZ_JBSZKT010000014.1, on the reverse strand, counting down.
TCGGTCCGGAAGTAGTGGCCCTTCTCCAGGTCCTCGACCAGGCCCGGCTGGGTCGGCCGCCACCCCAGCAGTGCGCGGGTCGGCTCGCTGGAGGCGGGGCTGTCGAGGGCGAGGAGCTCCGCCAGCCAGGTGAAGTGCCCGGCCGCGTCGCCGGTGGGGATCGAGCGGGTCGGCAGGTCGAGGTGGCGGCCGATGACCTCGGCGATCGAGCGGATGGGCACGCCCTGGTCGGCGGTCGCGTGCAGGACCGATCCGGCCGGTGCGCTCTCCAGGGCGAGCCGGAACAGGTGTGCGGCGTCGGCACGGTGCGCGGCGGGCCAGCGCTGGGAGCCGTCGCCGACGTAGCCGGAGACGCCCCTGTCCCGGGCGATGCCGACCAGAGCCGCCATGAACCCGTGGTCGCCCTCGCCGTGCACGGTCGGCGGGAGCCGTACGACGGACGAGCGGATGTCCCTGTCGGCGAGGGCGAGGGTCAGGCGTGCGGTGTCCATCCGGGTCCGCAGGCCGCCGGTCAGGTGCGCGGGCAGCGTGTCGGGCGTGCGTCCGTCCTCTTCCGTGCCCACACGGCCCGGGGCGAGCCCGAGCAGCCCGGAGGCGAGCACGAACGGCCGGGCGGAACCGGCGAGCGCCTCCCCGAACGTCTCGACGGCGCGGCGGTCCGCGTCGGCGGCGCTCTCGAAGCCTCCCGTGAAGGCGATGTCGTGCTTGAACGCGAGGTGGACCACGCCGTCCGACGCGGCGGCCGCGTCGCGCAGGACGTCGAGGTCGTCGAGGGTGCCGTGCACCACCTCGGCCCCGGCCTCGGCGAGGGCGGCGGACGAGGCGTCCGAGCGGGCGAGCCCGACGACCCGGTGACCCGCGCCGATGAGTTCGGGCACGAGTGCGGAGCCGATCCATCCGGATGCCCCGGTGACGAAAACGCGCATGAGTAAGCCTCCAGCCCGGGCCGGTCGTCCTCGCGCGGGGAACGCGCACCGGGCGACCAGGCGATGTCAGTCACTGTCATCGCACGGTAGCACCTGATGTCAGTCACTGTCATCCGGTACGATGCCGGGCATGGGGAGATGGGAGCCGAACGCGCGAGGCCGCCTCGAACAGGCGGCACTGGATCTCTACTTCGAACGCGGCTTCGAGCGGACCTCGGTGGCGGAGATCGCCGAACGGGCGGGGTTGACGGAGCGGACGTTCTTCCGGCACTACGCGGACAAGCGCGAAGTGCTGTTCGCGGGTTCGAGCGCGCTGCAGGAGCTTCTCGTGGACACGGTCGCCCGTGCTCCCGAGCCCGCCACCCCGATGGAAGCCCTGGTGGGCGCCCTCCGGGCCGCCGCGACCATGCTGCAGGAACGCCAGGAGCACGCCCACCGGCGCCAGGCCGTCATCGCCGCCAACGTCGAGCTGCAGGAACGCGAGCTGATCAAACTCGCCTCGCTGTCGGCCGCGCTCGCCGAGGCGTTGCGGCAGCGCGGTGTCGACGACGCCTCCGCGAGCCTCGCCGCGGAGGCGGGTGTCGCCATCTTCAAGGTCGCGTTCCGGCGCTGGACAGAGCAGGCGGAGCAGCCTGGGCAGGCTGGGCAGGCCGGGCAGAAGGACCTGTCCCAGTTCGTCGGAGAGTCGTTCGCGGGGCTCAAGGCGGTGACCGCGGGCACCTGACCCACGCTGCCCGGCCGGTCCCTTTCACCGTGTAGCCGTGCGGCGTTCCCGGCGCCTCGCCGTACAGGGTGCCCGGGAGCACGTCCGCCGACACCGTGGCGTCTCGCGGCCCGCCCAGATCGACCGGCTCTCCGTCGGGCCCGGTTCCCGGGCGAGCGTGGCGCACGGTGACGGGGTCAGGGCTCATACGCGGCGCCTAGGGCTTGCGCGCGACCCCACCGGCGCAGGCCACCTCGGGAGCGTCGCCCCAGGGGGTGGGCTCCGGCCGCCACCGCTGCACCGGCACGACGCCGGGCTCCAGCAGCGTCAGGCCGTCGAAGTAGCGGGCGATGAGCTCCGGGCTGCGCGGCGTGTAGGGGACCACGCCGCTTCCCGAGTTGTGGCGGCGCATCGCCTCCACGTACGCGGGGTCGGTGTCGGAGCCGTCGTAGAGCGCCAGGTAGCTGCCGGAGGGCAGGTCCCGCATCAACCGGCGCACGATCGAGAGCGCCTCGTCGTGGTCGCCGATCAGGCCCATGATGCCCATCAGCATGAGCGCGGTGGGCTTGCCGAGGTCCAGCGTCTTCGCCGCCGCCCGCAGGATGTTCTCGGGGTCGCGCACGTCCGACTCGATGTAGTCGGTGGCGCCCTCGGGCGTGCTGGTGAGCAGCGCCCGAGCGTGCACCAGCACCAGGGGGTCGTTGTCCACGTAGACGATGCGCGAGTCCGGCGCCACCCGCTGGGCGACCTCGTGGGTGTTGTCGACGGTGGGCAGCCCGGTGCCGATGTCCAGGAACTGGCGGATGCCCGCCTCGCCCGCCAGGTGACGCACCACGCGGGCGAGCATGTACCGGGAGTGGCGGGCGACGTCGACCATGCCGGGAAAGACGGCGGACACCCTCTCGCCCGCCTCGCGGTCGGCGGCGAAGTTGTCCTTCCCGCCCAGCAGGTAGTTCCAGATGCGGGCCGAGTGCGGCACCTCGGCGTTGATCCGTGCCATCCCGGGTCTCTCCACGCCCTCCGACGGTTCGGGCGACGGGTTCGAGACGGTTGACTCATCGACCATATGGGGATCTCCTACCTTCCGGTGTCTTTGCAGGGAGATTACGCCCGTCCACGGTCGTACGTGGGCAAGTGAACCCGGTCTCGGTCCTCACCGGTGCCGGGGAAACCGCTCGGCCAGGAAGTCCTCCCAGGTCCGCCTGCCCACGGCGGCCCCCTCAAGGGACAGGTTCTCGCCCGCCCGGTACGCGCGGCCGACCTTTCCCGGTATCCGGACCGGCACCTTCAACCGGTGCCCGCCGCGCGCCCGCAGGTACGCGCCGCTCAGCTCGGCCATCCCGTACACCTTCGGCCCGGCCAGGTCGGGCACCGGGCCGGACGGCTCACCGAGCGTCAGGTCCACGAGCCGGGCCGCCACCTCGCGCGCGTCGACCGGCTGGAACCGGAGGCCGCCGGGGACCGGTATCACCGGCAGTCTCGCCATCTGCCGGACCACGTTCAGGACCAGGTCGTGGAACTGGGCGGCCCGCAGCGTCGTCCACGGCAGGCCGGAGTCGGCGACGGCCCGCTCCGCGCCCAGCTTGGATCTGAAGTAGCCCAGCGGGACCCGGTCCGCCCCGATGACCGAGATGTAGACCAGGTGCCGCACCCCGGCCCGCGACGCGGCCCGCACCAGGTTCCCGGTCGCCTCGTCGTCGCCCTTGGGGCCGCCCGCGAGGTGCAGGACGATCTCGGCCCCGTTCATCGCGGGCTCGATCCCCTCGTTCCTGAGCAGGTCACCGGTCACGTACCCAACCCCGTCCCCGGGCTCGTGGCCGTGCCGGCTGAGCACCCGCACCGTACGGCCCGCCTCCCGCAGGAGCGGCACGACGAGGCGCCCGAGGGTGCCCGTGCCACCGGTGACCAGGATGGATGACGTCATGGTTTCTCCAAGTTCGTTCGGCCGGTGAGCCGGTCTCCCCGTCACATCGGCTAGGTTTCGCGGGTCTAACCGGTACGACCCCCCGCGAGGAAGGAATGTGACACGGTGGACGAGCGCGAGTGGCTGACAGATCGTTTCGAGGAGCACCGGACCCGGCTGCGAGCGGTGGCCTACCGGATGCTCGGCTCGGTGAGCGAGGCCGACGACGCCGTCCAGGACGCCTGGCTGCGCCTTCGCCGCGCCGACACCGGCGGCGTGGAGAACCTCGGCGCGTGGCTGACGACGGTCGTGGCGCGCGTGTGCCTGAACGTGCTGCGCTCACGCGAGCAGCGGCGCGAGGAGCCCCTTGAGACGCGGGTGCCCGACCCGATCGTCGGCCACGAGGACGGGGGAGACCCCGAGCACGAGGCGCTGCTGGCCGACTCGGTCGGGCTGGCGCTGCTGGTGGTGCTGGAGACGCTGTCGCCCGCCGAACGGCTCGCGTTCGTGCTGCACGACATGTTCGCCGTGCCGTTCGAGGAGATCGCGCCGATGATCGAGCGCTCCCCGGCCGCGGCCAGGCAGCTCGCGAGCCGCGCCCGCCGCCGGGTACGGGGGCAGGCCCCGGTCCCGGACCCCGACCTCGCCCGCCAGCGCGAGGTCGTCGACGCGTTCTTCGCCGCCGCCCGCGACGGTGACTTCGACGCCCTCGTCGCCGTACTCGACCCCGACGTCGTACTCCGCTCGGACGGCGGTGCCGCGCGGGCCCGCCACACGGTCGCGATCACCGGCGCGCGGACCGTGGCCGAGCAGGCGCTCACCTTCGGACGGCTCTCCCCGTTCGCGCGCCCGGCGCTGATCAACGGAGCCGCCGGGGTCGTCGTCGCGCACGGACGGCCGCTGTCCGTCATGGCCTTCACCGTCACGGGCGGGAAGATCGTCGCCATCGACGTGCTGACCGACCCCGACCGCCTGGACCGGCTCGACCTGACGGCCCTCGACGACTGAGCGCCCCCCGCCGGGGCGTCACGGCCGAGGAAGAGCGCTTCCCCGAGCCGGCGGCAGCGGGCCGCGGCGCTCTCGAAACGAGACCGGCCCGCCTCAGCGCGGACCCCCGCCGACCTGCGACTCCGGGCGGACCATGCTCATGGCCGACCGTACGATCTCCTCCAGATGCTCGCTGTGCGCGCCGCGCCAGTAGATCTGGCCGCATTCGGAGCATCGGCCGTAGACGTCGTACGAGCGCCTGGTCCCGGCCTCCAGCAGGCGGTCGACCTCGGTCTTGTCGACCGGGGCGAGCTCCCCGTTGCAGGCCGTGCAGCGGGTCCACGGCCGCAGCGGCGGCGCGAACCGCTCCAGCAGGTCGCGGAGCTGGTCGGGCGCCTTGGTGCCTCGTACGTAGGCGCCGAACCAGAGCGCCCGGCGGAACAGCAGGCCGTGGTCCTGGGTCAGCAGCACGCGGCGTTCCCTGTTCGCCTCGGCGACCAGCGAGGGGTCGTCCATGTCGTTGTGGTAGGTCGCGTCCAGGCCCAGCAGCCGGAGCCGTCGCGCGAGGGTGCCCAGATGGACGTCGAGCAGGAACCGGGGCGCGTGCCGCCCCGGTTCGAGGGGCACCCGCTGGGGGCGGGACACGGCGTGGACGTGGACCAGGTCACCGGCGACGGGCTGATAGGACCTGCCGACCTCCGCGCCCTCGACGATCAGCGGCCCCACCTCGGGCAGCGGAACGCCGAGTGACTCCACGACATGGCCCAGCGTCGATGTCCCGTCGGGTGCCACCCGCTGCCACTCACGCCGCCGCCGCGCGGGCAGGAACAGCAGCAACTCGTCGGCGATGCGCAGGTGGACATCGGATTTCTCGCTCACGCCGCCAGCATGCCACCCACGGCAGGCACCCCGACACGCATTAAACAACGGCTCGCGGACCCGCGAACCGCTTGACTGCTGAGACTGTCGTGGGTTCGGATGATGGCCCTCGCCGACCACGAGACCCGTCCAGAGATCCCCGACGCGTTCGCCGACAGATTCGCGCGCGTGTAGGTAAGGGAGCGGTATGGAGTCGATCTCTCCGCAGGACCGTAGCGCGCTGATCTCCGGCTTCGACCGTGAGGCCCTGCATCTGGAGATGCGGGACAACTACGAGGGCGACAGGCCGTGGTTCGGCCGTTGGCGTTCAGGGGATCGGGAAGGCGTCAAGGCCGACATGCGGCCATGGTGCGACCAGTCGTTTTTCGCCTTGTCGGCCGGGATCGCGCGTCAGGGCTGGATGGATCTCCAGGACTCCACCGTCGCCTCGGCGATGATCTCGATGTGGCGTCCGTACGCCGGATGCCCATCGGACACGAAGCTGCCGTCCCTGAACGGTAGCCCGCAGAACGTAGCGCGGAAGTGGCCGGGAGATCCGCCCGGCGGGAGCGGCGTGTACGCCTCGAACGGCGCCATGTCGTAACCCGACTGCGCCCTGTGCCCGTTCCGCGCCACCTGATGGGCCGACACACGGAGCAACGCGTCAAGACCCTTGTCCAGGTAGAGCTGCAACTGGCGGAACTGGCCGTCGAGGTATTTCGGATGGGCCATGGAAGGGTGCTGCAGGAGATACGCGCAGACCACAGGCGCGTGCCATCTGTACATCTGAGGGTCAGCCTGCTCTTCGGCCAGGATCCCGTGATAGTAGTCCGCACACACGCCCAGCGGGCCGCCGGTCGCACCGCATTCGCACCGACCCATGCCGGGGTTGTCTGTCATGATCCGCAACATAGGCGACCGGCAACGGCCTTGTCGACGGAACCAACTCCCCGCCGCAGGCCGTCTGATGTCCGTTGCGCCGGATTGTCATCAGCGCCGATGCTGACGTGCGCCGACCTCGTGATGGCCTGTGGTGGCCGTAGTTCCGTGAACCGCTTGACTGCCGAGACTGTCCGGGTTCGGATGGTGGCCACCGACCAATCGGGAGCGCGCAACATGGGGAAACTTCACGGCGATGACGATCTAGCGGTTACCTTCTACTGCAAGGACCCCGATTCGAACTTCCAGAACGACTGTGCGACGTTCTATCGGACGAACCGGGAGTCATGGGTGGTGCAGGGCGACAGCATGGGGCCTGAGGTGGCCCCAAAGCTGACGGCCCTTGCCGACCATGAGACCTATCTAGAGATCCCCGACGCGCTTGCCAACAGATTCGCGCGTATGTACGTAAGGGAGCGGTATGGAGTCGATCTCCCCGAAGGACCGTAGTGCGCTGATCTCCGGCTTCAGCCGTGAGGCCCTGCATCTGGAGATGCGGGACAACTACGAGGGCGACAGGCCGTGGTTCGACCGTTGGCGTTCAGGGGATCGGGAAGGCGTCAAGGCCGACATGCGGCCATGGTGCGATCAGGTCCGGGACGGAGTCGCCAGAGGGAGGACCTACCGGCGTCTGTGTGTCGTCTCCGAACCGCTCTCGGAGTATCAGCGCTGGTGTCACGAGATGAACGACCTCAAGGTCAAGGCCGGGGAAGACCTGCGCTGGGTGCCTCGGCGACTCGTGTCCGCCATAGCTCTGCCCGGAAATGACTTCTGGTTGTTCGACTCCGAGATCGTGACGTTCGGCCTCTTCGACGGCAACGACATGCGAACGGACATCCTGCTTTCCCGAGACCCGGAAGTCGTACGGTTCTGCCTGGACACCTTTGCCAGGCTCTGGGATCTGTCGATCCCGCACCACGAGTATTCACTGCCATAGTCAGTGTCCGAGCAGCAAGCAGAAGCCAAGAAGGCGTTCGGTATCCGGCTTCGGGACCTACGTCTTGACGCGAGGCTGAGTGGTCGCCAGCTCTCAGCGATAGCAGGCATGCGACCGTCCAAGATCTCTCGTATCGAGCACGCTCGGCAGAACCCCTCAGAGGATGACATCAGGACGTGGTGTCGGGCGTGCTCCGCAGAGGACCAGATACCCGAGTTGATTGCCGCCCATCGGCAGATCGACGAGATGTGGCAGGAGCACCGGCAGCAGCTACGACAAGGGCTCAAGAACCTCTCAGCGAAGAACAGGCCGCTGTATGAGCGAACGAAGCTCATGCGCGTTTACACGTCGCTCAACATCCCTGGCTTCCTGCAGAAGCCAATGTATGTCCGTGCCGTGATAGAAGCGGTAACGCAGTTCCATAAGCTTCCGGACAACATAGACGAAGCGGTCCAGGCCCGACTGGGTCGTCTCCAAGTCCTGACCTCAGGACCGGGTCAGTTCGCTTTCGCAGTCGAGGCGTCAGCGTTGTACGTGGCTCTCGGGGACCAGGCCACGATGGATGAACAGTTCGACTTCCTTATCGCGGCAACGCGGATGAATCACGTGTCCCTAGGCATCATCCCGTTGGGAACGACTCGTAGCCGGATTTGGGCGGGGGAGAATTTCTACATCTTTGATGAGCACACCGTGCGTAGCGATCAGTGGACCGGGACGTACGAGACGAGCAGGCCGGTTGAGATTGCCACCTTCCTAAAGATCTTCAACCTGTTGCGGGAGCAGGCCGTCTACGGCGACGCCGCTCGAGCTGAGATCGAGGCAGCTCAGAGGCATCTGCAATCTCGGGAAACTTCCTGGCTACCTCGATAACACTGTTCCTACCCTCTGAGTCATGGCATCCGGACAGACAGTAACGAGGCCGAGCGGGGAGATGTGGTGAGCGGCGTCGCGCCGGGGGCGCTTCGTGTCCCCTACGTCATCGCGCACGCCGATGAGGCCGTACCGCAACGCCTGCGGTTCGCCCGTCGTCCGCTCGGTGGGCTGCGGCTCGCCTACGACGACCCGCGCCGGGGCGATGTGGCTCACGGGGTGCTTCGTGCCCGTGTCCTGAACAGCCGTCAGGGGGCGCCGCAGTGGCGCAAGCTCAACACGCTGCGCCAGTGGCGGTGCATGGAGAGGAACCTGTGCCAGGTCTGCGGCCTGGACGCCAGGGACCCGGCGACGGGACGCATCCCATGGATCACCACCGCCACGGCTTTCCGCGCCATCCCCGACGTGCCGAACAGCGGCTACACCAGCGCGCCCGCCACCTGCCGGGCGTGCATCCCCGAATCGCTCGGCACGTGTCCCCGGCTCCACCTGTCGTCGGCCGTCTACACCGTGGCCCGCAGCGAGCCCGCCGCCGTCCTGGCCGACATGTTCAGCCCCGGCCCCGGCGGCCTGGCCGTCCACACCGGCGAGCACAACGTCCTGATCGGCCTGAACGAACCACACCTGCTGCGCAGCGCACTCGCCACCCAGCTGCTCGTCCGCATCGATGACATGCGGCCTCTGAACGTGGCGTGAGTTCTCCCCTTTACTTCCCGGAGGGCCGGGTGCCTTCCCCGGTGCGGCCTCACACCCATGACCCGCTCCCCGGCCCTCCGGGAATTCCAAGAAGGCATGAAGGGAGGTGTACGTAAATGGATATTTACACCGTGGATATGACCGGGGCCTCATTCCGCCGTCTCTGCGGGGGTAATCAACAGGAGGAGGAGCAGGAAAGCTGTGTGGAAATAGCGGATGTTCCGGGATGGCCGGGAATGTTCGCGCTGCGGGACAGCAAGAACCCGGCGGCGGGCACGCTGCGGTTCACGCACGATGAGCTGGTCGGCTTCGCCGCCGGTGTGGGTACGCTGTGAAATCGGAAAAGGCCCCCGCGTGTCTCCACGCGGGGGCTGTTGTTCTTAGCGAGGATGAGATGTCGGGGCATTACCATTCTTATCAGTGGATCGGCCAGGCCACTTCTCTCGACAAAGCGGACGGGGTCCGCAGGCCACCGCTCCCGCCCACCCCTGCGGACGATTTCCGAAATTCCCCGCTACCGCCCTTCCGAATGTGCGACTGGCTTCTCAAGCCGCCAACCCACATCAAGGCGACCGGGGATCTCGAAACGGCGCTCACCTGGCTGGAAGAACAATGGCGCCAGCTTGAGCCGTCCTTCGCCCATCCCGACCGGGAACAGCGTCTGGGCGGTGACGAAGGACGGCTCAAGGACGCCCGGGACGCGCTGCGGCACTGCGGAAGCATGGCCTGGGGGCATTGGCTGAGGGCGGAACGCTTCGGCCTCACGGCCGTGGTCGGCTGCCCCGACGTTCACGCCCCCCACTACCGGTGCCCGACCGGCCGGTGAGCAGGTACGTCACCTGATTCACGTACGCCGGGAGGCCAGGGCCTCAGCGGAGGCGGCCATGGGAACCGCCGCTTTCCGTCGTGACGGGGATGGGGGAGGCCGACGTCCCGGACGAGGTGGGATCGGATCCGTGGACGTCGGCCTCCGTGTGCGGTCCACCTATCACCGCACCCACGGAGTGCGCTACTTCCACGGCTGCTACTCGGTCGGCGACGACCGCCTGTGGGGTGTCAACCGTCCAGGCGCACTTCGGACCGCTGAGGCAGTTCGCCATCGCCAACTCCAACCATCCCAGCCACACCGTGCAGACCCGGGCCTTGCGCGCCTACCTGCGTTGGCGCAACGCCAACGACCGTCACCGCGACGTCCTGGCTGCCGAACGCAAGGAACGCGCTCGCATCCGAAGCGAGAAGGGCATTCGCTGGGGCGGACGCCGGCGGGCAAGGCGTTTGCTGGGAAGACCAACCGCTCGTCGTCATGGTCTTACTCTGGCGACCTGAGCATCTCCAGAAGGATGCGCTGCAGATCGGTGCGGTCCTGCGGGGTAATCCTCGCCAGTCTGCGGTCGAACTCCGCCGCGAGCGCTGAGAGCGCGCGGTCCCGCGCCGCCTCGCCCTCGGCAGTCAGTATGAGCCGATGCCGCCGCAGGTCCTCGTCGTCGATCTCGCGCCGTATGAACCCCTTTGCGACGAGGTTGCGGACGTAGACCGTCACGCTCGCTTTAGGGATCATCAGCGCCGCCGCGAGTTCGGCAGGGTACGGCGACGCGGCCACCTCGGCCAGCACGAAGAACTCCTTCGTCTCCAGCCCAAGCTCGGCCAGCTCAGCGCCGCAGGCATCCATCACGACGCTCAGCAGACGCTGGTTCAGTGTCCACAGCTGCGCCCCGTCAACCGCCACGCAAGCCCCTCCATCGGTCCAGGTGGTACAGTTCTAAACTAGTCCCAAATTGTACCAGAGGGCGTTTCGTACTGGATGGCTGTGGAACAAATACCGACGCGAAAGGCGCCATCAGATGCTTCAGCACATCACGATCCCGCGCGGACCGATCGATCTCGCGGCCGACCTCTACCTGCCCGACAGCATCGACGATGCGGCGCCGCTGCGCGCCGTGGTGCTCTCCACGCCCGGCAGTAGCGTGAAGGAGCAGATCGGCGCGAACTACGCATCCCGTCTCGCCGCCCGTGGCGTCGCGGCGCTCGTCTTCGACCCCGCCCATCAAGGTCAGAGCGGCGGAAAGCCTCGCGACCTCGAAGACCCCTACCGCCGCGGTGAGGACATCTCCTACGCGATCGACGCGCTCAGCACGATCCCCGGCATCGACCCGGAGCGCATCGGCGTCCTCGGCATCTGCGCCGGCGGAGGCTACGCAGTGCACACCGCCCGCACGGACCATCGCATCAAGGCGGTCGGCACGGTCGTCCCAAGCAACATGGGCACGTCGTTCCGCAGCTTCCAGCCGGATGGTGCGGCGGAGGCACTCGACACCATGGCCGACGCGCGCATCGAAGAGACCCGCTCCGGCGAGCTGACCCGCGTGAACTGGCTGCCCGACACCTTGGAGGAAGCCACAGCGGCCGGGCTGACCGATATCGACACGACCCAGGCAATCACCTACTACCGCACCGAGCGGGGCAGGAACGAACACTCCACGAACCGCCGTCTCACGCGCGGCGACTCGCTGCTGCTGGGCTACGACGCGTATCACCTGGTCGACCAGCTCATGACCCAGCCACTGCAAGTCATCCTCGCCGGACGCATCGGCAACACCGGCTCCTACGAGTCCGGCATGCGGTTGTGGAAGCTGGCACCCAACCCGGTCGACCTCATGGTGATCGACGGCGCCGGCCACTACGAGATGTACGACGAGCCCAAGTACGTCGAGGCCGCCGTCGACCGGCTCGTCAACTTCTACTTGAACAACCTGTAAATCATCCACAGCACTAGAGATCACCACACGCTCGCCGACAGATTCGCGCGCATGTAGGTAAGGGAGCGGTATGGAGTCGATCTCTCCGCAGGACCGTAGCGCGCTGATCTCCGGCTTCAGCCGTGAGGCCCTGCATCTGGAGATGCGGGACAACTACGAGGGCGACAGGCCGTGGTTCGGCCGTTGGCGTTCAGGGGACCGGGAAGGCGTCAAGGCCGACATGCGGCCATGGTGCGACCAGGTCCGGGACGGAGTCGCCAGAGGGAAGACCTACCGGCGTCTGTGTGTCGTTTCCGAACCGCTCTCGGAGTATCAGCGCTGGTGTCACGAGATGAACGACCTCAAGGTCATGGCCGGGGAAGACCCGCGCTGGGTGCCTCGGCGACTCGTGTCCGCCACAGCTCTGCCCGGAAATGACTTCTGGCTGTTCGATCTGGCCGCCTCGGGCTCAGAGGTTCGCCATGACGTTCCGCGCCTCTTCCCGGTCGGTGCCCTTCCCCAGGTAGGTACGCAAATGCCGGGCGGTGAGGGAGTCTCCCCGGGAGACGAGGTCGGCGGGGGTGCCGGTGAAGACGATCTGGCCGCCGTCGTGTCCGGCTCCCGGGCCGAGGTCGACGATCCAGTCGGCGTGGGCCATCACGGCCTGGTGGTGCTCGATGACGACGACCGTGTTGCCGTCGTCGACGATCCGGTCCAGCAGGGCGAGCAACTGGTCCACGTCCGCCAGGTGCAGGCCGGTGGTCGGCTCGTCCAGCACGTACGTCGTGGCCTTCTCCGCCATCCGGATGGCCAGCTTGAGCCGTTGCCGCTCGCCCCCGGACAGGGTGGTGAGCGGCTGGCCGAGGCCGAGGTAGCCCAGGCCCACATCGGTGAGCCGGTCGAGGACGGCCCGCGCCGCGCCGAAGCTCGCCTTCGAGGCCCCCGCACCCGAAGAACCCGAAGAACTTGAAGAACCCGAGGGAGCGAAGAAGTCGCGGGCCTCGGTCACCGACATGCCCAGCACCTCGCTGATGTCCCTGCCGCGCAGCTTGTGGGTGAGCACCTCGGGCGTGAACCGCCTGCCCTCGCACCGCTCGCACACCGACGCCACCCCGGCCATCATGGCGAGGTCGGTGTAGACCAGGCCGATGCCCTTGCAGTTGGGACAGGCCCCCTCGGAGTTCGCGCTGAACAGGGCCGCCCTGACGCCGTTGGCCTTGGCGAAGGCGGTGCGGATCGGGTCGAGCAGCCCGGTGTAGGTGGCCGGGTTGCTGCGGCGGGACCCGCGGATCGCGGTCTGGTCGACCACGGCGACGCCCTCCCTGCGGGGGAGCGAGCCGTGGATCAGCGAGCTCTTGCCGGACCCGGCGACGCCGGTGACCACGGTCAGCACGCCGAGGGGGATGTCGACGCTCACGTCCTTGAGGTTGTGCAGGGTGGCGCCCGTGATCGACAGCTGCCCGCGCGGCGTCCGTACCCGCTCGCGCAGCCGGGCCCGGTGGTCCAGGTGGCGGCCCGTCAGGGAGTCCGAGGCCCGGAGCGCGGCCACGTCGCCGGTGAAGCACACCCGCCCGCCGGACGAGCCCGCCCCCGGGCCCAGGTCGACCACGTGGTCGGCGATCTCGATCGTCTCCGGCTTGTGCTCGACGACCAGGACCGTGTTGCCCTTGTCGCGCAGGCGCAGCAGCAGGTTGTTCATCCGCTCGATGTCGTGCGGGTGCAGTCCCACCGTGGGCTCGTCGAAGACGTACGTGACGTCGGTCAGGCTGGAGCCGAGGTGGCGGACCATCTTCACCCGCTGGGCCTCGCCCCCGGACAGCGTGGACGACTCGCGGTCCAGGCTCAGGTAGCCCAGGCCGATCTCGACCAGCGACTCCAGCGTGTTGCGCAGGGTGGCGACCAGCGGTCCCACCGACGCGTCCTCGATGCCCCTGACGAACCCGGCCAGGTCGCTGATCTGCATGGCCGCGCAGTCGGCGATGTTGCGGCCGTCGATCTTCGAGGACAGCGCGGCGGGGTTGAGCCGGGTGCCGCCGCACGCGTGGCAGTTCGTGAACGTCGCGGCCCGGTCCACGAACGCCCGGATGTGGGGCTGCATCGACTCCCGGTCCTTGGTCAGGTAGAGCCGCCGTACCTTGACCAGGAGCCCCTCGTAGGTGGTGTTCATCGTGCCGATTTTGATTTTGGTGGCGGGCTTGTGCAGGAAGTCCTCCCACTGGGCCGGGGTGTAGTCCCTCAGCTTGACGTCGGGGTCGTAGAGCCCGGAGTGGGCCAGGCCCTGCCAGTACCACGAGTCCACGGTGAAGTTGGGGACGGTGATCGCGCCCTCGTTGAGCGAGAGGTCGACGTCGACGAACTGCGAGACGTCGATGTCCGACACCCGGCCGAGCCCCTCGCACTCCGGGCACATGCCCTCGGCGCTGTTGAAGCTGAACACGGTCGAGGTGCCGACGTGGGGGGTGCCGATCCGGCTGAAGACGATCCGCAGCATCGTCTGGGCGTCGGTCGCGGTGCCGACCGTGGAGCGGGAGTTGGCGCCCATCCGCTCCTGGTCGACGACGATCGCCGCGCTCAGGTTGCGCAGGGCGTCGACGTCGGGACGGCCGAGGTCGGGCATGAACGACTGGATGAAGGCCGTGTAGGTCTCGTTGATCAGGCGCTGCGACTCCGCCGCGATGGTGCCGAAGACGAGGGAGGACTTCCCCGACCCGGAGACGCCGGTGAAGACGGTGAGCCGCCGCTTGGGAATGTCCAGCGAGATGTCGGCCAGGTTGTTCTCCCTGGCGCCGCGAACCTCGATCATGTCGTGGCTGTCCGCGGCGGCCCGGCCGTGCCGCGAGCGGTGGACGCCGACCGGTGGGGCGGATGGGAACACGAACCTTCTCACTTGATATCCTTATGCTGTAAAGAGTTGGCTCGGCCAAGTTAGTTTATGCCGTAAGGAGTTGCAAGTGGTCGTCTTCGCCGGACAGGGCGACGCGCGCCGTTCGATGGCGCTGCTGTGGCGTACCACGAGGTCGGGGGAGGGGCGTCCCGGGCCCAAGCCCGCTCTGAGCGTGGATCTGATCGTGGACACGGCCGTCGCGATCGCCGACGAGGAGGGGATGGCCGCGCTCTCCATGCGCGCGGTGGGCGAGCGGCTCGGACGCACCGCCATGGCCCTCTACACCTACGTCCCCAGCAAGAGCGAGCTGGTCGACCTGATGTACGACCGGGCCCTGGCCGAGCTGTCCGCCCGCCACGATCTTGCGGCGGGCTGGCGGACGGCCGTGACCTCCTGGGCGGGGGAGACCTGGGAGTTCTACGTACGGCACCCGTGGATGCTGCAGGTGTCACAGGCGCGTCCCGTGCTGGGCCCCAACGAGTACGTCATGATCGAGGAGGCGATGCGGATCCTCCGCGAGACCGGCCTGAGGGCCGGGGTGGTGCGGCACGTCGCCGGGACGCTGTTCTGCTTCGTCCGAGGCGCGGCGCAGACGGTCGCGGAGTCGCGGCAGGCCCCGGCGGCGACCGGGGTGTCCGACGAGGAGTGGTGGTACGCCCGCTCGGCCCTGCTGGGGGAGGTCGCGCCCGACTTCCGCGAGCGGTTCCCGACGCTGGCCTGGCTCGACGACGAGGGCGCCTACCGGAACCAGGACGAGACCGTGCCCTACCTGGAACAGGAGGCGAGGGACACCTTCGCCGTCGGGCTCGCCATCCTGCTGGACGGGATCGAGGCGACCGTGAGCGGGACCGGAACCTGAGGGCACCCGTGGCCCGCGCCAGTTGGGGGACGGTCCCATCCCGTCAGCCCGTCCGGACGGACGGGCAGGTGTCGCGCGCGGGGAGGCGCAGGACGAAGCGCGCGCCCTGCTCGCTGTCCTCGACGGTCAGCGTGCCCTCGTGGGCCTCGGCGATCTCCCTCGCGATCGCCAGTCCCAGCCCGGTCCCTCCGGCCTCCCGGTCGCGGGCGGCGTCCAGCCGGGTGAAGCGGTCGAAGACCATCTCCCGGTGTTCGGCGGGAATCCCGGCGCCGTCGTCGGCGACCTCCAGGACCGTCGACGTCCCCTCGCTTCGAACGCTCACGGTGATCCGCGAGGTGGCGTGACGTTCGGCGTTGTCGAGCAGGTTGCCCAGCAGCCGGGTGATCCGCAGCCGGTCGCACTCGACGTGGACGCTCTCCGCCATGTCCACGATGATCCTGTTTCGGTGGGTGTGGCGGTTCAGCTGGGTCCGGCGGTTCAGCTCGGCGGTGACCAGGCGGCGCAGGTCGGTCGGATCGCGGCGCAGGGACGTGCGCGCGTCCAGATGGGCCAGGGTCATCAGGTCGACCGCGGTCACCTGGAGCAGGTCCACCCCGGCGAGCACGGCGTGGGTCATCCTGGGCCAGTCGGTGTCCTGCGGGTACAGCAGCGCCTCCTCCAGGTGGGTGCGCATGGCGGTGATCGGGGTGCGCAGCTCGTGGGAGGCGTCCGCGGTGAAGCGCCGCAGCCGGGTGCAGGCGATTTCGAGACGGTCCAGGGTCTCGTTCACGGTCTCCGCCAGGAGCCTGGTCTCCTGGTAGTTCATCGGGACCGGGACCCGCCGGTCGAGGGCGGTGAGGGTGATCTCGCCGAGCTCGGCCCGGATGGCGTTCACCGGGGCCATGGCCTTGGTGAGGTCGCGGAAGGACCACGCGGTCATCAGGGTGGTCACCACCAGGGACGCGCCGATGACCAGCAGGAGATCGGTGGTCGCGCCGTACCAGGGCACCTCGGGGCTCGCCACGTAGAGCAGCCAGACCCCCTGCGGCTGGTAGACCTTGTAGGAGGTGACGGTCGCGCAGCCCTCCAGCCCGCGCGGCGGGCACAGCACCCGGGTGGTCCGTACGTTCTGGTCGGCGGCGCGGAAGGTGGCGATCGGCGGCCTGCCGACGAGTCCCAGGGTCGAGGCGGCCACCCGGCCCCGGGCGTCCAGCACCTGGATCGCCTCGACCTCGCCCTTGGCCAGGACGAGCGGGAGCGGGCCCTGCCGGATGAGGGGGACCACCCGGTTCCAGGCGTCCGTGACGCGGACCTGGGCGTACTCCGCCTCCCTGGCCCCGGCGAACAGCAGGAAGAGCAGGCCGACGCCGACGCACACGCACGCCGCGACGGCGGCGGTCGCCACCGTCCGGCGGGTCCGGAACGACGGCAGGGGACGGCTCGTCATGGCGCTTCCCCGGCGTCCGGAGGTCCGGCCCGGGCGGGAGTGGTGACGGCGCGCCGGGCGCGAAGGAACCCGCCAAGCAGCCTTTCACTGGCCATTGAGGAAGCATACGTCCAGCCTGTCCGATTTGACTGGGTGTGTTACTACCAGTCAACCCGCCCCGGGAGGCGGCGCGGCGCGCCGGAGACGCGGATGCCTAACCGGACCGCCGCAGGGCAGGGAACTCCCATGAAAAAGTTCTTCAAGGTCGTGGTGGCGCGCTGGCTGGCCCGTACGCCGATCGGGCTGGCGATCCTGGGGGTGGGCTGGTTCCTGGGACGGCGGCGCAGGCAGCGTGAGCAGGAGCAGGCCGGGCCCGGCGGGCGGGGATACGTGACGCGGGGAAGCGGACGCCCGCCCCGCTCCGGCCGCCGCTGAGACGGGGGCGGTGAACAGCCGCCGGTGACGGGGCCGCTTCGGGCGCACCGGGCGGTGACGTGGACGTGACGGGCGGAGTCGGCCCGCTCCGCGGGTCTCCGCCGCCCTCGTGCTCAGCCGGCCTGGTCGATCGCCCGCAACGGACATCCGGTGCCGACACGCGCGGTGAGCTCGGCCCGCAGGGCGGTGAGCTCGGCCATGCGCGCATCGACGACCTGGATCTTCTCCTCGAACAGCGCGGACAACGCTTCCGCGGCGTCCGGCGCGTCGTTCAGCTCCTCGCCATGCCGTGCGATCTCTCCCAGTGAGAATCCGAGCGTCTGCGCCGTGCGGACGTAGTGCAGCCAGGCCACCGTCTCAGGGGGGAAGTCGCGGTAGCCGTTGGCCAGCCGTCGGCCCGCGACGAGGCCGACCTTCTCGTAGAACCGGATGGTGTCCCTGGTCATACCCGCCCGCGCGGCCAGCTCTCCGATACGCATGACCCTCCGTCGGATTCCGGGGCTTGACCTTGGAGCGTACTCCACCCTTTACCGTGAGGCGTCGTTGCCGTGAGACCAGCAGGAGGCTCATCGTGATCCACCGTTTCGCCCCTTCGAGCCCCGCTTATCTTCGCGTCGTACGCGCCAGTGCCTGGTACGACCTCGTCGTCACGGCGGGATTCGCGACGCCGTGGACGTACGCGCTGCTGCACGGCGCGTTGTCGTCGTGGGGTGACGCGCTCGGCCTGGGCGCCCTGCCCGCCCTCGACCCGATGCAGACCCTGTACGCGAACCTGATGGGTTCGGTCGTCGTCGTCTGGGCCTGCCTGCGCCTCGTCAGGCCACTACCGGTGCACGGACTGTTCGACGGCGCCGCGCGCGCACTGTTCGCGATGTGGCAGGTGTACGCGCTGGCCCACGGTGCCACGCGACTGCTGTGGCTGTTCCTCGCCGCCGAGGTGGCGTTCGGTGTCGTCCAGTTCGTGCCGTGGTGGCGGAGCCGACGTCCTCAGCCGCTTCTCGACGGCCTGCCCGGCCGACCGGGTCCCCCGAGTCCACATACTCAGAAACGGCTGAGTACGTGAACGCTGTCGCGCCGGTCGCCCGGGGGGCAACATCGCCGTATGAGGGAAACGACGTTCAGGGTGGCCGGCCGGGGGGCTCTGGTGGGGCTGGGGGTCGGTCTCGTCGTCGCCGTCATCTGGGCGGACTCCGTGACCAACCGGCGGGGGCTCGACGGGCTCGTCAACGCCTTCGCGATGATGCTGATCCCCTTCCCCCTGGGGGCCGTGCTGGGCAGGCTGGCCCGGCTGCCGCGCTGGTGGGCCATGGCGCTGACCGGTCCGTTCGCGGGCTGGTTCCTGTCGCGGGCCCTTCTGGAGCTCGCTCCCGGCCACTACCTCTTCGGCTTCGAGGAATGGCTTCTCAGCGGGGTGGTCGTGCTCGCCGAAGTGATCGGCTACACCGCCGCGGCGTGGGTGCTGTGCACGGAGGGCGTCCTGTGGCCGAGGATCGCCGTCGCCGGGCTGCTCGTCGCGTTCCCGCTGGTCTCCTCCCAGCTGCGGGACCCGCTCGGCACCTGGTACGAGGCACGCGCCCTCGAACGGCTCGGCGTCCCGCTGCTCGCCCCGGAGGTCCCCGGTCACCGGCTCTCCCGCGCGGACGCCCTCCCCGGGTCCATCGGCGAGGGCGGTGACGGGCCGTCGATCCAGCTCGTGTACGAGCGCGGGCGCATGGACGCGCCGAACGGGGACTGGTCGGAGATCAAGGTGTTCGTCCGTCCTGTTTCCGCCGCCACTCCCTCGGCCGCGTGCGCCTCACCGTACCCCTCCGACACCTGGGGGAGCGAGGGGGAGCCGTGCCGGGCCGTCGCGGGTGACCGCTGGGTCCGCCGCGCCCCCGCGACCAGGGTCGGGGTGTTCGCCCGGCAGGGGGACGCCCTGATCCAGATCGAGGGCGTCAACGCGGGCGAGGCGGAGCTGCTCGCCCTGCTGGGCACCGTGCGCCCGGTCTCCGCCGGATTCCTCGCCGGGGTTTGAACCGGTTCGTGTCATAGCTGGTTTTCGGGTCACGGTCGGTTTTCGGGCTACGGCCGGATTTCGGGTCACGGCGGGTCACGGCGGGTCACGGCTAAACAAGGCCCCCTTCTCGGTTGGCTCTCACGTCGCTTTATCCGGAAATGCGGCATATGGGGTATATGTCCTCGGCTAGTTATGTATTCGATCGACGGACTTTCATTGACAGTCGGCATAAGTCCGATCTACCGTCGCGAAACATGTAGGACATACGTCCCGTTCCGAGCCGGGACGTGCATCACCAACCGAAGGGAAACCCCGCCATGCCCCCCAGGCGGAGACCAACCCACCCTCGCCGGAGGATCGCGCGGCTCTGCGCCGTGCTCCTGGCCCTCACCGGAGCGACCGTGCTCACCACGACCGCCCCGGCCCAGGCGGTCGCGGCCATCGACCCCGCCGACTACCAGCGCGTGGAACTGGCCAAGGGCGCCGCCGAGATGGGCGAGCCGATGACCATGGCCGTACTGCCCGACCGGTCGGTGCTGCACACCGCGCGCGACGGCAACCTGCGCCGTACCAGCGCGGCCGGGGCGACGACCGTCGTCGGCACGCTGCCCGTCTACACCCACGACGAGGAGGGCCTGCAGGGCGTCGCCGCCGACCCCGGATTCGCCACGAACAGGACGATCTACCTGTACTACGCGCCGAAGCTGAACACCCCCGCGGGTGACGCCCCCGCCACCGGCACCGACTGGACGGCGTGGCAGGGCGTCAACCGGCTCTCGCGCTTCACCGTCAAGGCCGACTGGACGCTCGACACCGCGAGCGAGCGGACGGTGCTGGAGGTCGCGGCCGACCGGGGCATGTGCTGCCACGTCGGCGGCGACATGGACTTCGACGCCCAGGGCAACCTGTACCTGTCCACCGGCGACGACACCAACCCCTTCGACTCGGCCGGGTACGCGCCCATCGACGAGCGCGCCAACCGCAACCCCGCCTACGACGCCCAGCGCAGCGCGGGCAACACCAACGACCTGCGGGGCAAGATCCTGCGCGTCAAGGTCAACCCGGCCACCGGCGCCTACACCGTCCCCTCGGGCAACCTGTTCGCGCCCGGCACGGCGGGCACCAGGCCCGAGATCTACGCCATGGGCTTCCGCAACCCGTTCCGGCTCAGCGTCGACAAGGCCACCGGCGTCGTCTACGTCGGCGACTACGGCCCCGACGCGGGCAGCACCGACGCCGCCCGGGGGCCCAGCGGCCAGGTCGAGTTCGACCGGGTGACCGGTCCTGGCAACTACGGCTGGCCGTACTGCACCGGCACCAACACCCTGGCCGAGACCTACGGCGAGTACACCTTCCCCTCGGGCCCGGCGGGCCCGAAGTACGACTGTGCCTCGGGCGGCCCGGCCAACAACTCCTTCCGCAACACCGGCCTGCCGAAGCTGCCGCCCGCCCAGTCCGCCTGGATCAGGTACGGCGGCGACGCCGGTACCCCGCCGGAGTTCGGCGGCGGCTCCGAGTCACCCATGGGCGGCCCCGTCTACCGCTACGACGCCGCGCTGAACTCCAGCGTCAAGTTCCCCCAGGAGCTCAACGGCCACTTCTTCGCCGGTGAGTTCGGCCGCAGGTGGATCAAGGCGATCGAGGTGGGCACCGGTGGCGCGCGCGGCGCCATCGCGGGCTTCCCGTGGACCGGCACCCAGGTGATGGACCTCGCCTTCGGCCCCGACGGCGCGCTCTACGTGCTCGACTACGGCTCCGGCTACTTCGGCGGCGACGCCAACTCCGCGCTCTACCGCGTCGAGTACATCAAGGGCGTGAACCGCGCGCCCGTCGCCGCGGCCAGGGCCGACAAGACGTCGGGCGTGAGCCCGCTGACCGTCACCTTCTCCTCGGCCGGTTCCGCCGACCCCGACGGGCAGGCCATCACCTACTCCTGGGCCTTCGGCGACGGGACCACCTCCACCGCCGCCAACCCCGTCAAGACGTACACCGCCAACGGCGACTACACCGCGACGCTCACCGTGCGCGACTCCCTCGGCGCCACCGGCACCGCGAGCGTGCCCATCACGGTCGGCAACACCGCGCCCACGGTGACCATCGAGAGGCCACGGCAGGGCCAGCTGTTCCAGTGGGGCGACACCGTGCCGTTCACCGTCAAGGTGACCGACCCCGAGGACGGCACGGTCGACTGCGCGAAGGTCAAGATGACCTACGTGCTGGGCCACGACACCCACGGCCACCAGATCACCTCCAAGAACGGCTGCTCGGGTGACCTGGCCATCCCGGTCGACGGCGAGCACGACGACGCGGCCAACATCTTCGCGGTCTTCGACGCCGAGTACACCGACCAGGGCGGCCTGACCACCCACACCCAGCACATCCTGCAGCCCAGGAAGCGCCAGGCCGAGCACTACGCGACCATGTCCGGCGTCTCGCTCATCACCAAGACGGCCGCGCACGGCGGCAGGACCGTCGGCGACGTCCACAACGGCGACTGGATCACCTTCAAGGGCTACGAGCTGGCCGGGACCACGAAGATCGACGCGCGGGTCTCCTCGGCGGGCGTCGGCGGCTCCATTCAGGTCCGCGCGGGCTCGGCGACCGGCACCCTGCTCGGCACGGTGGCCGTGGCGCCGACCGGCGGCTGGGAGACCTTCGTGGACGTCTCGGCACCGCTCGCCGGGGCACCGGCCGGGACGACCGACCTCACCCTGGTCTTCACCGGCGGCGCGGGCGCGCTGTTCGACGTGGACGACTTCACCCTCACCGGAGGGGGCGCCGGACCGGCCGGTGGAAAGATCACCGGCCCCGGCGGGAAGTGCGCCGACGTCGCGGGCGGCCTGACCGCCGACGGCACCAAGGTGCAGCTGTACGACTGCAACGGCACCGCCGCGCAGAACTGGACCAGGGAGGGCTCCACCCTCAGGGCGCTCGGCAAGTGCATGGACGTCGCGGGCGGCGTCGCCACCGACGGCACCAGGGTGCAGATCTACACCTGCAACGGCACCGGCGCGCAGAGCTGGACGGTGAACGGCTCCACCCTCAGGGCGCTCGGCAAGTGCCTCGACGGCGCCAACGCCGCGCAGCTCGTCATCAGGACCTGCGACGGAAGCGCCGCGCAGAACTGGACACCGCCCGGCGGGACGGGCGTGGATGACCCGGGGACCGGCACCGGCACCGGGGACGTCCTCGTCTTCTCCCGTACGGCGGGCTTCAGGCACGACTCGATCCCCGCGGGCGTCCAGGCCATCAGGGACCTGGGCTTCACCGTCGCCGCCACCGAGGACCCGGCGGCCTTCACCACCGCCAACCTGGCGAAGTACAGGGCCGTCGTCTTCCTCAGCACCACCGGCGACGTGCTCGACGCCGCCCAGCAGACCGCCTTCGAGTCCTACATCAGGGCGGGCGGCGGCTACGTCGGCATCCACGCGGCCTCTGACACCGAGTACGACTGGCCCTGGTACGGCAACCTGGTCGGCGCCTGGTTCGCCTCCCACCCGGCGGTCCAGCAGGCCACCGTCAAGGTGCAGGACCGGGCCCACCCGTCCACCGCTCACCTGAGCCCCACCTGGAGCCGTACCGACGAGTGGTACGACTACCGCACCAACGCCCGCACCGGAGCGCGGGTGCTCGCCACCCTGGACGAGTCCACCTACACGGGCGGCGGCATGGGCGCCGACCACCCCATCGCCTGGTGCAAGGCCTACGACGGGGGACGGTCCTTCTACACCGGCGGCGGGCACACCGCCGCCTCCTTCGCCGAGCCCGCGTTCCGCCAGCACCTGCTGGGCGGCATCAACTACGCCACCGGCAAGTCCAAGGCCGACTGCCGCGCGGAGAACGGCTACACGCCGATCTACGACGGTTCGGTCACCGGCTGGGAGCAGGCCGGGCCGGGCAGCTTCGCCAACGCCGACGCCACCCTGACCTCGCAGGGCGGCATGGGCCTGTTCTGGTACAAGGCGAAGGAGTACCGCTCCTACTCGCTGAAGCTGGACTGGCGGATGGCCGGGGACGACAACTCCGGCGTCTTCATCGGCTTCCCCGCCTCCACCGACCCCAACTCGGCGGTCGGCAACGGCTACGAGATCCAGATCGACGCCACCGACACCGCCGACAAGACCACCGGCTCCGTCTACGGCTTCAAGTCCGCCGACCTGGCGGCCAGGGACGCCGCGCTCAACCCGCCGGGGCAGTGGAACACCTACGAGCTGCTGGTCGAGGGGGAGAGGCTGCAGATCCTCCTCAACGGCGTGAAGATCAACGACTTCACCAACACCGACCCCGCCCGCTCGCTCCAGCAGGGGTACGTGGGCATCCAGAACCACGGCGCCGGGGACGACGTGTCCTTCCGCAACATCAGGATCAAGGAGCTCGGCGCGACCGGGGGCGACACGACCATCCAGGCGGAGAGCTGGTCGGAGGCGAACGGCGTGCAGCCCTACCCGCACACCCCCGCGCACGGCGGCACCGTGCTCGGCTACGTCAACCCCGGCGACTGGGCCGCCTACGACGCGGTGAACCTGACCGGCGTCACCGGCTTCAGGGCCAGGATCGCCGGTCCCACCCCGACCGGCGGCCTCCAGATCCGCACCGGCTCGCCCACCGGCCCGCTGCTCGGCAGCGTCACCGTCCCGGCGACCGCGGGCTGGGAGACGTACGCCGACATCTCCACCGCGCTCACCGGGGTCCCCTCCGGCACCGCCAGGCTCTACCTGGTGTTCACCGGCGCGGACTTCGACGTGGACGACTTCACCCTGGTTCGTACGCCGTAACCCACCCTGTCCGTCCGCGGTAGTACGCCCGGTTTGTCTGCCGGGTGTGGCGAGCGGACGGGCTCGTCCCGGCTCACCCCCCTGGAGCCGGGCTGTGAGAAGGGCGAGACGGCCCGGTCATCCGACCGGGCCGTCTCGTCGTTCCCGCGTTCCCCTGGCCCCTCCGGGTCTCCCAGGTGTCCCGGAGCCGCCGGGGGCGGGGGCTCAGCTGGACATCAGCTGAACATCGCCTCCATGGTCTCGTGCGACTGCTCCTTCTTGGCGTCGGACTCGCTGCCCCAGCAGGTGTTGAGGATGATCCGGGTGCGGTCCTCGGAGAGCGGCACCGTACGGTGCAACGTCGTGTCGGAGCGCAGGAAGTAGATGTCGCCGGTCTCGTGGGCGTAGGTGCTGATCTGCTGCTTGATGAGGTGGTCGTGGACCCGCGGGTCCTCCTTCACCCAGTTGGTGTGGGGGACGCACTGGAGCATGCCGCCGTACTCGCTGCTCGGCGCCTCCATGATCCAGATGAGGGTGAAGCTGAAGTCGCCCCAGTGCCAGCCGTGGGTGTCGCCCTGCTTCTCCTGACGGATGATGACGTACTTCTCCTCGTCCCACGGGCAGTTCACGACCGGCTCGTTGGCCAGCTGCCCGAGGAAGCCCTTGAGGGCGGTGGACTCGTAGAGCTCCGGGATCAGGGAGCTGTCCTGGCCGATGGACTGCTGGCTGACCGTGCTCATCTTCCTCGGGGAGTTGCTGGTCTCCTTGAGGTTGATGTCGATCCGGCGCGCGTGCAGGTCGAGCAGCCGGTTCACCTCGTCCGAGACGAGGTTCTTGACCTCGCCGGAGACCACGTCCCGCAGCTTGACGTAGCCGTTCCTGCGGAAATCATGCGACAATTTGCGGATTTCCCAGGGGTCCTGAAAGGTCTTTTCGAGATGCTCCGCGATCCGGTCGTCGAGTGAGAGCGTCCCGAGGCCGGTCTCGTAGTTGGGAGTCGGCATGCGGTTTCTCCTCCGTGGTTATCGAGTCCGTGGTTATCGGGGTTTCCAGAACCGTAACACGCGAGTGGTGACCGCAAATGGCGCGCGTTGTTCGTCCCGTCCCGCTGTGAAACCATGAGCGGATTCCATCCGATCGGCTTCAGCAATTACTCAGACTACGCAGGGACGAGCGTCATGAACACCAAAGTCACATTCGTCGAGCTGTCTGCATTCGAGGCCATCCTGCCCCTCGCCTCCGGTTACATGCAGGCCTACGCGCAACACGACCCGGAGGTGGGACCGCGATGTGAGTTCGAAATCTTCTCCGCCCCCGTGTCCGCCGACCGCGAGGAAGTGATCGACGAACTCCTCGGCAAACGCAGCGACGTGTACGCCATCAGCTGTTACATCTGGAACATCGGATTCGCCCGCGCCGTGCTGGACGCGCTGCACGAACGGCTCCCACAGGCCCAGTTCATCCTCGGCGGCCCGCAGGTCATGCTGCACGCCGACGAGTACGTCTCCCCCGACAAGGAGAACGTCGTCGTCTGCAACGGCGAGGGCGAGAAGACGATGGTGCAGTATCTGCGCCAGATCATCGGCGACGAACCCGACTTCGCCGAGGTCCACGGGATCAGCTTCTGGCGCTCGGGGGAGCTCGTCACCACCGAGGCCGCCGAGCGGGTGCGCGACCTCATGGAGGTGCCCTCGCCCTTCACCTCCGGCGTCTTCGAGGAGGGCAAGTACACCACCGCCATCCTGGAGACCAACCGCGGATGCCCGTTCAGCTGCGGTTTCTGCTTCTGGGGCGCGGCGACCAACGACAAGGTGCACAAGTTCGAGGACCAGCGCGTCCGCGACGACATCACCTGGATCAGCAAGAACAACTTCGTGTCGATCTTCATCGCCGACGCGAACTGGGGCATGGCCCCGCGCGACGTGGAGCTCACCCGCCACCTGGTGGAGTGCAGCGAGGAGAACGGCTACCCGGTGATGGTCTCGATGGCCGCGGCCAAGAACAAGCCCGACCGGATGGCCGAGATCACCGAGATCCTCGTGCAGGGCGGCCTGCTGACCAGCCAGCCCATCTCCCTGCAGTCGATGAGCTCCAAGACCCTCGAACTGGTCGACCGCTCCAACATCAAGCCCGCGACCTACACCGAGCTGCAGAGAACGCTCAGGGAGAAGCGCATCAGCTCCTACATCGAGCTGATCTGGCCGCTTCCCGGGGAAACCCTGCCCTCGTACAAGGAAGGGGTCGCGGAATTGTGCCGGCTGCGTGCCGACACCCTGATCGTCTATCCGCAGCTCCTTCTTCACAACACCTCGATCTACGCCAAGCGAGACCTTCTCGGGGTGCAGGTCGAACGCGTTCCCAGTGACGTTACCGAGGCCGATGTCGTGGTCGGCACCAACTGGGTCAGCCGCGAGGAGTGCGAGCGCGGCACGTGGTTCTACTACGCGGTCCACTCGCTCTACAACCTGCGCGGCCTGTATTACCTCGCCAATTACCTGGACCGGTCGGGAACCCGGAGGTTCGAGGACTTCTTCACCGATGCGGCGACGTATTTCGAGAGCCGTACGGACACCGAGGTCGCGACTTTCTTCCGCGATTCCGTGGAGAAACTCTGGAACTACGACTTCCACAATTTCGGGATGGTCGCGCACATCGTCCTGCATTCGCACCGCGAGGAGTTCGACGGGCTGATCGTCGACTTCGCCCGCAGCCAGCCCTGGTGGGAGGACCCCAAGGCGCGGGCCGCGTTCGAGCTCGACCTGCTGGCCCGGCCCTACATCTACCTGGCCAAGCCGAAGCCGCCCCGCTACGACTTCGCCGAGCTGGGCGTCGAGTCGCGGGCCGGGGCGCGCGGGAAGACGACCTCGGTCGTGGACATGCCCGCCGACCTGGCCGCCCTCCTCATCGACCTCGACGTGACCGGCCTGGAGGCCGGTCAGGAGCACCTCACCCGCCTGGAGCTCGACCACCCGCGCGGGCGCAAGCTGCCGTTCATGCCGGAGCGCAGCCTGGAGCACAACGCCTCCTACTGCCAGGGCATGGTGCTGCGGCTGCGGGAGTATCTCCCCACCTGGCGGCCGGAGTCCGAGACCGCCGCGCTGCCCGGCCGCCGCTGAGCCGCCGCCGGGCCGCCCTCGGGGGCAGGGCGGGGCGCGCATGACGAGGGCCCGTGAGGATCATCCTCACGGGCCCTCGTCATGCGGGGCATCCCGCCGGGCGGGATGTCCCGCCCGCCGGTCCCCAGCTCAGACCTTCGCCGCCTTGGCCTCCGCCTTGGCGAGAGCGGCGTCCACCGCCTCGGCGAAGTCGGCGAGCACCGGGTTCTCGAACAGCACCCGGATCGGCACGTTCACCGCGAACCTCTCCCGCACGTGGGTGATCACCTGCGCGGCCACCAGGGAGTGACCGCCGATCTCCAGGAAGTCGTCCTCGCGGGCGATCCGCCTGAGCTTCAGCACCTCGGCCCAGATCCCGGCGATCGTCTGCTCCGTCGGGGTCTGCGGCGCGTCGAAGTCGTCGTCACCGCCCTCCCCGCCGCCGTCCAGGCCGGGCTCGGGCAGCGCCTGGCGGTCCACCTTGCCCGAGGAGGTCAGCGGCATCGCGTCCAGCGTCACGTACGAGGAGGGCAGCATGTACGCGGGCAGCGAGCCCTGCAGGAACCGGTGCAGCTCGCCGGTGAGGCCGCTGCGGTCGGCGATGATCCTGGAGGCGTCGTCGAGCACCACGTAGGCGACGAGCCGGTCGTCGCGCACGCTGACCACCGCCTCGCGCACCCCCGGGTAGCGGGTGATCGCGGCCTCGATCTCGGCCAGCTCCACCCGGAACCCGCGGATCTTCACCTGGTGGTCCACCCGGCCCACGTACTGCAGCCGCCCGTCGGGCAGGTAGCGGACCAGGTCGCCGGTCCGGTAGAGCCGCGCCCCGGGAGGGCCGTACGGGTCGGGCATGAACGACTGCGCGGTCAGGCCGGGCTTGCCCCGGTAGCCGTGGGCCAGGCCGGTACCGCCGACGTACAGCTCGCCGGGCACGCCCGCGGGCAGCGGGTTGAGCCAGCGGTCCATCACGTAGGTCCTGAAGTTGGCCAGCGGCCGTCCGATCGGCGGCGCGTACGCGGCGGCGGGGTCGCAGGCCCCCATCGTGGCGCACACGGTCGTCTCCGTCGGCCCGTAGGCGTTGACGAACATCCGGCCCGGACCCCAGGTCCGCACCAGCCCGGTCGGGCACTGCTCGCCCGCGACGACCATGAGCCTGACCGTGTCCAGCTCGTCGCCCCTGAGCGTGCTGAGGAACGTCGGCGGGAACGTGGCCGCGGTCACCCCCTGGTCGCGGATGGCCTTCGCCGTCTCCTGCGGGGTCATCGCCGACGGGTCCAGCACGCACAGCGCCGACCCGTTCAGCAGCGCCATCGTGATCTCCCAGATCGACGCGTCGAAGCTGAGCGAGGCGAACAGCGCCACCCGGTCGTCGGGCGCCAGGGAGAACTCCCGCGACAGCGTCGAGGCGAGGTTGCTGACGCCGCGGTGCGGCACCTCCACGCCCTTGGGCTGCCCGGTCGAGCCCGAGGTGTAGATGAGGTAGGCGGGGGCGTCGGGCGCGGCCGTCACGCCGGGGCTCGTACCCGGCTCCTCCGCCTCGATCGTCCGCCACTCGGCGTCCAGCTCGATCGTGCGCACCCGGTCGTCACGCACCCGGCCGGAGTGCTCGACCCCGGTGAGGACGAGGCGGGCCCCGCTGTCGTCGAGGATGTAGCCCAGCCGGTCGGGCGGCAGCGCCGGGTCCAGCGGCAGGTAGACCCCGCCGGACTTGACGATGCCGAGGAAGGCGACGAGCGCCTCGGCCGAGCGGCCGGTCATCGAGCCGACGACGTGGCCGGGCCGCACCCCGTCGCGGATCAGCCGGTGGGCCACCCGGTTGGCGCGCTCGTCCAGCTCCCGGTAGGTCAGCCGCCGCTCACCGGCGAGCACCGCGAGCGCGTCCGGCGTCTCGGCGGCGCGGGCCTCGAACAGGGCGCCGACCCCGGCCTCCTCGTCGAAGGGGGTCTCGGTGCGGTTCCACTCCTCGACCACCAGCCGCAGCTGCTCGGCGTCCAGCAGGGACAGCGAGGAGATGGGCCGCCCGGGGTCGCGTACGGCGTCGGACAGCAGGGTGACGTACTGCCCGGCCCTGGTCTGGGCGCCCGGCGCGTCGAACAGGTCGAGCCCGTAGCGCAGCTCGCCGTCGAGCGAGCCCGGCACCAGGACCAGCGCCAGGTCCGAGGCGAGCGGGAAACGGCCCGCCACCAGCTCGGAGGTCTCCACGCCCGGCAGCCGCAGCGCGCTCCAGGCCGGGACCGTCTGGTCGAACTCCGCCTGGTAGAGCGGCTGCACACCGCTGGAGGCGTCCAGCTCCAGGGCCTCGGCCAGCCGGTGCGCCGGGTGGGAGCCGTGCGCGGCGGCTCCGTCCAGCGCGTCGCGCACCTGGGCGACGACGGCGGCGAACGAGGGGTCGCCCGCGCAGCCGATCCGGATCGGGAACGCGGGAGCGCGCCCCTCGCCCGGCACGGGTACGCCGACCACGACCTCGTCCTGGCCCGACCAGCGGCACAGCGCGACCGCCCACGCGGCCAGCGTGACGGCCCGGGTGTCGGTGCCGGGCTCCGGGGCGGTCCCGTCCTGGCCCGACCAGCGGGACAGCGTCATCGTCCGGGCCGCCTGAACCGCCTGGGCCGCCTGGGTGACGGTCCCGGTGCCCGCCTCGCGGGCGAGGGTCTCGACCAGCGCGGCCGTCTCCGGCGGCACGGTGAAGGTCACCCGGGCACCCGCGAAACCGGGTACGGCGGGACGGCCCCGGTCGGCGGGCAGGTCCAGGGCGGGGGGCATGCCGTCGAGCCGGTCACGCCAGTAGGCGAGGTCGGCGGCCTCCCCGCCTTCGGCGGTGCCGTTCGCGGCGTGCCCGTTGGGGGTGTGGGTGTTGGCGGGCGCGTGGCCGTTCGGGGAGCCGTTCGGGGAGGTGGTGGCGCCCGGCAGGCCCGACGCGTCCTCGTACGCCCGGGAGATCTCCTCCGCGAGGCCCGCCAGGACGCGCTCGTCGGCCACGAGCCGGTGCGCCGTCACGACGATCGCGTGGTCGTCGTCGGCCAGCCGCGCCAGGGCGACCCGGACCGGCGGGCCGGTCTCCAGGTCGAGGCCCCGGTTGACCTGCTCGGAGACGAGCCGCGCCAGCGCCTCCTCGCGGCGGCTCGCGTCGTGCCTGCCCAGTTCCACCGGCGAGGGGACGGTGACGGGCCGGGGCTCGGCCCCGG
Source organism: Streptosporangium sp. H13245 (assembly GCF_055690525.1). NCBI lineage: Bacteria > Bacillati > Actinomycetota > Actinomycetes > Streptosporangiales > Streptosporangiaceae > Streptosporangium > Streptosporangium sp. H13245. The sequence goes on along the minus strand of NZ_JBSZKT010000014.1, from coordinate 133,708 downwards.
AACCGCCGGGCAACGCCGGCCGTAGGTCCTCGCGCGCTTCCAGCACGTGTTCCAGCGCGGCGGCCAGGGCCTTCTCGTCCACGGGCCCGCGCAGCCGCGCCGCGAGTGTGACCTGGTCGGTGTGGTCCCCGGCGGGTTTTGCCCGGTAGGACCTCCAACCGCTCTCCTGGATCGGCGACAGCGGAGTCTTACTGTCCGGCATGGGGTGCTCCAATCAGTGCCCGGCGTGGTCGAGTTCGAGGTGGACGGGGACGCGGTCGACGCCCCACATGAGGTTCGAGCGCAGCCGCTTGACCGGCCCGGTGAGCTCCATGCGGGCCACGCGGCCGGTCAGCTCCTCCAGCAGCACGCGCAGCTCGAACCTGGCCAGCGCCGCGCCGATGCACAGGTGCTTGCCGAGGCCGAACGTGAGGTGCCTGTTGGGGGTGCGCCCGACGTCGAAGCGGCGCGCGTCGGGGAAGGCGTCCTCGTCGCGGTTGACGGCCGGGTGCCACACGCTGACCCGCTCACCGGCCCGGATGGTCTGGTCCCCGATCTTCGTGTCGCGCAGCGCGGTCCGCATGACGTTGAGGCTGGGGGCGGTCCAGCGCAGCACCTCCTCCACGGCGGTCGGGATGAGCGAGCGGTCCTCGCGCAGCCGCCGCCACTCGCCGGGGTTCTCCACGAGGGCGATGACGGCCCCCGCGGAGGCGTGCCGGGTCGTCTCGTTGCCGCCGGTGATGAGGCCGTTGATGTTGAGCAGGATCTCCTCGTCGGTGAGGGGCGTCCCGTCGATCTGGCCGCGGATCAGCACGCTGATCACGTCGTCGCCGAGGTTGTCGCGCCGTTCGGCCAGCAGGTCGGCGTAGTAGGCGAAGATGTTGGCGTTCGCCTCGGCCTTCTCGGCGTCGGAGATGACGTCGTCGGAGGTGGCGGAGCCGAACGCGGTGCGCGTCCACTGGATCATCAGGTCCCAGTCGGCGCGGGGCACGCCCAGAAGCTCGCAGATGACCGAGAGCGGGAGCCTGCCCGCCACCGTGTCGACGAAGTCGAAGGAGTCCTTCTGGGCGTTCTCCTCCAGCATCCCGCCGACCGTCTCGCGCATCGCGCCCTCCAGGCGGCGGACCACCCGGGGGGTGAGCGCGGGGTTCATCACGTCGCGCAGCTGGCTGTGGCGGCCGTCGGTGACGATGAGCATCTTGCCCGCGGCGGCGCGGGCGGCGGACTCGGTCTGCCCGACCTGCATGCCCCGCTCGGAGGTGAAATTCGTCTTGTCGAGATAGACGGCGACGCCGTCCGCGTATTTGGTGAAAGCCCAGAAGCTCGGCCCGTCCGACCTCTTGTTCCAGAACATCGGCCGGTGCTCCTGCAGGTAATGCAGGACGCCGAGACCGGAGTCGGGGGCCGTGTAGATGTCCGGATCCGCCAGGTCCAGATCGTTCAGATTCACGGTCGTGTCCACTGTCATGGGGAATTCCTCCGTGCGTACACGTCGAAGATGTCCGTGTCCTTCAGCAGGGGATCCTGGCCGATGTCGACCTGGAATCCACGACCGGTGAGACCGTCGCGCACGGACGCGAGCCTGCCGTTGATGTCGTGGACCTGCATGACGATTTGATCGACCGCCTCCCAGTCGCCGGGAGCGATTCCGTCCAGGACATCGCATTCGGCTTTCTCGACGTTGATTTTCAGCAGTCCTATGCGGTCGACGCCCTCGGTGGCCATCACCTCGGAGATCGTCCGCACCTGGCACTCCTGCTTCTCCGTGACGTGCCTGCCCTCGGCCATGTCGGTCACGTCCTCGGGGGCGAAACCGCTGTTGGCCAGGAACGTCCTGGTCACCTCGGCATCGTGGTCGACGTCGGTGTACATCCCCGACATCGCGGTCGTCTCCGGGTAGACGGTGATAACCGCCGTACCCGGGGTATGGGAGAGCGCGCAGTCGAACGCCTTCGCGTTCAGGCCGTGGGCGGACAGATTCGCGCACAGCGCGTCGTAAAGCGGCCTGGCGGGCTCGAAGGCGAGAATCCGTGTGCCCGGACATTCCCAATGAAACGCCAGGGCGGCGATTCCGATGTTAGCCCCCACGTCGAACACCGTCATTCCCGGCTCAAGGCGCACGTCATGCCTGAAGTAGCTTCTGTCGCCCACGATACTGCGATACTGCAGGCTGGTCTCGGCGGGATTGAGCTGGAATACCACATGACCGTCCGGGAGTGTCATCTGACGCACCCGCTGATTGTTTTCCAGTGTGCCTCTACGCTGATTTCGCATATCATCACCCTTAACAAAAACCTTATTCCAGTCAACCAGAGGTGAAACCCGACTAGGACGGAATGATCTTATGGACACTCAGAGAGCGGAAGTCAGGGCGCCGGAGGAAAAGCCGCCCTCTCTCTGGCGAAACCCCGACTTCAACCGGCTCTGGACCGGTCAGTCGATCTCGGTCCTCGGCTCCGAGCTGACCACCCTGGCCCTGCCGCTGACCGCGATCCTCATGCTGCAGGCCAGCTCCCTGGAGGTCGGCCTGCTCAACACCATGCGCACGATCGCCGCGCTCCTGCTGACACTGATCGCCGGTGTGCTCATCGACCGCTACCGCCGCAGGCCGCTGATGGTCGGCGCCGACATCGGGCGTGCCGCGGTCGTGGCCCTCATCCCCATCGCGGCCTTCGTCGGCTTCATGGACATGTGGGTGCTCTACGTGGTCGCGGTGGTGGTCGGCGGCCTCTCGGTGGTCTTCGAGATCGCCTACGCCGCCTACATGCCGACCCTGCTGAGCGAGGAGCAGCTGGTCGCCGGGAACAGCCGGATGGCCGCGACCGAGTCGGTGGGCGCCATCGCGGGCTCCAGCGCCGGAGGCGTGCTCATCGACCTGTTCAAGCCGGCGTACGTGATGCTGGGAGACGCGGTCTCCTTCCTCGTCTCCGCCTTCGCCCTGTCGCGCATCCGCCACGTCGAGCCGCCCGTCGAGCGCCAGAGCAACCAGGGCCGGGGCGCCGTCGCGGCGATGCTCCACGACATCAAGCACGGCCTGAAGGTCACCTACCGCAACGACTACGCCCGGCCGCTGATCCTCAACTCCGCCGGGGCGAACTTCGGGTCGATGATGATCCTGACCCTGTTCATCCTGTACGCGGCCAGGGAACTCGGCATGTCGGGCACCTGGATCGGCTTCATCTACGCCATCGGCAGCATCGGTGGCGTCGTCGGCGCCGTCTTCGCGAGCAAGCTGTTCGAGAAGTTCGGCTACGGGCGCGGCATCATGACCGCCCTGATCGCGTTCCGGGTGCTGTGCTTCACGCCGTTCGTGGCCGGTCCGCAGTGGCTGCAGATCACCCTGTTCTCGGTGATCTGGTTCGTCACGGTCTTCGGCGTGGTGGCCGGGAACATCGGCCAGCTCACGCTCTTCCAGTACGTGATCCCCAACCACCTGCGGGGCAGGGTCATCGGCGCGAGCCGCGCGGTCTACCTCGGCATCCTGCCGCTGGCCGCGATGCTGGCCGGGGTGCTGGGCGAGCTGATCGGCATCAAGCCCGCCATCTACGCCGGTGCCGCGTTCCTGCTGCCCTGGATCATCCTGCTGTTCCTGTCGCCGGTGCCGAACCTGCGCCGGCTGGAGGACGCCGAGCTCCTTCAGGACATCCAGGAGCCCGCCGAGGCCGATGGACCCGGCGGGCGCGAGGACAGGGACGGCAAGGGCGCCTGAGGTCAACCGTTCAGCCCGGGACGCGCGCGGACATGCTCCGCGAGATCTCGCCCAGCAGGGCGGCGGGCGCCTGGAGGTAACTCCAGTGCCCGCCGTCCAGCACGGTGTAGCGGGCCTCTCCGTACGACTCCCAGCCGGCCATCTGCTCCGGGGGGATCTGCGTGTCCCCCGACCAGCCGATCGCGGTGATCGGGCACGGCAGCTCCACCGGGTCGGTCTTGTCGAAGCGGCTGTAGGCGGCCACGTCGGCGCGCATGATGTCCGCGGCCATCTCCACCAGCTCGGGCAGCGGCTCCGCGCCGCGCGCCCGCATGAGGTCCGACACCAGCGCGCCCACCTGCTCCTCGTCGAGCTTGAGGATGCTCGGCCACGAGGCCCGGTGCGGCGGGACCATCGAGGAGGCGAACAGGTGCGCGGGCAGCGGCCCGCCGCGCTCCATGAGCAGCAGCGTCGCCTCGTAGCCGATGAAGACCGTGCCGCAGTGGCTGATGAAGCCGAACGGCCGGTCCAGGTAGGGCTCCAGGCCCTCCAGCATCTCGGCGGCGACCGCCGCGTAGCTCTCGAACAACGGCTCGCGCAGCCGGTTCTCCCTGCCCGGCAGCTGCACGGGGCACAGCTCGACCCCGTCCACCTCGGCCGGCCACCCGTGGTACATCGACGCCCCCGACCCCGGGTAGGGCAGGCACCACAGCCTGGCCCTCGCCTCGGGGTCGGGGGTGCGCAGCAGCCACGTGGGGCGGCTCTTCCTCCGCTTCCTCTCGGGCACCTGGTCGGTCATCTGGTCTTTCCTTCCGCCTTGATGTTCCGGATGAGGGTCTCGGGTGTCGGCGCCCTCAGGAAGTCACGCAGCCGGATCCGCACGCCGTAGCGGGTCCCGATCCGGTCGACGAGACGGGTGGCCGACAGGGAGTCGCCGCCGGAGCGGATGAAGTGGTCGCCCAGCGCGCCGCGCGCCCCGAGTGCCTGCTCCCACAGCTCAAGCACCCCGGTCGTCACCGGGTCGGGCCCGCCTTCCCCTTCCGGAGTGTCGGCTCCTGGAGCGTCGCCTTCCGGGGTGTCGCCTTCCGGGAGGGGGACGGTCGCCGGGGAGTCGCCCCACGAGGGCGCGGGCAGCGCGCGGCGGTCCACCTTGTTGCTGGAGTTCAGCGGCAGCCGCTCCATCGCGGTCCAGGAGGTCGGCACCATCGGTCCCGGCAGCCGCGTCACGGCGAAGGCGCGCAGCTCCCCGGCCCACGTTCCGCGCACGACACCGTTCGTACTGTCCGGGCCGCCCGCGCTGCCTGCGGTGGGGACGACGTAGGCGCACAGTCTCAGGTCGCCGCCGGGGCCGGGTACGCCCGTCACGACGCACTCGCGCACCTCGGGGTGGTCGAGCAGCACGGCCTCCACCTCCGCGGGCTCCACCCGGTGGCCACGGATCTTGACCTGCTGGTCGACGCGGCCGTGGTGCTCCAGCCGCCCGTCCGGCCGCTCCCGTACGAGGTCGCCGGTCCGGTAGACGCGGCCACCCCCGCCCGAGGGGTCGGGCAGGAAGCGTTCGGCGGTGCGGGCCGGTTCGCCCAGGTAGCCCCGGGCCAGCTCGGGCCCGGACACGAACAGCTCGCCGACCTCGCCCGCCGCGACCGGCTCCAGGCCGGAGGTGAGGACGGGGACGCCGACGCCGGGCCAGGCGCGCCCGATGGGGGGCCGGGCGCGCCTGGCGGTCTCGTCGGCCGTGACCGAGGTGCAGCGGTCGTCCAGCGGGACCAGGCAGCTCGTCACGCCGTTGGCCTCGGCGGAGCCGTACTCCACCGCGACCTCGAACGGCAGGCCGGGCGAGGGCCACACGCGCACCGCGTCGCTGCCGACCGTCATGAGCCGCAGCGCCGTCTCCTCCGGCCACGGCAGGCCGTACAGCAGCTCGGCGAGCGGCATGTTCACGTACGAGCGGGTGATCCCGGAGGCGACCATCCAGTCGCGCAGTTCCGGCGGCGAGCCCGCGGTCGCCGCGTCGGCGACGTGCACGCTCGCGCCGGTGCAGAGGTACGGCCACAGCTCCACCACCGAGACCGACGAGGCCGGGGGAGCGAGCCAGCTGGAGCGGTCGGCGGGGGTGATGCGGTACGCCTCGGCGTGGGTGGCGACCCGGTGGGCGATCGCCCGGTGGGTCACCCCGACGAGCTTGGGCCGCCCCGTCGACCCGGAGGTGTGCACCGCGTACGCGAGCTGGTCCTCGTGCACGCGCACGCCGGGACCCTCGGCGGAGGGTTCGGCGTCGAAGGCGCTGAGGATGTCGGGGGCATCGGGGGTGTCGGGTGCGTCGGGGGGACCGGGGAGGCCGGGGGCGCCGGGGGGACCGCCGATCACCACGGGAGCGCCGTCGAGGACCTCGGCGACGCGGTCCTCGGGCCAGCCGGGGTCGAGCAGTACCGCCGCGCCGCCCGCCTTGCAGACGGCGAGCAGCGCGACGAGCAGGTCGGGGGAGCGGTCCAGCCTCAGGGGGACCAGGGTCTCGGGGCCGACGCCGCGTCGCAGGAGCGACAGGGCGAGGCCGTTGGCACGGGCGTCGAGGTCCCGATACGTGAACAGGACGGCCCCGGAAACCAGGGCCGTCCTGTCCGGTACCTCGGACGCCTTTCTCTCGAACAGCGTGTGGACGGTGCCCACCTGTCCTCCGTTCCTCACCCGGCCTTGGCGTCGTGGATCCCTCGGGCGGGGATCTCGCCGGTGGCGACCTGGTTGAGGATGAGCCGCGCCCACTCCTCCACGCTGCGGTTCATCCGGCGAGCCGCGTCACGCCACGACTGTTCCTGGTCGACCGGTACGTCGATGTGGATGACGGCCTTCTCCTTGGCCGCCTCCGCGGCCCGGCCCGAGGCGGACAGGGCGGCGGTGCGGTGCGCCTTGATCTGGCTGCGGAGCCGGTTTCTGGACCAGCTGAAGCGTTCGGCGCGGTCGAGCCAGAGCACCTGCTCGTGCTCGGGAAGCGCGGCCACTTCGGCGTGGTGCTGAAGGCTGAGCTTGTCTCGCCGGCGGGATACCGGGAATCGCCGCGCGACCCAGGCGTAATTGCGCAGGGTTTGGATATCGAGGGAGCTCTCCTCGACCGCTCTCTTGTAGCGGTCGGTGTATTCGGTTTCGCCGTAGACCAGCCAGTCGCCGAGCCACCACGCGGACGAGTCGGCGATGAGGGAGATCTGGTGGCCGATTCGCCGCCAGGTGTCGAAGGGGAGGCTCGACGGGAGCTGGAGCCCGGTTCGCCGCGGCTTGGCCGACGCGTCCAGGGCCAGCTTGGAGCCCGGGGCGGGGGTTCGGCGCGGGGCCGGGACGGGGGGCCTCTCATCACAGGACGGCGGGGTTTGGCGGTTCGCCTCTCGGTTGGGGGAGAGCACCTGCATGCGACTGTTCCTCCGGATTTCTGTGCACTTGGAGTGAGTCAGGACGATCCCTTACCCGTGGTTCTGGAAAGCGCACTTTCGATCATGAGTAATTTTCAGATGGCCTTCCTGAGGTACAACGGAAAGACGGAATCAAGCCGTTGACCAGCTGAGTCTCCAATCAGCTCGGCAATTTTTTTCGCTCTGTGATATACGCGCCGGTTCGGAATTCAACCTCTCGGAAATGGAATCAATCATGACATATCCATGGTTTCGGTCGGCGAATAAAGACACGCTGCGTCGCTCCCTGATCGCGTACGGTCTCGCGGTCGTGCTGCCCTCCGTGCTGGCGCTGCTGATGCTGGGGCTCGACCCGGGGACGGCCACCGGGCCCGTCCCCGTGCCCTCGGTGGAGCCGGGACGGGAGGAGGCGGTTCCGGCCACGCCCCTGCTGCTGCTGTCCATCACCGTGGTCGTCGCGCTGGCCCATCTCGGCGGGGCCGTCTTCCGCGCGATGGGCCAGCCCCGGGTGATCGGGGAGATGGCCGCGGGCATCGTGCTCGGCCCCTCCCTGCTCGGTGCCGTGTGGCCCGAGGCCTACCGCGCGCTGTTCCCCAGTGCCGTCATGCCGTACCTGAACCTGCTGGCCCAGTTCGGGCTGGCCTTCTTCATGTTCCTGGTCGGGCTGGAGCTGCGGGGCGACCTGCTGCGCGGGCGGGGCCGCGTCGCGGTGCTCTGCGGCCAGGCGAGCGTGGCGATCCCGTTCGCGCTCGGGGTCGCGCTGGCCCTGCTGATCTACACGCCGCTGGCGACCGCGCCCGTCGGCTTCCCGGTCTTCGCGCTGTTCATCGGCGCCGCGCTGAGCGTCACCGCGTTTCCCGTACTGGCCAGGATCCTGCTGGAACGCGGGCTCTTCCACACCCCGACCGGGGCGCTCACCGTCACCTGCGCCGCCATCGCCGACGTGACCGCGTGGCTGCTGCTGGCCGTGGCGGTCACCATGGCCAAGGGCTCCTCGCCCGCCGAGGCGCTGCGCACGCTCGGCCTGACGATCGCCTTCGCCGCCGTCATGGTCGGGGTGGTACGGCCACTGCTGACCCGGCTGCTGCGCCGGGGACTCTCCCAGGAGGCGACGCTGCCCATCGTCATCGTGGGCCTGCTCGTCTCCGGGCTGCTGACCGAGCTGATCGGCATCCATCTGATCTTCGGTGCCTTCCTGTTCGGCGCCCTGTTCCCGCGCGACGGCGACGTACGGTTGCGGCGGGTCCGCGAGCGCACCCAGGACTTCACCACCTCCTTCCTGCTGCCGCCCTTCTTCGCCTTCGTCGGGCTCAACACCCAGATCGGGCTGCTCAGCCAGGACCTGACCATGTGGAGCTGGTGCCTGCTGATCCTCGTCGTCGCCGTGGCGGGCAAGGTCGGCGGCGTGCTGGTCATCGCGAGGCCGATGGGCGTGCCGGGGCGGGAGGCCATGCGGCTCGGGGTGCTGATGAACTGCCGGGGGGTGACCGAGCTGGTCATCCTGAGCATCGGCCTCAGCCTCGGCATCATCACCCAGGTGCTGTTCACGATGCTGGTGATCGTCGCGCTGGTCTCCACGGCCGCGACCGCGCCCCTGCTCGGGCTGCTGGACCGGTGGGACGCGCGGCGCGACGCGAGGGCGCGGGACGGGGTGCCCGGGGAGCCCGAGGGGGCGGGAGCGGTACGCCGATCGGCCTGAACGGGAGATCGGGGGAGCGGGGCCGGGCCTTCCGGCCCAAGCCCCGAGGCCCGAGGGCCTGGGCGCCTGGGACCCGGGCTTCGCGGACCGGGGAAAACGGGATTTCCGGGAGGAACGGGTTACGGGTTTCCGAGAGGAACGAGGAACGGCTTTCCTGGAGGAGCGAGGTCAGGAGGCGCGGGGCAGCGCCTGGGGTTCCGTGCCCAGCTCGCGCAGCTTGGCGCGGACCTCGTCCGGGCTCTCCCCGGCGACGGTGAGCCGGGAGGTGGCGAACACCTCGCCGTCGGCGTCGGTGATCGGGTCGCCGCTGTAGGGGACCTCGCCGCTGAAGCGGGCGGCACAGAGATGGTCGCGCAGCTCGGGCCTGGCGTGCAGGGAGAAGATCGGCAGCTGGGTCGCCATCGCGGCCAGCCGCATGGTGCCCGACACCCGGGGGTTGATCTCCAGCAGGTGCACCTCGCCACTGCGGGTCAGCAGGAACTCCACCTCCAGGTAGCCGTGCGCCTCGGCCAGGTCGGCCAGCCGCTTGCCGACGGCCCGCAGCTTGCGCTCCCAGGTGCCGCCGAGCGCCGGGCCGGGGCACAGCCGCAGCCGCTGCCACGGCGGGACCAGCTCCGGCGAGGTCGCCCCCTTCCACACCGGCGGGAACGTCGCCGTGCCGTGCTCGTCGCGGTAGATCAGCACCGAGTACTCGATCCCGTCGACGTACAGCTCGCCCAGCTCGTTGGGGGCCAGGTGGCACTCGTCCGCGCGGGCCAGCCGGGTGCCGACGCTCTGCGTGCCGTGCCGGTCCTTGATGACCACGGGGGTGTCGGGGTCCGTCTCGGGCAGCGGCTGGCCGGCCCGCGCCCATGGCGGGGAGACCAGGCGGTAGCGGTCGAAGAACTCCTTCATCAGGATCTTGTCGCTGCCCAATGAGGCGCACAGCCGCGACTGGCACTCGGCCCGGTGGCCGAGCTCGCGGAGCCGGAAGGCCAGCAGCTGGTCGCGGCCGAGCGTCGTGTGGCTGGAGTGGAAGACCACCGTCGCCCGTGGCGCCCCGCCGATCGCGTCGAGCAGCGGGGCCATGTCGACGCGGTGGTCCTCGCCGGTGAAGACGGTCCGGTCCCGCGGGCCGAGGTCGACGAAGTGGCCGAACCAGCTCTCCAGGCTGGCCGGGGCGACGGCGTGGATGACGGGAGACATTTGTCGGCTCATGTGGATTACTCCGGAATCGACGCTGGAAACAGGAATGACGTTACGCGGTTCGCGCCATCGAGAATGCGTCGTCGAACGCTTCGAGATACGCGCCGACCAGCGGTGAGTTCGGTTCCCAGAGAAAATTCACCGGCAATTTCATCCACCGGGCGAACAATTCCGTGGAACGCGGGAACGGCCGGTCGTTCACCGCCGCGGCGGCCCGTACGGCGGCGGCGACCTGGGGGGACCAGTCGGGCGCGGTGCCCTGGAAGAGCGGGAAGACGTGCAGCGGCCGGGTGGCCGGGGCGCGCACCTTCAGGCCGCGTTCCTGACCGGCCGCCACCAGCCCGTCCCGGCTGAACGGGCACTCCGGCGTCACCTCGACGACCCCGTCGTACCAGGCCCCCATCGTGACGCCCTCGGCGACGGGGGAGGGGCGCACGCCGGGCAGCTCGCCGAGCCCCGCGGAGAGGGCGGACATGTTGGACACCCTGCGCTCCACCAGCTCGTCCAGCCGGTCGAGGTGGCTCTGGGCGAGCACGGCGCCCGGCGTGGAGATGCGGAAGTTGCCGCCGAGACCGGTCAGCAGGAACGGCTTGTAGCGGACCGCGTCGATGGTCAGGTCGGTGCGGTGCCGGAAGTTGGTCAGCAGGCAGGCGCGGGCGAAGACGTCCTCGGAGTCGGTGAGGAGCATGCCGCCCATGCCCCCCGAGATCAGCTTCCTGCCGCCCACGCTGAAGACCGAGATGTCGCCCATGGAGCCCACGGGACGGCCGCGGAAGGTGGAGCCGTGGGCGTGCGAGCAGTCCTCGACCAGCGCGAGCCCGCGCCGGTCGGCCACCGCGCGCAGGGCGTCCATGTCGCAGCTGTGCCCCCACAGGTGGGTGACGACGATCGCGACCGTACGGGGTGTGACCAGCGCCTCCACGTCCGAGGCGGTCATGTTCCCGGTGGCGTCGCCCGCGTCGCAGAGCACCGGCACCGCGCCCAGCAGGAACAGCGGCGAGGCGGTGCTGAAGAACGTGAGGTCCGGGACGATCACCTCGTCGCCGGGCCCGACGCCCAGCGCGAAGTACGCGGCCAGCAGTCCCGTCGTGCCCGAGGTGAGCGCCAGGGCGTGGGCGCGGCCGTGCCGTTCGGCGAACGACCGCTCCAGCTCGGCCAGCTCGGGTCCGTAGTCGTAGTCGAACGTGCGTCCCTGGGTGATCAGCTCGGTGACCCTGGCCGCCACGCCGTCGTCGTAGACCGGCCATTCGAGCGGATGCGGCGGTCCCGGGGACTCGGCTTCCGTCTTCGGGGGGACCGCGAGCCCGGCCTGCCGCACGGCCGTACGACCGGCGAGTCCGGCTTCACGGCCGGTGGGCCCGGTTTCCCGCGCGTCCGTGTGGCCGGTCTGTCGCGCGTCCGTTTCTCCGGGTTTCAGCGGGCTCATGAGCCGTCCCCCTTGCGGGCCACGAGCCTGGTCACCGCGTGGGTGTGCGGCTCCTCGTGGCCCTTGTGCGTGTGCGTGGAGTCGGTGTCGGTGGCGCTCAGCACGGTCCACCCGGCGTACCGGGCGAGGTACCAGTCGTGGGGCAGCAGGACCGGCATGCGCATCTCGCCGGCGGGAGGCAGGTAGGCGTGGCCGCGGTTGAACATCAGCAGGGCGTTGACCCCTCCCGGCCTGGTCGCGGCCTGGAGTCTGGCGACGACGTCGGCGACCTGTTCCTCGTCCTCCAGCCAGTGCAGGACGCTGCACGCCAGCACCCCGTCGAGCGAGGCGGGCTCCAGCCCGGCGGTGCGCGCGTCGCCCTGCCGCCACTCGATCCCCCCGGCGTCGCCCCACGCCTGGGCGCCGTTCTCCAGTGCGGCGGCAGACACGTCCATCGCCAGCACCCGCGCGCCCCGCTGGGCGAGCCGCACCGCGTTGCGTCCCTCGCCGCATCCCACGTCGAGGACGGCGGGCGCGTCCGGGCCGGGCGGGGTGGCGGGCGGGCCGATCTCCTCGGGCGCTCCGGGCAGGGAGAGCGCGTCCCCCAGCACGTCGGAGATCTGGTCCGGCCTGCGTCCCCACAGGCAGGCGGTCCTGGTGTAGCGGGCGTCGCAACCACCGTCGTCGTAGCCGTTCGGCTGTGTGTTAGGTCCCATTTGGCGGAGGCTAGGCGTGGCCTTGATCACCGTCAACGGGGGTGGACGGCCGCCGGAGGCGTCACGTGCCGTGGGGCCTGTGCGGGTACGAGCTTCAACTTGTCGCGTCCCGGAGTCACCGGGGTGGGGTACTCGCCGGTGAGGCAGCCCTCGCACAACCCCTCGCCCGCCGCGCTCCCGACCGTGTGGCGCATGCCCGCCACCGACAGGTACGCCAGGCTCGTCGCGCCGATGATCCGGCACACCTCCTCGGTCTCGCGGCCGGTCGCCACCAGCTCGCCGGTGTCGACGATGTCCACCCCGTAGTGGCAGGGCGCGATCAGCGCCGGGGCGGCGATCCGCACGTGCACCTCGCTCGCCCCCGACTCGCGCAGCAGCGTGACGATGCGCCGCATGGTGGACCCGCGCACGATCGAGTCGTCGACCACCACGACCCTGGCCCCGTCCACCGGCGAGCCGATGGAGAACTTGCGCCGCAGCTTGCGCTCGCGCCGCCGCTGGTCGGGCTCGATGAACGTCCTGCCCACCTGCTCGTCGCGGACCAGCGCCCCGGCCAGCGGGAGCCCGGCCGCCCGCGCGTACCCCCGGGCGGCGGGCACGCCGGAGGCCGGGACGGCCACGACCAGGTCGGCGTCCGCCGGGGCCTCCAGCGCCAGCCGCTCGCCGAACGCCAGCCGCGTCGCGCCGGTCCTGGAACCGTCGATCCTGGAGTCCTGCCTGGTCAGGTAGAGGTGCTCGAACACGCAGAAGCTGCGCGGCGCGGGGTCGGCCACGCGGTGCGTCCCGGCCAGGCGGCCGTCGCGCAGGATCAGCAGCTCGCCCGGCTCCACCTCCCGCTGCCCGGAGCAGCCGAGCGCGTCGAGCGCGCAGGTCTCCGAGGCGACGGCCGCCCTGCCCTCGGCGAACCCCGCGACCAGGGGGCGGATGCCGTGCGGGTCCCTGAAGGCCACGAGCAGGTCGCCGACCGCGCACACCACCGAGTACGCGCCCCGCAGCACCCGTACGGCCCGCGCGACCGCCGCCACGACCGGGTCTTGGGGATCAGAGGCGTCCGGGGTGTCCAGGGCGTCGGCGAGGAGGGCGAGGATGACCTCGGAGTCGCTGGTCGAGCGGAACCCGTAGCCCTCGCGGCCGAGCCTGGCGCGCAGGTCGGCGGCGTTGGTGAGGTCCCCGTTGTGCGCCAGCGCGATACGCCTCGCCTCGTGGACGAAGGGCTGGGAGTTCTCCAGCAGCGTGGCGCCCGTGGTGGAGTATCGGGTGTGGGCGACCGCCAGCCTCCCGTCCGGCCAGCCGCCGCAGTCACCGCGCTCCGAGCGTGAGGCGAACCCCAGCGACCGCCTGACCTCCACACCGTCCGGCCCGGCCACCGCGATGCCCCATGACTCCTGGCCACGGTGCTGCAGGGTGACGAGCCCATCGAAGGCCGGCTGCCCGGCCGTCCCGTCGAGAACAGATACGCCGGCTATTCCACACATAGCTCCCCTTCAAAACCCTAACATTTCGCGGAAAGTACGTTAAATCGCTTCTGCTTGACCATGGCATTGTTTGATTGCAACGTCGTGTCGAATGCTGAATGAGGCAAAGGAGACCCGAATGGCAGACTCAGTGGAGACCACCGAGTACACAGTGGTGCGCAATCACGAGGAGCAGTACTCCATATGGTGGGCCGACCGTGACATTCCCGAGGGCTGGCGGAGCGTCGGCCACAACGGCACCCGCGAGGAGTGCCTCGCCCACATCGAGGAGGTCTGGACGGACATGCGGCCCCTGAGCCTGCGCCGCTGGATGGACGGCGAGGGCTCCTGACCCGCAGGCCCGCCGACGAACGGTCCCCGAGGACGGTCCCTAAGGAGGAGCCGATGGACACGATCCAGGAGCACGACGCGCGCCTGGTCGTCGAGGAGTGGAACCGCACCGAGCTGGCCGACGAGCCGGCGACCGTCATCGAACGGTTCGCCGCCCAGGTCGCCAGGTCGCCCGCCGCCCCCGCGCTGACGGACGAGGAGGGCGCCGCCCTCACCTACGACGAGGTACGCCGCGCCGCCAACCGCCTGGCCGGGCACCTGCTCGGCCTGGGCCTGCGCCGCGAGGACCGCTGCGCCATCTACCAGCGCCGTTCCGCGGGCATGGTCGTGTCCATGTTCGGGACACTGGCCGCCGGGGGCGCGTACGTCCCGGTCGACGAGGGCAACCCGCCCGAGCGGGTCGAGGCGATCCTGCGCGACGCCGGTACCGCCGTGGTGCTCGCCGACTCCACCACCGAGGCCGAGGTGCCGCCGGGCCCGTGGTGCGTGGTCAACGTCGACACCCACCCGGGCAGCGACGAGAGCGACCCCGGCGTGCCGCTGCACCCGGCCAACCTCGCCTACGTCATGTACACCTCGGGCAGCACGGGGACACCCAAGGGCGTCCTCATCGAGCACCGCGCGGTCACCGCGTTCGTCCGGGGCGCCCAGCACCTGTACGGGCTCTCGGAGCGGGACCGCTTCGTGCAGTTCTCCTCGATCGCCTTCGACGTCTCCACCTTCGACGCCTTCGGGGCGCTGCTGTCGGGGGCGGCCCTGCACGTCGCCTCCACCGAGACCCGCACCTCCTCCGAACGCTTCCGCGACCTGCTGCGCGAGCGCCGCATCTCCGTCTACATGGGCACCCCCGGCGTACTGAGGCTGCTGGAGCCCGGCGACTTCCCCGACCTGCGGGTCATCGCCGTCGGCGGCGAGAGCTACTCCGGCGAGTTCACCACCCGCTGGGCGGCCGGGCGCAGGTTCGTCAACAGCTACGGGCCCACCGAGACCACCGTCGGCGTCATCACCCAGGAGTGCGCGGGAAGCTGGGACGCCTCGCCGCCCATCGGCCGCGCCATGCCCAACCACCGGGCCTACGCCCTGGACGAGTCGATGCGCCCCGTCCCGGTCGGCACGGTCGGCGAGCTGTACGTCGGCGGCCCCGGCCTCGGACGCGGCTACCTGGGCCTCCCCGGTACGAGCGCGGCCTCCTTCGTCCCCGACCCGTTCGCCACCACGCCCGGCGAGCGCCTCTACCGCACCGGGGACCTGGTGCGCTGGACCCCCGAGGGCGAGCTGGTCTTCGCCGGGCGGGCCGACCGCCAGGTCAAGGTGCGCGGCGTCCGCGTCGAGCTGGAGGAGATCGAGGCGACCCTCTGCAGGCACCCGGACATCGCGCACGCCGTGGTCGAGGCGGAGGCGCGCGACGACGGCGACGCCCGCCTGATCGCCTACGTCGTCTGCACCGCGGAGGAGCCGCCCGGCGTGACCGAGCTGCGCGAGACCGCGGCCCGGTGGCTGACGGCCCCGCTGGTGCCCAACGAGTTCGTCCACGTGCCCGAGATCCCGCTCACCCCGGCCGGCAAGGTCGACCGCGACGCCCTGGCCGAGGCCAGGGGGGAACGTACCGGCACCGTGGGTAACGCCGAGGACGCCGACTGGACGCCGACCCGGCGCAGGGTGGCCGAGGAGATCGTGAAACCGCTGCTCGGCGTCGACTCCCTCGGCCCGCACGACCACTTCTTCGAGCTGGGCGGCACCAGCATCCAGGTCATCCAGCTCCTCGGCAAGGTCCGCACCACCTTCGGCATCGAGGTGCCGGTCGTCGAGTTCTTCGACCGGCCCACCATCGCCGGGGTCGCCGACGCCGTCGACTCCGAGGTCCGCTCCGACATCAAGGACATCGTCCGCGAGGGCTGGGACGACATCGCCGACCGCTACGCCGCCTTCCAGTCGGAGTTCTCCGACGGTCCCCGTATGACCTGGACCGACCACCTGCTCGGGATGCTGCCCGGCCAGGGCGCGGCCGTGCTGGAGCTGGGCGTCGGCGGCGGCCACGAGTCGTCGCGCCGCCTGGCCGAGGCGCACGACCTCACCGCCGTGGACATCTCCGCCGAACAGCTCAAACTCGCCGAGAAGACCCTGCCCGGCGCGACGCTCGTCCAGGCCGACATGGCCGAGGCGGAGTTCCCCGACGCCTCCTTCGACGCCGTCGTGTCCATCTACACCCTCACCCACCTGCCCAGGGAGGAACTGCCCGGCCTGCTGAAGGGCATCGCCCGCTGGCTGAAGCCGGGCGGCCTGCTGCTGGCCACGCTCATGACCGAGGACATCCCCGGCGCGGTGGAGGAGTGGTTCGGCTCGACCATGTTCTTCTCCGGCTTCCCCACCGAGGAGAACCTGCGCCTGCTGCGCGAGGCGGGCCTGGTCTCCGAACGCGACGAGGTCGTGGCGCAGCGGACACCGCTCGGGGAGTCGCGCTTCCTCTGGGTGATCGCGAGAAAGACGGAGGGGCCGTCGTGACCGGTCTGCCCGTCCGCACCGCCCCGCTGTCCTACCTCCAGGAACAGCTCTGGTTCGTCGAGCAGGACGATCCGGGCAACGGCTCGTACAACGAGCTGAAGGTGCTCGTCCTGGACGGCACGCTCGACGCCGCCAGGCTCGGGCGGGCGCTGGAGAGGGTGGTCGCGCGGCACGACGTGCTGCGCACCACCTTCGTCTACCAGGGCGCGGAACCGGTGCAGGCGGTCTGGGACCGGGGCCCCGTACTGCGCGAGGCGGCCGTCGGCGGCGAGCAGGCGCTCATGGAGTACGCCCGCGAGGTCGCCGAGGCCCCCTACGACCTGGCCTCGGGACCGCTGCTGCGCGCCTCGCTCGTCACCCTCGGCACACCCGGTACGCCCGATACGCCCGGTACGGGCAGGCAGGCGCTGGTGCTCGGGGTCCACCACATCATCAGCGACGGGTTCTCGATGAACCTGCTGCTGGACGAACTGGACGCCGCCTACCGGGGCGAACTCCCCGGCGACTCACAGAGCGGGTCCCCCGATGAGCCGCAGCCAGGATCACGCGGTGAGTCGAAGGGCGGGTCCCAAAGCGAGCTTCCCGCCCAGTACGGCGACTTCGCCCGCTGGCAGCGCGAGCAGTTCGCCGGGGGCCGTCTGGCCGCCGACGTCGACCACTGGCGGAAGGAGCTCGACGGCGCGCCCACCGTGCTGGAACTGCCCGCCGACCGGCCCCGGCCGCGCCGCCGGGCCAGCGCGGGCAGGCGCGAGCGCTTCCCGCTGGACCCCGCCCTGACGGGACCGCTCGGCGAGGTCGCCGAGCGGGTCGGCGGCACCGTCTTCACCGTGCTGCTGGCCGCCTTCGCCGCGACCGTCTACCGATACACGGGGCGCGGCGACATGGTGCTCGGCACCGGCGCCCCCGGCCGTCCCGGGCGCGAGTTCGACGGCGCGCTCGGCTTCTTCGCCAACATCGTGCCCGTACGGCTGCGCCCGGCGGGCGAGACCCCCTTCGCCGACCTGGCCGACGCGGTCAGCGAGGCCGCCTTCGACGCCTTCGACCACCAGTACGTACCATTCGAGAAGCTCGTGGAGTTCCTGCAGCCCGAGCGCGACGCCGGGCACACCCCTCTGGTGCAGGTCGTCTTCACCATGTGGGACGCCGGGGCGGCCGAGCGTTCCATCGGCGGCGTGCCCGCCGCCGAGGTCGAGGTGACGCGCGGCCGGTCCCGTTTCGACGTCGCGGTCGAGGCCGTGCGCCGGGGCGACCGGGTCGACTTCTTCGTCGAGTACGACGACGCCCTCTTCGACGAGGCCACGATCGCCCGCGTGATGCGCCACTACGACCGGGTGCTGCGGGCGGTCGCCGACGATCCCGCCCAGCCCCTGGCGGACATCCCGATGATCACCCCGGAGGAGCGGGTCACCCTCACCCAGGGCGACGTGACCGTGCTCGACCACGACGGCAACGTGCTGCCCGCCGGGGCCGTCGGCCAGCTGGTCCGCCACTCCCCGGGGGCAGGTCCCACCGGCCGCCTGGCCATCCGCAGGCCCGACGGGCGGGTGGTCGAGCGCGGGCGCGAGGACCGGCTGGTCGCTCTCGGCCCGTTCCAGGTGCAGCTGGAGGACGTCGAGGAGGTCCTGCGCGCCCATCCCGCCGTACGCGACGCCGCCGTGGTGGCGGTCGAGGGCGGCGCGGGCCGCGAGCTGGTCGCCTACACCGTCGAGGGCCCGTCGCCCGACGCGCTGCGCGCCACCCTCGTCGAGCGGCTGCCGCAGTACATGGTGCCCGCCGTCATCGTGCCGGTGGACCGCATCCCGCGTACCGAGGACGGCCGCGTCGAGACCGGACGGCTGCCCGACGCGGGCGAGCGCGGCGAGCGGACCGAGCTGCCCGCCCTGGAGGCCGCGCTCTGCGTCATCTGGGCGCGCGTCATGAACCTCGACGAGGTGGAGCCCGACGACGACTTCTTCGCCCTGGGCGGCCACTCGATGCTGGCGGCCCGGCTGGTACGCGAGATCGCCTCCGTGCTCGCCGTACGCGTACCGCTGATGGCCCTGTTCGAGAACTGCACGCCCGCCGACCTCGCCGACTACATGGCGGCCAGGCATCCCGCGCTGGAGCACACGCTCGGCGACGCGGGCCGCGCCGGTCGCGCGGGCCGTACGGCACCCGTGGGAGAGATCGAGCGGGACGGCGAGGAGCCCGACACCAGCGCGCTGTCCACCGCGCAGCTGCAGATCTGGATCAACGAGCAGCTGGCGGGCGGCGACGCCCGCGACTTCATCGCCGCCGTCACCTACCGGGTGCGCGGCCCGCTCGACGTGGACGCCCTGCGCGCCGCGTTCGACGCGCTGGTCGCGCGGCACGAGAACCTGCGCGCCCGCGTGGCACTCGTCGGCGACGTGCCGGTGCTGCGCTTCGACCCCGGCGTACGCGTCGAGCTGCCCGTCGAGGACCTCACCGGCCTGCCGGAGGAGGAACGGGCGCGAGAGGCGGCCCGCCGCACCGCGAGCGACGCCGACGACGGCTTCGACCTGTCCACCGCCCCGCTCGTACGGGCCACCCTCTACCGGCTCGGCGAGGACGACCACGTCCTCGCGCTCGTCCAGCACCACCTGGTCACCGACGGCGTGTCCATCGGGCTGCTCGTCGGCGAACTGGGCCGCCTGTACTCCGAGCGCGACGCCGCCCCCGCCGCGCCGCACCTGCGCTTCGCCGACTACGTGGCCTGGGAGCAGGCCTGGCTCGGCGGGCCCGAGGCCGCGGCCTCGGAGCGGTTCTGGCGCGAGCGGCTGCGCGACGCGCCCGAGCTGGTCCTGCCCAGGACGCGCGACGGGCGGCGCGAGGGCCGCGACACCGAGATGATCGCCCACCGGCTGCCGCACGCGGAGTCACGGCGGCTGCTCGCCCTGGCCCGGCAGAGCAGGGCGACGCCCTACATGCTGGTGACGGCCGCGTTCGCGGCGATGCTGGCACAGTGGAGCGGCCAGGACGACGTGGTGATCGGCACCACCGCCGACAACCGGCCGCTGCCCGGTCTGGAGGGCGTGGTCGGCTGCTTCGTCAACATGGTGGCGCTGCGCGTCGACTGCGGCGGCGACCCGACCTTCGCCGAGCTGACGGGCCGGGTCCGCAGGACCGTGCTGGAGGGGTACGCCCACCAGAGCACCCCGTTCAACGAGGTGGTGCGGGCGTTGAGGATCCACCCGGATCCGCGCCGGATGCCACTGTTCCAGGTGACGTCCGACTGGGCGGGCGACGGTCCCGCGATCCCGGAACTGGCCGGGTGCGAGGTCGGGTTCGACTACGTGCACACCCGGGCCAACCGCTACGAGCTGGAGATGTACGCCGGGATGTCGGGGGAGCGGGTCGTGCTCGACCTGGAGTACGCCGTCGAACTGTGGGACCGCAAGGAGATCGAGGACCGCCTGGACCGGGTGGCGGCACTACTAACCCGCGCCGTGGCGGAACCGGAGACCAGGATCTCGGACCTACTCGGCTGACCATCCTTCGACGAGGCGGTCTCCCCACGGGGAGACCGCCTCACCTCGCTTGGCGGTGGGGTGATTGCGCGAGCATCGGGTGGTGTTTACATTTAGGGCGCGTTTCTGTGTGACATGCCGTCGGGGGCATCCGGGCGAGACCGTGAGAGGACGCCGCCGTGCCCGTGTCAGGTTCGCCGGAAGCGGAGGCGCCGAACCCGGAACGGATCGGGGTGCGGGAGGATTTCGCCCGTGAGCTGACGCTGCTGCGGCTGCGGGCCGGGCTGACGGTCCGGCAGGTCGCGGCCAGATCCGACACCTTCCGCAACCACAGCACGATCGGCGACTGGTTCGCCGGGCGGGGACTGCCCTCCACCTCGTCGCGCGAACTGCTGGTGCGGGTCCTGACGGCCTGCGGGGTCGACGATCCGGAACTGGTCACGCGGTGGCTGTCGGCCTGGCAGCGGGTCAGGCGCACACCGGGCCGACGGCCGCGGGACCCGGAGCCGTACCGGGGCCTGGCCGGTTTCGAGCCCGAGCACGCGGAGTGGTTCTTCGGGCGCGAGGCGCTCACCCGCGACCTGGTCGATCGCCTGGCCGCCGCGGACGCGGAGGCCGCGGGCGTCCAGGTCGTCGTCGGGGTCTCCGGATCGGGCAAGTCGTCGCTGCTGCGCGCCGGGCTGGTCCACGCGGTACGTCACGACGGGCTTCTCGGCCCCGGCTGGTCGGTGGAGCTGTTCACCCCCGGCGCGCGCCCGTGCGACGAGCTCGCCGACCGGCTGGCCGCCGCGGCCGGACTGCCCGCGGGCGACGTGGCCGCCCGGATGCGCGCCGATCCGGCACACGCCGCCGCGTACGCCGGGGCCGGGGGGCGATCTCGCCTGCTGCTGGTCGTGGACCAGTTCGAGGAGCTGTTCACCACGTGCGCCGACGACGCGGAGCGGCGCGCGTTCGTGGCCGCGCTGTGCGCGACGGCCGGACAGGGCGCGACGGCCGGACAGGGCGCGACGGCCGGACAGGGCGCGGTGGCCGGGCAGGGCGCGGCACGCGTCGTCATCGGGCTGCGCGCGGACTTCTACGCCCCGGCGCTGCGCCACCCCGAACTGGTCGCGGCGGTGCGGGCCGACCAGCTCACCGTGGGGCCGATGAGCGCGGCGGAGCTGCGCCGCGCGATCGTCGAACCCGCGCGCAAAGCGGGGGTCGAGGTCGAGGAGGGCCTGGTCGAGTTGCTGGTCGGCGAGGTCGCCCCGCGCGGCGGAGACGACCGGGACGCCCCCGAGCACGCGGCCGGCGCGCTTCCGCTGCTGTCCCACGCGCTGTACGCCACCTGGCAGCACAGCCGGGACCGGCGGCTGACGATCGCCGACTACCGCGCCGTCGGAGGGGTCGACCGCGCGGTGGCGACCAGCGCGGAAGCGGTCTACGACGCCCTCGACGAGCCCCGGCGCCACCTGGCGCGGCGGCTGTTCCTCGCCCTGGTGCACGTCTCACCCGACACGGTGGACACCCGGCGCCGGGTGCCCGCCGCCGACCTGCTCGCCGAGTGCGGCGGCCCGGCCGGGCAGGTGGACGACGTCATCGGGCGCTTCGTCGAGCAGCGGCTGGTCACCCGCGACGCCGAGACGGTCGGCATCAGCCACGAGGCGCTGCTCACCGCGTGGCCGCTGCTGCGCGGCTGGCTGGAGGTCGACCGCGCCGGCCTGCTCACCGGGCGCCGGCTCAACGAGGCGGCCGTGGCCTGGGATCGCGAGCACCGCGACGCGGGCGCGCTGTACCGGGGTACCCGGCTCGCGGTCGCACGGGAGTGGGAGCAGACCGCCGGTCCGCACACCGCCCCCGGCCCGGTGGCCAGGGAGTTCCTGGAGGCCTCCCTCGCGCGCGAGCTCGCCGAGCGGCGGGCCGCCCGGCGCCGCGCCCGCGGCCTGCGGCGGCTCGTCGCGGGCCTGACCGCGTTGCTGCTGCTCACGACCGTGGCCGTCGTCGTCGCGGTCCGCGGCGAGCAGACCCTGCGGACGCAGCGCGACACCGCCCTGGCCGGGAAGGTCGCCAACGAGGCCACCGCGCTGCGCCCGGCCGACCCGGCGCTCTCGGCGCAGCTGAGCCTGGCCGCGTACCGTCTGACACCCATCCCCGAGTCGCGCGGCGCGTTGCTGAGCACCTACGCCGCCCCGTACGCCACCCGGCTGACCGCGCACACCAGCGCGGTCTACGCCGCCGGGTTCAGCCCGGACGGGAGCCTGCTGGTCACCGCGGGAATGGACCGGACGGTCCGGCTGTGGCGGACCGGCGACGCGCGGCGCCCCGTACCCCTGGCGACGCTGACCGGCCACGCCGCGGGCGTCACCTCGGCGGTGTTCGGCCCGGACGGGCGGATCCTGGCGACCGCCGGTGACGACCACACCGCCCGGCTGTGGGACGTCGCCGACCCCCGGCGTCCGGTGGCGCTGGCGACGCTCACCGGCCACGCCGAGGGGATCATCGGCGCGGCGTTCGGCGCGGGCGGGCGGGTCCTGGCCACGGCGAGCTACGACGACACCGTCCGGCTGTGGGACGTCTCCGACCCCCGCGGGCCCGTACCGGCCGCCGTCCTGCGGGGTTTTCCGAAGGGCGCGTCCGACGTGGCGTTCAGCCCGGACGGCCGGATCCTGGCCGCCACGGGCTTCGACAACCCGGTCCGGTTGTGGGACGTCACCGACCCCGCCCGCCCGCGGCGCCTGCCCGACCTGCGCGGCCACACCGACCGGGTGCTCTCCGTGGTGTTCGATCCCGGCGGCCGGGTGCTGGCCACCGGCGGCTTCGACAACACCGTCCGCCTGTGGGACCTGCGCGACCCGGAAGCGGTACGCCCGCTGTCCACGCTGACCGGCCACGGCGGCGGCGTCGTCGCGCTGGCCTTCGACCGCGACGGGCACACCCTCGTCAGCGGCGGCTACGACCTGAGCGTACGAAGCTGGGACGTCCGCGACCCGCGCCGGGTCAGCGCGCCGGTGACGCTGGCGGGTCACGCGGGCGTCGTCTACACGGTGGCCGTCGACCCGCGTGGAGGCACCGTCGTCAGCGGCGGGGCGGACACCAGCGTACGGCTGTGGGACCTGCGGCAGCCGATCCTGACCGGGCACTACGGCCAGGTCAGCGCGGTGGCGTTCACCTCCGACCGGCGCCTGCTGGCCACCGGCAGCCACCTCACCGCCTATCTGTGGGACGTCGCGGACCCGCACCGGCCCCGGCTGTCGGCGACCCTGACCGGATACGCCGACGGGGTGACCGGGGTGGCGTTCCTGCCGGGGGCGCCCGTGCTGGCCACCGTCGGCCTCGACGACACCCTGCGGCTGTGGGACGTCACCCGGCCCGGCCGTCCGGCCCCGCTGTCGGCCCTGAACCTGAAGGCCGGTGACCTGTACGGCCTGGCGGTCAGCCCGGACGGCACGACCCTCGCCACCGTCGGCGAGGACTCGGACGTCGGGGTGTGGGACGTCACCGACGTCCGCCGGCCCCGGCACGCCGCCACCCTGCGCGGGCACACCGACCTGGTCAACGCGGCCGCGTTCGGCCCCGGCGGGCGGATCCTCGCCACCGCCGGAGACGACCGCACCACCCGCCTGTGGGATCTGCGCGACCCGCGCCGACCGGTCCCGCTCGCGACGATCGGAGCCCATTCCAACAGCGTCAACGCGGTCGCGTTCGGCCCCGGCGGGCGGATCCTCGCCACCGCCGGAGACGACCACACCACCCGCCTGTGGGACGTACGGGACCCGCGCCGGCCCGCCGCCCTGACCACGCTGAACGGTCACACCAGCCGCGTCAACGCGGTCGCGTTCGGCCCGGACGGGCGGACCCTCGCCACCGCGGGCACCGACCACACCGTGCGGCTGTGGGACACCACCGACCCCCGG
Source organism: Streptosporangium sp. H13245 (assembly GCF_055690525.1). Classification (NCBI taxonomy): domain Bacteria; kingdom Bacillati; phylum Actinomycetota; class Actinomycetes; order Streptosporangiales; family Streptosporangiaceae; genus Streptosporangium; species Streptosporangium sp. H13245. The sequence continues at coordinate 109,971 of NZ_JBSZKT010000014.1, read as the reverse complement.
CGGGCCGCCTGGAGCGCGACGCTGACCGCCCACACCGACGGCGTGCTGGCCGTCGCGTTCGGCTCCGACGGGCACACCCTCGCCACCGGCGGCAACGACGCCACCGCCCGCCTCTGGGAGACCGACACCGGCAGGGTCGCCCGGTGGGTCTGCTCGCTCGCAGGTGAGCCCATCGCCGAGGCGGAGTGGAGGCGCTACCTGCCGGACCTGGACCACCGGCCACCGTGCCGCTGACCTCCGGCCGGTCCCGCGCCTGCCCCGGACCACGCGCGGGATCGCCGGGCCACGTGCGGAGCCGGGCACGAAGCCGGGCGCGGGGGCGCGTGCGGAGCCGGACACGGAGCCAGACACGGAGCCGGACACGGAGCCAGACACGGAGCCGAGCACGGAGCCAGACGCGGGGCCGGGTGCGGGGCCGCCGGGCCGGGCGCCGCCTCCGGCGGCCGTCCGACCCGGCGGCGGGGGTCAGGGGTTGACCAGTTCCACGGCGAAGGAGAGGTCGTCCAGGGTGAACTGGCTGATGCCGGTCATCCGCAGCGCCTGCGCCCGTACGGTGTAGGTGCCGGGGCCCAGCGACGGGGAGAACCGCTCCAGGGAGTGCGCCTCCTCGGCCCCGCCGGGTGTGTCGAACCTGTAGTCGGTGCTCGCGACGGGGTTGAGCTCTGTGGTCGTTCCCGCCGAGTTGACGGCCACGATCCGCACCGAACACCAGCCGGCCGGGTCACCGACACAGACGGACTCGGCGGTGAACCGGGCGTCGACGAACCGGGTGGTGCCCGCGGGCACCGTGACGCTCGTCACGGCGGTCGGGACGTTCGACCACGTGGCGACCGTGTTGATGGTCCACGGGGTGTTCTCCCCGGTGAAGAACTGGGCGCTGGTCTGGGTGCCGTTCTGGGAGCTGGCGACGGCGCCGACGGCCGTCCCCGTCAAGGTGAGCGCGACGGCGAGAGCCGTCAGGGTGGGCTTGATCCTCCCGGTCCCGAAAAGCTTGGACATCGGGTTCCTTTCCGTGGTGCCGCCAGGCCCTGTGCCGGTGGCGGTGAGCTCACAATCACGAGCCGTACGGGCCGTCGGAAAGGGGGATCGGAACTATCCGTACAGCCCCGTACACGCCCCACGACCCCGGCCACACGCCGCCCACCGGCGGAGACCAGGAGGGATCCCGGCGTGGAGCGGACCGAGGGATCCCGGTGTGGAGCGGACCGGCCGAACAGGTCGGTCTCGGCCGGGCCGGTGTGCGCCCGAGCCGGACCGCCCGAACCGCTCGGCTCCGGCCGGATCGATGCGCGTCCGGGCCGGTCCGGCCGAACGGGTCGGTCCCGGCCCGGCCGGTGTGCGCCCGAGCCGGACCGGCCGGGGCCAGTACGGGTGCCTGCGGGAGCTCGGCGACGACGAGGGGCGTCGCCCGTCGCGGACCGGGCGGCGCGCGCCGGGGCCGGTGGACGAGGAACGCGCAGGTGCGACGACCTCCGGGACGAGGGCCGCGACGTGAGGGGCGGTTGAAAGTTGAGCAATGATTAGCTTAGGCTTACCTAAGTTACCGTAGTTACTGCTGTGACCTAAGCAGCCTTTCGCTCTGGCTCGATATCGGGTCTCGTTCCTCCCCGAGAGGGCGGGACGCGACCCCGCGGTCCATGAAACACAAGGAACACCCATGCCGTTCACGCTCACCCGCGCGCGCCGCCACGCGCTCACCCTCTCCGCCGCCACGGCGGTCGTCCTCGCGCTCGGCGCCTGTTCGGCGGCGAACGAGGCGAGGGAGGCGAAGGAGGAGCCCGCCGCCGCACCGGCGGCGAGCGGCGCCGGAGCGTTCCCGGTGACGATCGACAGCGCGCTCGGTCAGGCGAGGATCACCAAGCGGCCCGAGCGCGTCGTCACCCTCGGGCAGGGGTCCACCGAGACCGCGATCGCGCTCGGCCACCCGCCGGTGGGAATCGAGAGCTACCCGTGGGGCAGCGACAAGACCGGCTACCTCCCCTGGATCCACGAGGCGGTGACCAAGGCGGGCGGCACGCTGCCGAAGCAGTTCACCGGCGCCGACAACCTCGACTTCGACACGATCGTCGAGCTCGACCCCGACGTGATCCTGGCCCCGTGGTCGGGAGTCACACAGGAGCAGTACGACATCCTCGCGGACATCGCCCCGACCGTGGCCTACCCGGACCTGCCGTGGAGCACGGACTGGGACCAGCAGATCGACATCATCTCCCGGGCACTGGGCAAGCCCGACGAGGGCGAGAAGCTGATCGCGCAGATCAAGCAGCGGTTCGCCGACGCCGTCGCGAGCCGGCCCCGGTACAAGGACGTCACCTTCTCCTACACCTACACCTCGGGTCCCGGCACCCTCGGCGTGTTCAAGCCCGGCGAGCAGCGGGTCGCGATGGTCTCCTCCCTCGGGCTCACCGTCGACCCGGTGGTGAACACCTTCAAGGAGACCGAGGGCACCGACTCCTCCCTCATCGGCCTGGAGAACGCCCAGAAGCTCGCCGGCAGCGACCTGATCTTCACGTTCTACTCGGACGAGAAGACCCGCAAGGAGATCGAGGCGCAGAAGCTGTACGGGGCGATCCCGGCCATCAGGCGCGGCTCCGTCGTGGCGAGCGACGACACCTCCTTCGTCACCGGGTCCTCGCTCGTCAACCCGCTCACCGTGCCGTGGGTGATCGACCGCTACCTGCCGCTGATCGACAAGGCCGTCGCCGCCCTCGGCAAGTAAGCCCGGCCGCTCCGATGACCATCGGCATCCGCGCCCTGCCGGGCACCGGCGCCGCCCGGCGGGTGTACCTCCTGATCGTCACCCTCGCCGTGCTCGCGCTGGCCGTGTTCGCGAGCATCGCGTTCGGCAGTCACCCCAACTCCCTCGCGGACGTCCTGGACGTCCTCTCCGGCGTCGCGGACCCCAACACCACCGCGGTCGTCGAGAGCCGCTACCCGCGTACCGCCCTCGGCCTGCTCGCCGGGCTCTGCCTGGCCGTCGCGGGCACGCTCCTGCAGGGTGTCACCCGCAACCCCCTCGCCGATCCCGGGCTGTTCGGGATCACCGGCGGGGCGGCCGCCGCGATCGTCACCGCCATGGCCTTCCTCGGGGCGTCGGGCCACTCGGCCGCCGTGTGGTGGGCGTTGCCCGGGGCGCTCCTGGCCGGGCTCGTCGTCCACGTCCTCGGGTCGGCGGGCTCGGGAGGCGGCCTCGTGCGGCTCGTCCTCGCGGGTGCGGTCGTCTCGGCGGTGCTGATGGCGTACGTCCAGGCGGTGACCCTGAGCATGCCGCGGGTCTTCGACAGCTACCGCTACTGGGTGGTCGGCGCGCTGGGGGGAAGGGACTTCGACGTCCTCGTCTCGGTCCTCCCACCGGCCGTGCTCGGCCTCCTCCTCGCGGCGGCGCTGGGTTCGGGCCTCAACACGCTCGCGCTCGGCGACGAGTCCGCCTCGGCGCTCGGCGCGAACCCCGCCCTGACGCGTTCGAGCGGGCTCCTCGCCGCGGTGCTGCTGAGCACCGCGGCGACCGCGGCGGCCGGTCCCATTGCCTTCGTCGGCCTGGCCGTGCCGCACATCGTCAGGGCGCTCGTCGGCGTCGACTTCCGCGCGCAGATCGCCTTCTCGGCCCTGGCCGGTCCCGCCCTGCTGCTCCTGGCGGACGTCGCCGGACGCCTGGTCCTGCGCCCGCAGGAGCTGATGGTCGGCGTCGTGACCGCGTTCCTCGGGGCACCGGCACTGCTGGTCGCCGTACGCGTGATGAGAGGCGCCGTATGACACGGGCCCGTGCCGTACGTGTGACGTGGGGTGCCGTATGACACGGGCACGTGCCGTACGTGTGACGCGGGGTGCCGTATGACACGGGCACGTGCCGTACGCGTGATGAGAGGTGCCGTATGACACGGGCACGTGCCGTACGCGTGACGCGGGGTGCCGTATGACACGGGCACGTGCCGTCTCCCCGCGTGGCTTCGTCACGCTCGGGCCCGCGGTGGCGATCCCGGTCGCGCGCGCCTCCCTCGTCACCGCGGTCGTCACGGTCGCGCTCATCGCGGTGGCCGCCGTCGCCACCCTGTCGCTCGGCCGGCTCGGCATCCCCCTCGCCGACCTCGCGGGCGCGCTCACCGGGGAGGCCGACGGCAGGCAGGAGTTCGTGCTGGAGCGCCTGCGCGGGCCCCGCCTGGTCGTGGCCGCCGGTACCGGAGCCGCGCTCGGCCTGTCGGGCGCGCTGTTCCAGACCGTCACCCGCAACCCGCTCGGCAGCCCGGACGTGATCGGGCTCGCCGCCGGTGCCGGTTCGGGCGCCGCGGCCGTCGCGCTGCTCCTGCCCGGGGTACTACCGGCCCCCGCCGGCGCCCTCGGGGGCGCCGCGCTCGCCATGGCGCTGGTGTACGTCTCGACCGGGACCGGGTTCCGCGACCCCGGGCGCCTCATCGTCGCCGGGATCGGCGTCTCCGCGATCGCCACGGCCTTCACCCAGTACGTCGTGTACGCCGTCGAACGGGAGAAGGCCACCGTCCTGACCGCCTACCTCAACGGCAGCCTGTCGGCACGGTCGTGGGAGCACGCCGCCACGATCTGGACGGTCCTGCTCGCCGTGGTACCGCTCGTCGCGCTCCTCTCCCGGCGCCTCGTCGTCGCCGAGATGGGTGACGAGATCTCCGGCGGGCTCGGCGCCGGTCCCCGGGGGACGAGGGCCGGTGCCGTGACGCTGTCGATCGTCCTGTCCGCGGGAGCCGTCGCCGTCGCGGGTCCCGTCGCGTTCATCGCCCTGACCGCCCCGCAGATCGCCAGGCGGGTCACCGGCGGTCCCGGCCCGCACCTGACCCTGGCCGCCCTGATGGGCGCGCTGCTGCTGGTGCTCGCCGATCTCGCCGCGCAGCAGGCGCCGGTGCCCGTCAGCCTGCCCGTCGGCGTCCACACCCTGGCCCTCGGCGGCCTCTACCTCGGATACCTGCTGGTCCGCGAATGGAGAAGGGGAAGCCTGTGAGCACCCGGGCGACACCACGTGAGACAGGGCTGAGCGCGCGGGACGTGACGCTCTCCTACGGCGGCGCCCCCGTCGTACGCGACGTCAGCCTCGACATCCCGCCCGGCGGGCTCACCATGATCATCGGTCCGAACGGGTGCGGCAAGTCGACCCTGGTCAAGGCGCTGGCCCGGACGCTGAGGCCCGACAGCGGGACCGTGCTGCTGCACGGGCGCGACCTCCGGGCGTACCGGGGCAGGGAGGCCGCCCGCCACGTGGCCTTCCTGCCGCAGAACCCGATCGCGCCCGAGGGGATCAGCGTGCGGGGTCTCGTACGGCGTGGCCGCTACCCGCACCACACGCTGCTTCGCCAGTGGTCGCCGGAGGACGACGTCGAGATCGGCCTCGCCCTCGAACGCACCGGCCTGCTCGACCTCGCGGAGGCGCGGGTGAGCGAGCTGTCCGGCGGCCAGCGGCAGCGGGCCTGGATCGCCATGGTGCTCGCCCAGCGGACGGGCACGCTGCTGCTCGACGAGCCGACCACCTTCCTCGACATCGCCCACCAGTACGAGCTGCTGGAGCTCTGCCACGAGCTGCACCGGGACGGCCGGACCGTCGTCGCCGTGCTCCACGACCTCAACCAGGCCGCCCGCTTCGCCTCCCACCTGGTCGTGATGAAGGACGGGCGGGTGGTCGCGCAGGGCCCGCCGCCGGAGGTCCTGACCGCGCGGCTCGTCGAGGAGGTGTTCGGGCTGGCCTGCGACGTGGTGCCCGACCCGCGGACCCGCACCCCGATGGTGGTGCCGCACGCCCGCTTCCCCGCCGCCCACCCCGAGCCCGAGCGGGCCTGAGAACGCCCCAGGACGTCACATCCCGGATACGTCGGCCGGGCGCGCTCCGCGCCCGGCCCCCGGTCAGGGAATCTTGGACAGGTCGATCACGTACCTGCCGCTTTTGATCTGGTACGTCATTATCCGCCCGGCCCGGTCGGCGACCGGGACCTCGCCCTGCGTGGCCTCCTCCCGGATGCCCAGGTCCACCAGTGTGCCGGTCTTCAGGTCGTAGAGCCCGAGACCCGGCATGTCACTCTCAAGGGTGCGCACGTAGAAGCGGCTCTGACCGGGCGGTTCCGGGATCTGGAAGCCGGTCGGCACCTCCAGCTGTTCCGAGCCGTCACGCGGCCGGGTGAACGCCCTGGCGCCGCCGGGCGTCGTCGCGAGGCAGGACTGGACGCCACAGGCGAGCAACTGCTCTCCCTGACGGGCCGGGGCCGCGTCGCTGGTCTGCCCGGTCTCCAGGTTGACCAGGTGCGTGAACGGTGCCCCGTCCTGGGGGCTCCAGGCGCCCGGCGAGCCCGCCCACGGCCAGGACAGCAGGTTCAGGCCGGTCCCACGGCTGATCGGTGTCACCTGGCCCCCGTCCACGGGAACGCCGAACACCCCGCCCTTCAGCACGGAGAACACGATCGTGCCGTTCGCCACGGCGAGGTTGTCGATCATGTCGCCCCCGGTCTCGTGCTCGGCCACCTGCCTGGCCTCGCCGCCGGTCAGCGGCACGGCCCAGAGGCGTGCGGAGGTCTTCGTCGAGGTCCACCACGCCACCACGCCCTCACCCACGCCGAAGTTCGCGGCGCTCCCCGTGGCCTTCCTCGGCCGGGGCAGGTCCGTGATCTTCCGTAGTTCCCCTCCGGCCAGGTCGTAGAGGTAGAGAACCTCGGGCCGCTCGACCTCGCGCCACGCCTTGACCAGCAGGGTTCCGTCGCCGGTCAGCGAGACCGGGTGCAGTTCCCTGCCCTCGGAGTCCTTGACGGGCATCTTCCACACGGCCTGCGGCCACACCTGCTCGACGGGTTTCGCGGTGACGCCGATCGTCGCGGACGGCACTTCCGACGGGCCGGCCGCGGGCAGCGCCCTCCCGTCGCCGACCCCCCGCAGGCCCACGGCCACCCCGCCCGCGACCACCACCACGGCCGCCGCCGCGAGCAGCGCCTGGGACCTGTTCCTACGCCGCCGGTAGCCGGTTTCCAGCCGTTCCGCCGTGGAGGCGGCCAGCCGCGGCGCCCGCTCGGCCATGTGTCCCAGGGTCTTGGTCAACCGCTCTTCGATACCGGTCATCGCCGCTTCCCCTGATCCGACATGACGCCTTCCTCGATGTGCTCGCCCGCCGCGGAACGGAGCTTGCCGAGCGCCCGCGACGCCTGGCTCCGCACGGTTCCGCGAGAGATCTTCAGAGCCGTCGCGATCTCCTCGTCGCTCAGCCCCTCGTAGTAGCGCAACACCAGCACCACCCGCTGCCTGCGGGGCAGCCCGGCCAGCGCCTCACTCATCGCCTGCTCGTCCTCGCCGGGCGGCGTGTCGTGGTACCCGCGCTCCGGTGGGTCCCAGGCGAGCAGTTCGCGCCGCCGCAACCGCCAGGCCGCCGTGTGCAGCCTGGCCATGGTGGTACGTACGTAACCTTCGGGATTGTCCTTGGCGCGCAGCCCCGGCCAGGAGGCGCGCAATTTCAGGAGCGCCTCCTGGACCAGGTCGGCCGCGTCGTGCGGGTTCCCGGCCAGGACGTAGCCGTAGCGCAACAGCGCGTCGCCACGCTCGGCGACGAACCCGGCGAACCGGGGATCTGCTTCCAACTGTCTTCGCCTTTCGTCGTCCCTGTCACCTCTCAGATGGAATCGCCCGGCGAACTGTTGCACCGCCCCGCGGGAAAGGCGCGGAAGTCCTTCCGGGGCCGGGGCCGGGGCCGGTGCAGGTCGTGGAAGGACCTTCCGGGGGGGCCGGACGTGCGGCGCGGGGGAGTCCGCGATCCCGTGGGCGGAGGAGTGATCCGTTCCGGGCTTGGAAAGTACTTGACGACCCGGAAAGAAGAAAGTACTTTCCAGATTGGAAAGACCAAAGGAGCCGACCATGGACATCACCCCCGAAGAGGCCGCGCGGACGCTGGCCCAGGTCCACGAGACGCAGCGCAGGATCCTGCGCGCCGCGCCGCCGATGTTCCCCGCCTGGTATCCGGTGGCGGTCTGGATCTTCGTCACCGGCATGCAGTTCGTCACCGAGATCTCGCCCCCCTGGTGGCTCTGGATCGCCGTGCCGGTCCTGCTGGCCGGTCTCGTCGCCGCGGTCCTCAAGTTCGTGCGGGACGTCAGGAACGCGAGCCTGCGCCCGCACCCCTCCGTGATGGACCCGTGGGCGTGGATCGGCTTCACCGGCTGGCTGGTCGTCACCGGTGCCGTGGCCACCCTGATGGTGTTGTGGTTCGAGGGGCTGGGCCTCGCCTACCCGCGTACCCTCATGGGTGTGATCATGACTGTGATCGTGGCGATCACCTCGCCCCTGGTGGCCCGGTGGATGTCCGGGCGGACCGCGAGGCGGGCGGAGACGGCGAAGCGATGACGCCGCGACTCGACCCGGCGATCCACGCGCCGACCCGGCTGCAGATCGTCTCGCTGCTGGCCGCCGCCGACGAGGCCGAGTTCGCCTTCGTCCGCGACAACCTGGGCATCAGCGACTCGGTGCTGTCCAAGCACGCGAGCGCCCTGGAGGCGGCCGGTTACGTGAGGATCCGCAAGGGGTACGTCGGCAAGCGCCCGAGGACGTGGTTCGGCCTCACCCGCGAGGGGCGCGCGGCCTACGCCGGCCACGTCGCCGCGCTCCAGGCCATCGTCGCCCAGTCCGGCCTCTCGATCCTCCCCACCTGAAGGCGAGGATCTCGCCGGTTTCCCGCCGGAGCGGGCGCGGCGGGCGCCGCCAGGTGCGGCGCTATATTTGCACCGTTCATTGTCTTGAGTAGTTCGTGTTTATGGCGTTAGGGTGTGGCGCCATGACCGCACCCAAGACTTCGGCCACCGCCGAGGAGTTGCGCGGGGCAGGACTGCGGGTGACGGCCGCCCGTGTGGCACTGCTCGACACCGTCCGGGACGGCAACCATCTCGGCGTCGAGGCGATCGCCTCCGGGGTGCGTGATCGCGTGGGCCACGTCTCCCTCCAGGCCGTGTACGAGGCTCTCCAGGCGCTCACCGCCGCCGGGCTCGTACGCCGCATCGAACCGGCCGGCAGCCCGGCCCGGTTCGAGGGACGCGTCGGAGACAACCATCACCACATCGTCTGCCGGTCGTGCGGCGTCGTCGCCGACGTCGACTGCGTGGCGGGCGAGGCACCCTGCCTGACCGCGTCCGACGACCACGGCTTCTCGATCGACGAGGCCGAGGTCATCTACTGGGGCCTGTGCCCCGGCTGTTCCACCCCTCGCAGTTCTTGAGCGTGATCCCCTAACAAGAAGATCCCGAAGGATTTCCATGTCAGAGAACCATGATGCAATCGTCACCGACGCGAAGGCGGAGGGCGAAGGCGGCTGCCCGGTCGCGCACGAGCGCGCCCCGCACCCGACCCAGGGCGGCGGAAACCGCCAGTGGTGGTCGGAGCGGCTCAACCTGAAGATCCTCGCCAAGAACCCCGCCGTGGCCAACCCCCTCGGCGAGGGCTTCGACTACGCCGAGGCGTTCAAGGCCCTTGACCTCGCGGCCGTGAAGCGGGACCTCGCGGAGGTGCTGACGACCTCGCAGGACTGGTGGCCCGCCGACTACGGCCACTACGGCCCGTTCATCATCCGGATGGCGTGGCACAGCGCGGGCACGTACCGCATCAGCGACGGCCGCGGCGGCGCCGGGGCCGGTCAGCAGCGCTTCGCCCCCCTCAACAGCTGGCCGGACAACGCCAACCTCGACAAGGCCCGCCGCCTGCTGTGGCCGGTCAAGAAGAAGTACGGCCAGGCGCTCTCGTGGGCCGACCTCATGATCCTCGCCGGTAACGTCGCCCTGGAGTCGATGGGCTTCAGGACCTTCGGCTACGCGGGCGGGCGCGAGGACGTCTGGGAGCCCGAGGAGGACGTCTACTGGGGTCCGGAGACCACCTGGCTCGACGACCAGCGCTACACCGGCGACCGGGAGCTCGAGAGCCCCCTCGGCGCGGTCCAGATGGGTCTCATCTACGTCAACCCCGAGGGCCCGAACGGCAACCCGGACCCGCTCGCCGCGGCCCGCGACATCCGTGAGACGTTCCGCCGGATGGCGATGAACGACGAGGAGACCGTCGCCCTGATCGCGGGCGGTCACACCTTCGGCAAGACCCACGGCGCGGGCCCGGCCGACCACGTCGGCGCCGACCCCGAGGCCGCCTCACTTGAGGAGCAGGGCCTCGGCTGGAACAACACCTACGGCACCGGCAAGGGTGGCGACACGATCACCAGCGGTCTTGAGGGTGCGTGGACGAACACTCCGGTGACGTGGGACAACAGCTTCTTCGAGATCCTGTACGGCTACGAGTGGGAGCTGAGCAAGAGCCCCGCGGGCGCGCACCAGTGGAAGCCGAAGGACGGCGCGGGCGCCGGGACCGTCCCCGACGCCCACGACCCGCTGACGAGCCACGCCCCGACGATGCTGACGACCGACCTCGCGCTCCGCGCGGACGCGGTCTACAACCAGATCTCGCGGCGCTTCCTGGAGAACCCCGCCGAGTTCGCGGACGCCTTCGCCCGCGCGTGGTTCAAGCTGACCCACCGTGACATGGGCCCGGTCGTCCGCTACCTCGGCCCGGAGGTCCCGGCCGAGACGCTGCTGTGGCAGGACCCCCTCCCCGCGGTGACGTACGAGCTCGTCGACGCCGAGGACGTCGCCTTCCTCAAGAGCCGCGTCCTCGCCTCGGGCCTGCCGGTGTCCCAGCTCGTGTCCGCCGCCTGGGCGTCGGCCTCGTCCTTCCGGGGCAGCGACAAGCGCGGCGGCGCCAACGGCGCGCGCGTCCGCCTCGAACCGCAGAGCGGGTGGGAGGTCAACGACCCCGACCAGCTGGCCACGGTGCTGCGGGTCCTGGAGGAGATCCAGGGGGCCTTCAACGCCGCCCAGACCGGCGGCAAGCAGGTCTCGCTCGCCGACCTGATCGTGCTCGCCGGTGCCTCGGCCGTCGAGAAGGCCGCCAAGGACGCCGGTTTCGACGTCGAGGTCCCCTTCACTCCGGGTCGCGTGGACGCGTCGCAGGAGCAGACGGACGTGGAGTCGTTCGCCGCGCTCGAACCGGCCGCCGACGGGTTCCGCAACTACCTCGGGAAGGGCAACCGGCTGCCTGCCGAGTACCTGCTGATCGACCGGGCGAACCTGCTGACCCTGAGCGCCCCCGAGCTGACGGTCCTCGTCGGTGGCCTTCGCGTCCTGGGCGCGAACCACGGGCAGTCGCGGCACGGCGTCCTCACCGCGACCCCCGGGACGCTGACCAACGACTTCTTCGTCAACCTGCTCGACCTGGGCACGAGGTGGAAGGAGACGTCCGAGGACGCGAACACGTTCGAGGGCCACGACCTCGCCACGGGCGAGGTCAGGTGGACCGGCACCCGCGCCGACCTCGTCTTCGGCTCGAACTCCGAGCTGCGCGCGCTCGCGGAGGTCTACGCGAGCGACGACGCGAAGGAGAAGTTCGTGAAGGACTTCGTCGCCGCGTGGGACAAGGTGATGAACCTCGACCGGTTCGACCTCGTCTGACCTTATTTGATCGCGTCTGATCACGGCGTCCGGGCCTGCCTCGCGGGGCAGGCCCGGACGTTCCCGTCTTGGAGGACGACGCCGGTGCCCCGCACCGACATCCCTTCCGGGTGTCGGTTGTGCTCAGGGCGGCGCGGTGTCGTCGAGGGGCCCGAGGCGCGTCGCGAGCTCGTCCGCGGCCGGCATCCCCAGCTCCCGGTAGATCCGATGGGCACTCGCCAGCAGCTCCCGCGCGTCAGGGGCGCCCGCCCGTTCGGCCGCGGCCGCGAGCGCGACGAACGCCCGCGCCCGCAGGGCCGGAACCTGGTTGTCGGTCCAGTAGCGCAGGGAGCGGTGGAGGCGCCCGGTGGCCCCCTCGGCGTCGCGGTGGAGCTCCACCTCGCCGAGGCTCAGCTCGGCGAGGGCGACCCCCCAGCTGTGCCCCCGCTCACGGAACAGCGCCACCGCGCCGCCCAGCACCCGTTCGGCTTCGGCCCGTCCGTACGGCTCACGCGAGAGTGTCTCGCCGAGCACCCGCATGCTCTGCGCGGTGCCGATCACATCGCCGATCTGGCCGAAGAGCGTGACGGACCGCCGGGCCGCCCGCTGCGCCTCCTGGACCTGTCCCTGGGCCAGGAACGCCCCGGCGATGCCTCGCGAGGTGCAGGCCTGGGCGAACAGGTCACCGCACGACCGGGCGACGAGCGACGCCGCGCGCAGGACGTCGACGGCCCCGGCGCCGTCGCCGCGCTGCCGCAGCACGAACCCGAGGTTGCCGAGGGCGACGGCCTCGGCGGGCCGCTGCCCGGTGAGCCGTAGTTCCCGCACCGCGGCGCGTATCTCCGCCTCGGCCTCGTCGAGCCGGCCGATCAGCCCCAGGGTGAAACCGATGTACCGGCGGGCCAGCGCGGCCCCGGCGAGGTCGCCGACCCGTTCCGCCAGCGCGTGGGCGGCGTGCAGCGTGGACAGGCCCTCGTCCATGTCGTCGAGCTCGACCAGGCAGTTGCCGAGCCCCCGGAGCATCGTCGCCTCGCCGGGGCGGTCACCGGCCTGGCGGCAGGCGGCCAGCGCCGTCTCCAGGATCCGCCGCAGGTCGTCGTAGTAGCCCTGGAAGTCGTGGAAGTCGGCGCTGCAGCCGGCCAGGCCGCGCGCCGTCGCCGCCAGGCCCGTCTCGGCGCACGCCCGGACCAGCGTCGCGATGCTCTCCCGTTCGGCCTCGAACCATTCGAGGGGGTGGCGGTCGGCGACGGTGGCCGCGCGCGGGTCGGCGGCGGGCGAGGGCACGTTTCTGTCGTCGAGGTAGAACCGGTCGCTGTGCAGGAGGTCCTGGGCTCGCCGGGCGAGGGCCAGCCAGCCGCCCGCGGTCCTGGCCAGCGCGGCGACCCATTCGGAACGGCCGATCTCGGCCTCCCGGCGCTCGCGCGCGTACAGCTGGGTGACCGCGTGGAACCGGTAACGCGCCTGGCCCGCCCGGTCGGGGCCGAGGTCGTCCAGCAGCCGGGCGTCGAGCAGCTCCTCCAGCGCGGCGGCCCCCGCGGCCGGTCCGGCGTCCAGCAGGGCGGCCACCGGCCATTCGGGAAACGAGGGGACGTCCAGCCCGCCGAGCAGCGCGAACACCCGGGCGGTCGCCGGGCTGAGCCCCCGGTAGGCGAGCTGCAGCCCGGGACGCACCGCGAGGTCGCCGTGCCGCAGCTCGTCGAGCCGGTGGCGCTCGTCGGTCAGCCGTTCGGTGAGCGCGCCGATCGCCCAGTGGGGCCGTGCGGCCAGCCGGGCCGCGACGATGCGGACCGCCAGCGGCAGCCCGCCGCACACCGTGACCAGTTCGGTGGCGGCCGAGGGCTCGGCGCGCACGCGTTCCGCGCCGGCCACCCGGGCGAGCAGGTCGACGGCCGCCGTGTCGGGCAGCGGGCGCAGGTCGATCGCCGTCACCCCGGGAAGCCCGGTGAGCGGTAACCGGCTCGTCACGATCATCGCGACGCCCTCGGCGGGCAGCAGCGGTTCCACCTGGCGGTATCCACCGGCGTCGTCGAGGACGATGAGCACCCGCCGTCCCGCCAGCCGGATCCTGAGCAGGCCCGCGCGGGCGTCCGCCCCGGCGGGCAGGGCCGATCCGTCCACGCCGAGCATCCGCAGCAGCTGGGCCAGTGTCTCGGCCGGATCGGCGGGGTCGCCGGTGGCGCCGCGCAGCCTCGCGTACAGCTGCCCGTCGGGAAACAGCGGCGCGAGCCGGTGACCGGCGTGCAGCGCCAGTGCCGTCTTGCCGACCCCCGGCGGACCGGAGGCCACCACCAGCCTCGCGCCGCCGGCGGCCGGGTCGAGCACCTTGTGGACCAGGGCGAGCTCCTCGCCTCGGCCGACGAAGTCGGGGAGGTCGGCGGGCAGTCGCCAGGGCGGCGGATCGACGGCGCGGACGCTTCCGTCCGGCGGGCCGGAGCGGCCGGGGCGGCTGGCCCAGAAGAGCGCGTGCCCGGCGCCGACGAACTCCGCCCGCTCGTCTCCGGTCAGCTCCAGCGCCGTCGCGAGCCGCTCGACCGTCTGTGACCTGGGGCTCCGCCCGGGGTCGCGTTCCATCTCGCGGATCGAGCGGGAGCTGACACCGGACCGTTCGGCGAGCGTCTCCTGGGTGAGCTGACGGTGTAGTCGATGGCGACGGAGCAGCATTCCGAACGCGTTCCCCAAGACCGGCCCCCCTGATCCCACCGGCAGCGTACCGGACGTCCGGTGCAACGTCCGGTACAAGATCCTGGTAGGTCGGTTAAGTCCGGGTTTCGATGTATTTGTCGGTCCGCATACGGCGGCCGGCACGGAGGAGGAGCCATGACCCGTACGCTCACCGCCCTCGCCGACCGGATGGTCGACGGCCTCGTTCCCAAGATGACCGCGCACGCCGCCTCGGCCTGCTACACCATCTCCTGCTACTGCAGGGGGATCGAGCTCTACAAGCAGACCTGCTGCGACTTCGAGGCCTGTGGTCCTTGCAGGTACCACAGCCGTTCGTGCTGAATGACGCATCTGGTACCGGCATGTCAGGGCCTGCTCGTGGTGGTCTTCCTCGTCTCCGCGACGGGCAAGCTGCGTGGCGGGCGGGCCCTGCGCGCCTTCGCGACCTCCCTGGCGTCGATGCGCCTGGTCCGCGGGGACCGTGCCCTGCCGGTCGCGGTCGCGCTCACCACGGCGGAGGCGGCCGTGGTGGTGCTGCTGGTGGTCCCGCCCACCCGCGACGCCGGTTTCGCCGCGGCCGTCGCGCTGCTCGTCGTCCTCACCTCGGGGGTGGCGGTGGTGCTCGCCCGGGGCGGCACCGAGCCGTGCCGCTGCTTCGGCGTCTCGGCCACCCCGCTGTCCGGCCGGCACCTGGTCCGCAACCTCCTGCTCACGGCCGTCGCGCTGGCCGGGCTCGCGGGGCCCGACGACCGGTACCCGTCACCGTGGTCGATCGCCGTCCTGCTGGCGGGAGGTCTCGCGGGCCTGCTGGTCACCCTGCTGGACGACCTCGTCGCGCTCTTCGCACCCACCCCCACCCCCCTGAGGAGACCTGATGGCGTACCTAGCCGCGGCGGCGGTCCTGCTCGGACTGCTGCTCGTGACCAACCTGATACTCACCGTCGGCGTCGTACGCCGACTCCGTGAGCACACCGCCGAACTGGCCAGCCTGCGCGGCGGCGGCGGTTCCGGCGGCGTCGACGTCGAGGTCGCGATGCCGGCGGGGTCGCCGGTGGGCGGGTTCGACGCCACCAGCGTGGCGGACCTGCCGGTCGGCCTCGCCACGCTCGGCGAGCGCCCGCTGGTCGGCTTCTTCTCCCCGAGCTGCCAGCCGTGCAAGGAGAAGCTGCCCTCCTTCGTCGAGTACGCCGCGACCCGGCCCGGAGGGCCCGACGCCGTGCTGGCCGTGACCATCGGCACCCCGGAGGAGACCACGGCGCTGGTCGAGCTTCTGCGGCCGGTGGCCACCGTCGTGGTCGAACCCGACCAGGGCCCGGTGCAGCGGGCGTTCGGGGTGAGCGGCTTCCCGGCGTTCGTCCTCGTCGAGGAGGGCGTGGTGTCCGCGTCCGGCTTCGACCTCGCCCCCGTCCTCGACCGCGACGCCGTGGCCCTCCCGGCCAGCGGCTGACCCGCCGCGCCGATGTCGTTCCGTGCGGCCGGGCGGGCGCTCGCGCTGGCCCGGCAGGCCGCCCCGGCGCAGATCGCCATGTATCTGGCGGTGACGCTGCTGGGCGGGCTCGCGCCGCCCTCGGCCGCCTGGCTGACCAAAATCGTGATCGACCGGCTGGCGGCCGGGTCGCTACGGTGGCCCGACCTGCTGGGACCGGCCGCCGCGCTGGGTGCCGTCGGGGTGGCCGCCGCGCTGATGCCGCACGCCGTCCGCTACCTGCGGGCCGAGAGCGACCGGCGGGTGTACCTGCTCGCCACCTCGCGGCTGTACGCCTCGGTGGACCGCTTCGTGGGGCTGCGCCGCTTCGAGGACCCGGTCTTCCTGGACCGCCTCCAGATCGCCAGGTCCAGCGGGGTGAGCAGCCCGGGAATGGTGGTGGACGGCGGGCTGGGGGGCGTCCAGGCACTGCTCACGATCATCGGTTTCGCCGGATCCCTGCTCCTGCTGGGACCCTGGGTGGCGGTGGCGGTCCTGCTCGCCGCCGTACCGGCCCTGCTGGCCGAGCTGGCGCTGAGCAGGCGCCGGGCGGCGATGATGGTCGAGACCGGGCAGGCCGAGCGGCGGGAGCTGTTCTACTCCGGCCTGCTGACCAGCCCGCAGGCGGCCAAGGAGCTGCGCCTGTTCGGCGCCGGGCCGTACCTGTGGGGACGGATGGCCACGGAGATCCGCGCGATCCAGGGCGCGCACCGCCGGATCGACCGGCGGGAGCTGAGGCTCCAGGGCGGGCTGGCGGTGCTCGGCGCCGCGGTGGCGGCCGGTCTGCTGCTGTGGGCGGTACGCGCCGCGGCCGAGGGCACCCTCACCGTCGGTGACGTGGTGCTCGTCGTCGCCGCGGCCGGTTCGGTACAGGGCGCCCTCGCCGCCCTGGTGACCGAGGTCGTGTCCGTGCACCAGGCGCTGCTGCTCTTCGGCCACTACCTGGCCGTCGCCGACGCCGGGCCGGAGCTGCCCGTCCGCGACAGGCCCCTGCCGACGGCACCCCTGCGGGGCGGGATCGAGCTGCGCGACGTGTGGTTCCGGTACGCCGACGACCAGCCGTGGGTGCTGCGCGGGGTGAACCTGACACTCCCCGCCGGGCGCTCGACCGCCCTGGTCGGGCTCAACGGAGCCGGGAAGAGCACGCTGGTGAAGCTGCTGTGCCGGCTCTACGACCCGACGCGCGGGGCGGTGCTCTGGGACGGCACCGACCTGCGCGACCTCGACCCGGCGGAGCTGAGACGCCGGATCCGGGCCGTCTTCCAGGACGCGACCTGCTACGACCTCACGGCGCGGGAGAACATCGCCATCGGCGACCTGACCGCCCTGGAGGACACCGGCCGGATCGAGGACGCGGCGGGCCGCGCGGGCGTGCACGACGTCCTGGCCGCCCTCCCGCGCGGGTACGAGACCCTGCTGACCCGGATCTTCTTCTCCGAGGCCGACCGCGCCGACCCCGACACCGGGGTGGTCCTCTCCGGCGGGCAGTGGCAGCGGCTGTCGATAGCCCGGGGCCTGATCCTCGATCGGCCCGATCTGCTCGTCCTCGACGAGCCGAGCTCCGCCCTGGACGCCGAGGCCGAGCACGAGGTGCACGCCCGGCTCCGCGAGCACCGGCGCGGGCTGACCGGCCTGCTGGTCTCCCACCGGCTGGGCGTCGTCCGCGAGGCCGATCTGATCGTCGTGCTGTCCGGCGGGCGGATCGCCGAACGGGGCACGCACGACGAGCTGCTGGCGCGCGGCGGCGCGTACGCCCGGCTCTTCGAGCTGCAGGCGGCCGGTTACCGCCCCTCGGCGCCGGAGGGGGTCGGGTGAGCGCCGCACTGGCCGCCACGCTGACCGGCGCGGGCGCGGTGCTGGTGCCCGTGCTCACCGTCGTGGCCGCGGCCGTCCTGCTCCGCGGGCGCCTGGTCGTGCTGTCGGTCAGCGGGCTGAGCATGGCACCGGCGCTACGCCCCGGGGACCGGGTGCTGGTCCGCCGGAGGCCGGGGGAGCGGCCACGCAACGGTGACATCGTGGTCGTCGAGGAGCCGGGACCCTGCCGGCCGGGAGATCCGGCCGGAGGCCCCCGGTGGATGGTCAAGCGGGTCGTCGCGGTGCCGGGCGATCCGGAACCGGCCTGCCTGCCCTCCTGGGCACGGAGTCCCGCCGGTGTCGTCCCGCCCCGGCACCTCGTGCTCCTCGGCGACAACGCCGAGGCGAGCAGGGACTCCCGGCACTTCGGTACCGTCCGGACGGACCGGGTGCTCGGCGTGATCCTGCTCCGGCTCGGCGGAAGGCCCTCGGCCGGATCCGGTTCCCGTCGTTCCCACCGGGGCGCGCGGCCATGACCTCCGTACGTTCGCCGTCGACGCCGGGGCGCGCCCGTGGCGGTGCCTGACCTCAGCCGGGTGACGGACCGGGGACACCCGCTCGTTCAGCGGGGCGGGCGCCCCTCCTTCCCTTCCGGGAGTGGCAGCCGCGGGCCGGTCACCCGCCGGTTCCGCCGGGGGCGGCCGCCGGGTTCCGCAGGAGCACGTTGCCCGAGATCCTGGACTCGCACAAGCTCTCCGCCTCCGGGGCACCGGCCACGACGGTGAAGCCGGTCGGCGCGAGCCGCAGCTCCATCACCGCCGCCCGCTCGGCGACGGGCAGCCCGGCGTAGCGCGCCAGCAGCTCCTCGTCGTCGAACAGGTCGGCGTCCGACAGGAACACCGGTGAGGCGGGGTGACGGCGGCCCAGGTCCAGGATCTTGCCGCCGCCGTCCCAGTTGACGCCGTTCAGCGCGACCCAGCCGATCCCGTCGAGGTCCTCGAACAGGCGGGCCGCGTCGCCGAAGCGGTGGGTCCGCATGACCGGGTGCAGGTAGGCGTCGGCGTCCAGCACGTCCTGGTCGCGCGGGTCGGCGCCGGGCGCGGTGCCCGTGCCGTAGCGGCCCGCCGAGCGGCCGAACCCCAGCCGGTGCACCACCGACAAACCCTCCTCGCCGGTGTCGCCGCCCGACAGCAGCCGTACCAGCTCGCGGTCGATCAGCCGCTGGTGCTCGCCGAAGCTGTGGAACAGCCACAGGTACATCAGCCCGCCGGGCGAGAGCCGCTCGGCGAGCCAGGCCAGGCCCGCGCGGGGGTCGTCGAGGCAGTGCAGCACCCCGGTCATCACGATCAGGTCGTAGGGGCCCTCGAAGCCCTCCCCGCCGATGGCGCCGCGCACCAGCTCCACGTTGGTCAGCCCGTTGCGCTCGCGCAGCTCTTCGGCCACGTCGAGCGACGACTGCGACAGGTCCATGCCGGTGAAGTGCGCTTTGGGGTACTGCGAGGCGAGCCCGAGCAGCTGGTGCCCGGTGCCGCACCCGGCGTCCAGCACCCGCTTGCCCGCCAGGGTCTTGTCCCTGGCGACCATGCCGATGCCGAGCGCCAGGTCCAGGATCAGGTCGTCGCCGACGGTCAGCGACGGGCACGGGTAGCGTTCGTACAGCTCCCTGACCTGCTCGACGGCGCTCATGGGGTGTCGATCTCCTCGTACGGGATCTCCTCGACCCGGCGGGCGAAGACCCAGTGGTGCCCCTCCAGGTCCTCGCTGGTGTAGTTGCGGTCACCGTAGAAGCGCGTGTCCGGCTTGTCGCGGATCACGGCTCCGGCCGCCTTCGCGCGCTCGTAGTGCTCGTCCACGTCGTCCACGAAGACGTACAGGCTCTGGCGCAGCTCGCCCTCGCCCTGCGGCTCGTGCTTGCGGCCGTCGCCCGTCCCGGCGAGCTGCACGACACCCTCACCGAACGACAGCTCCGCGTGGACGACCGAGCCGTCGTCGTCGTTCAGCACCTTGCGCTTTTCGAATCCGTACGCCTCGACGAGCCATTCGATGGCTTTCTCGACGTCGGAGTAGAAGATGACGGGGGTGATTCTCGGCATTCCGTCGGGTGGGGTGCGCAATTTCTTCATCTCCCTCGATCGGTGACCATGGAAACGTACGGGAACGCTACCCCGCATCCCGCCGGCGAGACGTCCCGGCGTTCACGGGTTAGGTGTTCTGCTCGCACATCCGGCACTCAAACTTCAGGTGTTCGGCAGGCGCAGCCCGCCGTCCAGGCGGACGACCGCCGCGTTGAGATAGCCCAGCTCGCACATCGCGCGGACCGCCCGCGCGAACTCCTCGGGCGTGCCGGGGCGGGGCGGGAAGACGATCTGCCGTACCAGCGGGCGCCGGAACTCCGGCGGGATCGCCGCGAGCAGCGGGGTGTCGAACAGGCCGGGTGACAGCGCGCACACCCGCACGCCGACCGAGGCGAGGTCGCGGGCGGCGGGCAGGGTGAGCGCCGCGACCGCGCCCTTGGAGGCGGCGTAGGCGACCTGGCCCGCCTGGCCGTCCTCGGCGGCGGCCGAGGAGGTGTTGACGACCACGCCGCGCTCGCCGTCCTCCAGCGGCTCGGTCGCGGCCATCGCGGCGGCGGCCAGGCGCATCACGTTGAAGGTGCCCACCACGTTGACCGCGAGCGCCCGCTCGAAGGTCCCCAGGTCGTGCGGCCTGCCGTCGAGCCCGACCGTACGGGCGGCGGGCGCGATCCCCGCGCAGCTCACCGCCACGCGCAGCGGTCCCGCGACCCCGGCGGCCACCTCCACCGCGCGCCCGACCGACGCCGCGTCGGTCACGTCGGTCTCCACGAACGTGCCGCCCACCTCGTCGGCCACCGGGCCTCCCGTACCGGCGTCCAGGTCGGCCACGACCACGTGCGCGCCGGCCTTGGCGAGCTCGCGCGCGGTGGCGGCGCCCAGCCCCCCGCCGCCCCCCGAGACCAGCGCCGTCACACCCTGCAGCTCCATATCCGTTTCGCCGCCTTTTCGCAATAGAGGGTAAATGCTCTCGCTTATCAAGACATATCCTGACGCAAAATTCTGCATTCACGCTGCACCCCACAGACGTGAGGAACCATTCACATGACGATTTCCAAGAGCGCGGACAATGTGCACGACCTGATCGCCCGCCGCAGGCGCGAGCGAGATCGCATCCCGCGACACGACGTGCCCGATTCGGGGGTGCCGGTCTCCTCCACCCAGGAACGCATCTGGTTCGGCGAGATGTTCAATCCGGGTTTCGGGTTCTACCACGTGCCCGCCACGCTACGGCTGCGCGGACCCCTTGACGCCGGAGCCCTCGACCGGGCGCTGTGCGAGGTGATCAGGCGGCACGAGATCCTGCGCTCCACCGTCGAGGAGGTCGACGGCATGCCCGTGCAGCGCGTCGGCGACGCGCCCGCGAGCGTGCTGCGCTCCGTCGACCTGGCGGACGAGCCCGACGCCGAGGCCGAGGCCGCGCGGATGGCCGCCGACGACATCCTGGCCCCGTTCGACCTGCGCCACGGGCCGCTCTGGCGGGCACTGCTGCTCCGGCTGGGGCCCGACGACCACGTCCTCGTGCTCACCTTCCACCACATCGTCTTCGACGACCCGTCCTTCGGCATCGTCGGGCGCGAGGTCGAGGCCCTCTACACCGGGTCGGCGACCCCGCAGGACCTGGACCTGCAGTACACCGACTTCTCCGTGTGGCAGCGCGAGCGGCTGCGCACCGAGGACGTGCGCTCGCGCCTGGTCGACTACTGGCGGCGGACCCTGGACGGCGTTCCCCGCCTGCTCGACCTGCCCTCCGACCGGCCCCGGCCGCCGCACCGGCGCCGCGCGGGCCGCTTCCACCGCTCCCGGCTGCCGGGCGACGTCGTCGCCGCCGTGCGCGCGGTGGCGCGCGACGAGGGCACCACCCCGTTCACCGTGCTGCTGGCCGCCTACGGCGTGCTGCTGTCGCGCTACGCGGGCCAGGCCGACATCGTCACCGCCGTACCCGCCGCCGGGCGCATCCGGCCCGAGCTCGAAGCGCTCGTCGGGTGCTTCATCAACATCATCTGCCTCCGCCTCGACCTGCGCGGGGAGCCCACCTTCCGCGAACTGCTGCGCCGCGTGCGCCACGCCTCCGTCGAGGGACACGACCACGAGGAGATGCCCTTCGAGGAGCTGGTGCGCGAGCTGCACCCGCAGCGGCCCCAGAGCCACACGCCGCTGTTCCAGGCCGGGCTCGGGGTACGCGACAACGACGGGGTCTTCCTGAACCTGCCGGGCGTGCGGGCCTCGGAGTTCGTCCCCGACGTCGAGGTATCGCACTTCGACCTGATGGTGGACTTCAGCGTCGACGGCGACGGCATGGCGGGCCTGTGGGGCTACAACGACGACCTGTTCGACCCGGCGACCGTCGAGGTCCTCGCCGAGCAGTTCGCGCTCCTGGTCGCCAGGGCCTGCGGCCACCCGGACCTGCCGGTCGGCGACCTCGCCCTTCCGCCCGCCCCCCGGCTCCCGGAGCCGGAGACCGGCGGCGGCGAGGGACCGGCCGCGATCCTGGCCGAACGGGTCCGGCTCGCCCCGGACTCGCCCGCCGTCACCACCCACGCGGGCACGGGCACGGGGGCCTCCGCCGTCACGCTGACGTACGCCGAGCTCGACACGCGTGCGGAGAACCTCGCGCCCGCGGTGCGCAGGGGCGCCGAGCCCCCGTCCGCCGACAGCCCCGACCCCGCCGTCTGGCGCTACGCCCACCTCAAGGCGGACGTCCTCGACGGCCGTACGGCGAGCGCGGCGCCGGTCGCGGACCTGGCCTCGCGGATCGGCCTGGGCAGCGGTGAACGCGCCGACACCGTGCTCACCTTCGCCCCGCCCGCGTCCGGCGCGTTCGCCGACGCCATGCTGCTCGCCCTCCTGCACGGCGCGCACCTGGTGACCGCGCCCCCCGAGGCCGCCCGCGACGCCGGACGGCTGAGGGCCCTGGTCGCCGACGCCACCGTCGTGCACGCCCCGCCCGCCGCGTGGCGGCTGCTGCTCCAGGACGGCCTGCCCGCCGACCGCCCGTTCACCGCGCTCTGCGACGCGGCCACCACCCCGCCCGGCCTCGCGCGGGAGCTGGCCGCCGCCGTCCCCACCTGGACCCTGTACGGGGAGCGGTGGGCCGCGGCCCGCCGGGTGGACCCGCTCGCGGAACCCCGCAGGGGCGTCCTCCTCGGAGAGCCCCTGGCCGGTACGCCGATCGAGGTCACCGACCGGGCCGGGCGCCCCGGCGCCGTCGGCGTGCCCGGTGAGATCCACGTCGGCGCCGCCGCCACCGGCGACCGCGGACGTACCCTTCCCGACGGCTCGCTGGAGCTGCTCGGCCGCTTCGACCGGATGTTCACCGTCGGCGGGTTCCGGGTGGACACCGACGAGCTGGCCCGCTCCCTGGCCGGTCGCCCCGGTGTGGCCGAGGCCGCCGTGGACGTGCGCCACGACCGGCTCGCCGCCTACGTGGCGGGGGAGGGGATCGACCCCAAGGAGCTCACCGCCCACCTGCCCGAGTACCAGGTACCCGGCTCCGTCACCGTCCTCGACGCCCTGCCCAGGACCGCCGGGGGCCACGTCGCCCACGAGGAGCTGCCCAGCCCCGACGCCCCCGCCGACGAGGGCGGGCACGTGCCGGTCCAGGGAGGCACCGAGGAGGCCGTCGCCGGGATCTGGCGCGAGCTGCTCGGCGTGGAGGAGATCGGGGCCTCCGACGGCTTCCTCGACCTCGGCGGCCACTCGCTCACCCTGGCCAGGCTGAGCCTGCGCTACGAGGTGGCGTTCGGTGTCGAGGTGGAGTTGCCCGACCTGCTGCGCCACGCGACCGTCCGCGAGCAGGCGGTGCTCATCGACGAGCGCCGCGCGCAAGCCGGTCTCGCGGGAGCGGGAGAGGAGGCGGCGTCATGACCTCGGTAGCCGCCAAGCCGTCACCGGGCACGATCGAGGGACCGCCGAGGACGCGGCTGGAGTCGCTGACCGGACTGCGGTGGTTCGCCGCGTTCGGCGTGTTCTTCAGCCACGTCGCGATCCTGCTGCCGCTGCCCTACCTCAACGAGCTGTTCGTCCTCGGCACGGCCGGGGTGACGTTCTTCTTCGTCCTGTCCGGCTACGTCCTGACCTGGACGTTTTTCGACAGGGACACCGCGCCGAAGTTCTACTGGCGCCGCTTCGCCAGGATCTGGCCGTCGCTGCTCATCACCACCGTCGCGGCGGTCGCGCTGCTCGTCGGCGGCCAGCTCTGGCCGACCGAGGGCGGCACGTCGCTGGTCTGGTGGACGCTCGCGACGCTGCTCATGGTGCAGGCGTGGTTCCCGGCGTCGTTCCAGAGCGACACGGTGCCGCACACCGTCTCCTGGTCGCTGTCGTGCGAGGCGTTCTTCTACGCGGTCTTCCCGCTCGTGGTGCGCCCGATCGTGCGGCGCACCCTGCGCCAGATGGTGATGATCGCCGCCGCGCTCATCGCGATCAGCATCGGCACGCGCGTGTGGCTCTGGCTGGCCAACCCGCAGCTCACCGGGGAGAACTGGTTCACCTCCGACCTGTACTACTTCGCCACCCACTCGCCGATCTCCCGGGTCAGCGAGTTCGTGCTGGGCATCGTGATCGCCGCCGCCGTGCGCCGGGGCTGGCGCAGCCCGATCGGGCTGCGCACGGCGACCGCGATCACGGTCGGCTACTTCGCGCTGCTGTGGGCGTGGTCCTGGTCCGGTGTGTGGCAGACCGCGCTGGCCGAGACCGCCAACCGGGGCAGCATCGTGGTGTTCGCGCTGCTCATCGCGGCGGCGGCGACCAACGACCTGGCCGGACGGCGCAGCCTGCTGAGCTCCCGCCCGCTGGTGGCGCTCGGCCAGTGGTCCTACGCCTTCTACCTGGTCCACTTCCTGGTGCTCTTCCCCATCGCCAAGCACGCGTTCGGGCGGCAGTCGCTCTACGACTTCCCGCAGCCCACCTGGGCGCACCTGCCGTACGCGCTGGCGGGCCTGGTCGTCAGCGTGCTGCTGTCGTGGGGGCTGTACCGGCTGTACGAGTATCCGATCGAGAAGAGGCTGCGGGCGATGCTGCGCCGCGAGCCCAAGGCCGTCACCCCGGCACCGGGCGCGGAACCCTCCATGTGAGGCGAGGGATCGTGGTGACCCGCGAAAGGTCACCACGGCCCTCACCCGCTCCTTCGCGAGCGAGGGCTTACGGCTCACGGCCGTACGCGAGGTACGGCCTCCAGCAGTGAGCGCAGCAGTCGCGCGGCGGTGCCGGCGGACACCTCGCCGGGGGTGTTCACGATCTGGGCGGCGAGCCCGTCGACGAACGTGTGCAGGAGCGCCGCCCACAGCTCGACCTGGGCGTCGGGATGCGGGAGCCTGGCCTGGCCCGGTTCGAGGGCCCGCTCGTGTCCGCGTACGGAGGCGACGCATCGGCGATATAACGCCCGCTGATCGTTCCACGTCACGGAGCCTCCCTCCGGAGGGTGCTGACGTTCCCACTCCACGACCGCCGACCACAGCGCGTACTCCTCGCGCCGCTCGGCGTCGAGCGGCAGCATCTCCTCCACGATCGAGGCGATCCGCTCGACCACCGAGGTCTGGGCGCGGGGCCGCTGGACGCGCGGGAGGACCCGTCGGCGGAGGGCGTCGGTGGTGGCCCGCACGACGTAGGCCTGGAGTTCGTGCTGGTTGCCGAAGTAGTGCCGCAGGGACCCGGTGGACCAGCCTGCCTCGGCGGCGACCCCGCGGACGCTCACGCCGGTGAGACCTTCGCGCAGGATCACCCGGATGGCGGCCTCGCCGAGCTCGGCCCGCCGCCGGTCATGATCAACAAGTCGCGGCACGCTCGCATGTTAACACGCACGTGTTATTTTAAGTGACACGGGCGTATTATTACGATTTGTTGGCTCCCGCAAGGAGGACAGGGTTGTCGATCGAGACGATCGGGGCGGTGCTCGCACTGGCCCTGCTCGACACGCTGAGCCCCACCGTGATCGGGATAACCC
This sequence comes from Streptosporangium sp. H13245, assembly GCF_055690525.1. NCBI lineage: Bacteria > Bacillati > Actinomycetota > Actinomycetes > Streptosporangiales > Streptosporangiaceae > Streptosporangium > Streptosporangium sp. H13245. The sequence goes on along the minus strand of NZ_JBSZKT010000014.1, from coordinate 84,591 downwards.
TCTATCTGCTGCTGGCCAGGCCGCACCGCGTGGGCGTGCTGCTCGGCGTGTACTTCGGGTCGGTCGCGATCGCCTACTTCGCGCTGGGCGTGCTGCTCATGCTCGGCCTGGGCGCCGTCGTGCCGATCATCGACGACAGCGTGTGGGCCTGGGGACAGGCCGTCCTCGGCGTGGCGCTCATGGTGGGGAGTTACTTCATCCCCGACAAGGACCCCGAACGCGCGTCCATCCCGGCCCGCTCCTTCACCGCGGGCTCGATGCTGCTGCTGGGGCTGGGGACCTGGCTGTTCGAGTTCGCCACCGCCGTCCCGTACTTCGCCGCGATCGGCGTCATGACCTCGGCCGGTCTGTCCGTCGCCCAGTGGTCGCCGCTCCTCGGCGTGTACGTGCTCATCATGGTGGCCCCGGGCATCCTGCTCTACGCCGCGTGGGCCGCCCTGGGCGAACGGATGCGCGAACGGTCCGAACGGTGGCAGAAGAAGCTCTCCTCGGGATCCCGCACGACACTGCGCTGGATCGTCGGGATAGCGGGATTCCTGATCCTCCTGGACGCGGCACCGGACCAGATCACCATCTCCATGAGCCGGTGACCCCCCGCGCACCCCGTGGCCGCTGGGGTACGAGGTCGCGGGGTGCCGGTCTACCCGAGTTCGCGCAGTGCCGAGGCCAGGCCCGCGGCCGTGGGGCGCTCCCAGAGCAGGCGGGCCGCCACCGGCCTGCGCAGGCCGCCACGCAGGCGGCCGAGCAGCGTCACCGCGAGCCGGGAGTCGCCGCCCGACTCGAAGAAGGCGTCGTGCGGGCCGATCCTCGGCTCCTCCAGCACCCGCCGGAAGGCCTCCAGCACCTCCAGCTCCAGCCGGTCGCGCGGCTCGTCCGACCGGCTTCCGGCGCGGGCGGCCGAGGAGGCCAGGCGGCGGCGGTCTATCTTGCCCGCGGTGGTCAGCGGCAGCTCGTCCAGCACGTGCACGGTCCCCGGCACCATGTAGCCGGGCAGCCGCCCGGCCGTCCACGTCCTGGCGTCCTTCGCCGTCACCGTCGCCGTTGCCTTTGTCGTCACCGGGGAGGTCGCGGGAACGGCGGCTTCTGAGACGGGTTCCGCCTCGGATTTCGCCTGGGATTCCGAAGCGGGGGCGGGAGCGGCTGGGGCGGCGACGTAGGCCACCAGCTGCTCGTCCTCCAGTGCCACCGCCGCGTCGTCCACGCCGGGACAGGCCCGCAGCGTCTGCTCGATCTCGCCCAGCTCGATCCGGTAGCCGCGATGCTTGACCTGGTGGTCCACCCGGCCGATGAAGTCGAGCCGGCCGTCGGGGCGCTGCCGTACCAGGTCACCGGTCCGGTAGAGCCGCCCGCCGGGCACCGGAGACGGTGGCCCGCCCGGTGCCGTGGGCGGCGGTCCGGCGAGGGGGACGAACCGTTCGGCGGTCAGCGCGGGCCGCCGGTGGTAGCCGCGAGCCACGCCCGCGCCGCCCACGTGCAGCTCGCCGGGCACCCCCCACGGCGCGACACGCCCGGCGGCGTCCAGCACCAGCGCGTACGCCCCCGCCATGGGCAGCCCGATCGGCGGCACACCCTCGCCGGGTGAGCAGTCGGCCAGGGTCGCGATGACGGTCGCCTCGGTCGGCCCGTAGGCGTTGACCATGCGCCGCCCGGTGCCCCAGCGCTCCACCAGCTCGGGGGTGCACGCCTCGCCGCCGGTCACCAGCACCCGCAGGCCGGGCAGCGGGTCGTCGCCGGGCAGCGTCGCGATCACCGAGGGGGGCAGCAGGACGGCGTTCACCTCGCGCTCCGACAGGCACCTGCTCAGCGCCCGGCCGACGAGGATGTTCCCCGCCTCCGGCACGCACAGGGTGCCCCCGGAGACCAGCGTGGTGAACACCTCCCACACCCAGGCGTCGAAGGTCGGCGGCGCGAACTGCAGCAGCCGCACCCCGGGGCCGATGCCCAGCTCGGGGGCGAGGGCCATGACCAGGTTGCACGCGCCGGAGTGCTCGAGCAGCACCCCCTTGGGCAGGCCGGTCGAGCCCGAGGTGTAGATCATGTACGCCAGGTCGCGCGGCCCGGCCGGGCTGGGCGCGGCGGTCGTGGCGGGGTCGCGCCGGTCGAGGTCGAGGCGGCGCCCCCCGCCCTCCGGCAGGCCGCCGAGGATCTCCCCGGTGCTCACCAGGACGGTCGCCGCCGCGTCGGACAGCAGGTACTCCAGCCGGGGGGCCGGTTGCGACGGGTCGAGCGCCAGGAACGCGCCGCCCGCGTACAGCACCCCGGCCACGACCGTGACCAGCCGGGCCGATCGTGGCAGGCAGATCGCGGCCACGGTGCCGGGGCCCACCCCCTCGGCGGCCAGCCATCCGGCCAGCTCACGGGCGCGCTCGTCCAGCTCGCGATAGGTGAGCCGCCCGTCGTCCCCGTCCACGGCCGTCGCGTCGGGGGTACGCCCGGCCTGGGCGGCGATCAGCGCGGCCAGGGTGGACCCCGGGGCGTCCAGGTCCACCGCCGGGGGCGGGCCCGCGATCGGGCCCGAGCGGTCGTCGAGCGGCAGGTCGAGCACCGGCCGCGCGGGGGAGCGGGCCATCTCGCCGAGCAGCCGGGTCAGGCGGGCGGCCATCAGCTCGATCGTGGCGTGGTCGAAGACGTCGGTTGCGTACGTCAGGATCCCCTGGAACCGATCGCCCTCCCCGTTCCCGGTTTCGTACGGTGCTCCGGTGGTGAGGCGCAGGTCCAGGTCGCAGGCCGTCCGCCGGGCGAGGGGTTCCGCGTCGCCGAGCGGTTCGAGGCGCAGGCCCGCCGCCTCGTGCGCGACGGGACGGGGCACGACGCCGTACGCCACGTCGAACAGCGCGCCCCGGCTGGGGTCGCGGGGCGGGGCGACGGCGGAGGCCAGGTCCTGCAGGGGCAGCCGGTGCCGCCAGGCGTCGCTCGCGACCCGTCCCAGGCGGGCGGAGAACGTGGCGAGGTCCGGGTCGCCGGACAGGTCCACGGGCAGGGGGACGAGGTCGTCCAGCGGCCCGGCCGTCCCGGCGAACTCGTTCGGCTCCCCGCCGAGCAGCCCCGAGACGCGGCCGGGGGCGTGCGCGCCGATCGTGAAGCGCTCCTGGCCCGAGCAGCGCGACAGCAGGACGGCGAACGCCGCGAGCACCGCGAGGGAGGGATCGCCCAGCCCGGGCGGCATGGTCACCTCGAAACGGTGCGCCCCGCCCGCGCCGGAACGGCGCCCGGGACGGGGGCGGTCGGTGGCCGGTTCCAGCGGCGGCACATCCCGCAGCGCCTCGCGCCAGAACTCCCGCCGGTCCCCGCCCGTCACCCCGGGGCCGGTGCCCGGAACCGGTACGGAGGCGCCGGGTGACGTGCCCCGGTTGTCGGCCGGCGCTCTGCCTGAGCTGTCAGCAGGCGATGTGTCCCGGCTGGCGTCGGGTGTTTTGTCCGAGCTGTCAGCAGGTGGCGTGTCCAGGTTGTCGGCGGGTGACGCGCCCTGGCCGTTGGGAGCCGACGCGTCCAGGGCGCCGGGGGGTGTCGCGGCCGGGTGGGGCAGGCGGGGGAAGTCGTCCTCGGCGGGTACGCGGGGCGTGCCGGGCAGGCGTGGGGAGCCGTCCTCGGTCCGGGCCCGGTACAGCTCGGCCAGGTCGGCGGCGAGCACGGCGACCGAGCCCTCGTCCGCGACGCACGGGTGCATGCGCAGCACCAGCACGTGCTCTTCCGGGCCGAGTTCCAGCAGGGAGACGCGTGCCAGCGGTCCCGTCACCGGGTCGAACGGCCGTCCCTCCACCTCGGTCAGCGCCGCGCCGAGCCTGTCCGGCTCGACCGGCACCGCCCGCGGCGCGGGCAGCGCCCCGGCCGCGACCACCGGGCGGGGCCCGTCACCGCGGGTGGGCAGCGTCCAGCGCAGCACCTCGTGCCGCGCGGCCAGGTCGCCGAGCGCCGCGCCCAGCGCCTTCTCGTCGAGGGGGCCGGTCAGCCGCAGCCGCAGGGAGATCCCGTCCGGTCCGGCGTCGCCGCGGATCCGGTGTTCCAGCCAGGCCCGTTCCTGGGCGGGCGAGAAAAGTCTCACTGGGTGCCTCCGGGCAGGTTCAGGCGGAGCCACTCCAGCTCCTGCTCGATCATGCTCTGGAAGTTCGCGGGGGAGACCATCGAGTACGGCATGTGCGCCTCGCCCCAGTAGCTGACCAGCCGTACCTTCTTGGCCTGCCTGGCCAGCGCGGTGTACATCTCCTCCGAGCCGGTGTGGGTCAGGTAGTCACGCTCGCCGTGCAGCATGAGCACCGGTGTCTTGATCTTGCCAGCGTGCAGGAGCGGGCTGTTGCGCACGTACCGCTGCGGGTCCTCCCACGGCGGCTTGCCCAGCCCGAACTCGAACGCCGGGTCCTCGATGTAGGCGGGCGCGAACCACTCCTGCGCGCGCGGCGTGTAGCGGAAGCGGGAGTCGAACACGCCGTAGCTGCTGATCACGTCGGAGAAGCCGGAGATCGCGATCGCCGCCTTGAACCGGTCGGTCTGCGTCACCAGGCTGTGCACGTTGTAGGAGCCGAAGGAGTGCCCCAGCACCGCCAGCCGCTTCGGGTCGGCCACGCCCTCGTCGATCGCGGCGTCCACCGCGTTCATGATCGGCTTGGTGGGCCACGTCATCGGCTCGGCCGCGGCCTTGCCCTCGGGGCGGGGGATGGAGGGGACGAGCACGGCGTAGCCGCGGGCCGCGAGGAACTGCAGGGTGAGGTAGCTCGGGTTGTTCACCTGGAACTCCGGCACGTCCTCCAGGGTGGAGACGATCCGGGTGCCGTACACGTTGACCACGAGCGGGTGGCGCTGCCCGTCGCGGTGGCCCGGCGGCAGCAGCAGCGCGCCGGTCAGCTTCTCCCCGTTCGCCCCCTTGTACGTGACCAGCTCGCGCTTCGGCGGGGTCACCTGGGCGAGGTGGCCGTTCAGCGAGAGCCGCTGGGTGTGGCGGCCCGCGTGGGAGGTCCACAGCGCGGTGCCCTGGTCACCGCCCGCCCCGAAGATCGCGGTGCGGTTCGCGGGGGAGTACCCGGCGACGCCCGCGTCGGGGTGCGGCAGGGGAAGCGGCGTCAGCGAGGGGGAGGCGCCGGGCGCCAGCTCGTACAGGCCGCCCTTGGCGTCGCGCGCCAGCACCAGGGGGAAGTCGCGGTCGAGGCGGGGGTTGGCCGGTTCGGCGCCGCCCCGGTCGGTGGGCCGCACGCCGTTGCGCCTGACGCCGTCGTCCAGCGGCCAGGCCAGCTCCGCCAGCGGGGCGGCGCCGGTGGCGTTCAGGTCGCGCGCCTGCCCGCTGCGCGGGTCGATCAGCCAGGCGCGCCCGTCGGCCACGCCCAGCACGCCACCGGCCACCGGTACCAGCTCCAGCGGCGGGACCTTGAACCGCGAGGTCAGGTCGCGCGGCGCGGCGGCCGGGTCGGCGGGGTCGAACGCCCACCAGTCCTGGCGGGCCGCCGGGTTCGCGGCGTCCTTGACCTTCGCGCCGCGTACCAGCGGGGTTCCCGCGCCCCACAGCAGGCCGGTGGCCACCAGCCGGTCGGCGGCCAGCGGCGCGGCCTTCCCCCCGGCGGCGGGGACGAGGTAGGCGGTGAACGGGTCGGGCGTCTCGGGGGTGGCCTTGCCGACGATCAGCAGGCTGGCGCCGTCGGCGGACCAGCGGGGCTGCACGGTGACCGAGGGGCTCGGCACGTCGCCGACCACGCGCGGCTGCCCGCCGGAGGCGGAGGCGAGCGCCAGCTGGGTGCGCCGCTCCAGGACGCGCTTGAGCTGCCCGGCGACCGCCGGGGTGGGGCCGAGGTCGTCCACCCTGGCGATGTTCCGCCCGGTCGGGTCGGCCACCAGGTTGCCCGCCGTGTAGGTGCGGGCCGGGCCCGCCGAGGTGATCTTGCCGGTGACGGCGTCGATGACGGCGATCTCCTCGTCCAGTTTGTCCTGGCCCTGGGTGGCGGAGCTGTCGAGGACGGAGGCGGTGGTCTCCTTGCCCCGTTCGACCTTGGCCCACTGCTTCGGGGCCGTGCGCTGGGCCTCCAGCCACTGCCCGTACTCCAGTGCCCAGCGGCCCGCGTTCACCATCGGGGCGATCACCCGCCGGGCGTCCAGCCACTGGATCAGGTAGCCCGAGGCGTTCGTCATCGTCTGCACCCCGCGCGGGGTGAGCTTGCGGATCTCGCCCGTCTCGCGGTCCCACACGTGCAGGAACACGTCGTCGCCGCCCCGGGTGGAGGCGAAGGCCAGCATGCGCCCGTCGGGCGACCACACCGGGTTGTAGTGACCGGTGCCGTCCTTCACGCCGTGCGTCACGTCACGGGCCGGGCCCTGGCCGTCCGCTATCCAGATGTCCGCGCGCTCGTTTCCGTCGACAAATGACGCGCCATATCTGCTCGACTCGCTCGGCCCGCGTTTCACGACCGCCGCCACCGATTTACCGTCGGGGGACGGGACGACCTGGCCGAGTTTCTTCGTGGTCATGAAGTCCTGCATCGCGAACGGCCGCGCGGCACTCGCCGCGGCGGGTCGCCCCGAGGAGGGGGAAGCAGGTGGTGAAGCGCCTCCCACCAGGGCGGCGGCCGTGAGCAGTGACAGGACGAGCTTGACACGTAGAACCATGGGAGGACGATAACCATGTCACCGGAAACGCGGAAAAACGCCCGGACGGGTCTCCGGCGGGCGGCCTATAATCCCGCCCTCGCCTTAATCGGGGCGGCACGCGGGTTAATCAGGGCCGCCCCGCAGGTAATCGGGCCCACCGGTAATCGAGCCATCCCGCCGGCGAGATGACTTCTGCCGGAAAACCATCCGAGGAATGGGAAGTTCCTAAATGACTGATGTCGATCTGGCCGATGCCGATCTGCACGTCGGCGACAGACCCCACGAGGTCTTCCGCCATCTGCGAGACAACGACCCGCTCCACTGGAACCCCGACGGCAAGGAGCCCGGCTTCTGGTCGGTCACCCGCTACGAGGACTGCGTGAACGTCCAGAAGGACCCGCGGACCTTCAGTTCCAACCAGACGAACACCCTCGGCCCGCACCGCAACACCGGTGACCAGGGCTCCGGAAAGATGATCAACACGACGGACCCGCCCCGGCACACCGAGCTGCGCAAACTGGTCAACAAGTGCTTCACCCCCCGGGCGATCGCCGCCCTGGAGCCGTACCTGCGCTCGGTCGTCAAGGACGTGTTCGCCGACGCGCTGGAGCAGGGGGAGTGCGACTTCGCCACCGTGGTGGCGGCCCTGCCCGTCGCGGGCATCTCCGCGCTGCTGGACGTGCCGCGCCAGGACTGGGACCTGATGCTCAGGCTCACCTCCACGGCGTTCGGCTCGCACGACAGCGAGTACCAGATGACCTCCGACGTGCGCGCCAACGCCGCCCAGGCGCACGGCCAGCTCCTGCTGTACTGCCAGAACCTGGTGGAGAAGCGCAGGAAGTCACCCGGCGACGACATCGTCAGCCTGCTCGCCCGCTCCCAGGACGCGGGGGTGCTGAGCGAGGAGGAGTGCCTGCTCTTCTTCGACGTGCTGATGCTCGGCGGCAACGAGACCACCCGGCACGCCGCCGTCGGCGGGCTGCTCGCCTTCATGGAGCACCCCGACCAGTGGGACCGGCTGCGCAAGGAACCCGAGCTGGTGCCCAACGCGGTGGGCGAGCTGCTGCGCTGGACCTCGCCCAGCCGCCACGTGCTGCGCCGCGCGGCCCGCGAGACCGAGCTGCACGGCAAGACCATCCACCCGGGCCAGGACGTCGTCATCTGGCACACCTCCGCCAACCGGGACGAGCGCGTGTTCGACGCCCCGGAGGTGTTCGACGTCGGGCGCCCGCGCAGCTCCCGCAGCGGGCACGTCGCGTTCGGCTCGGGCCCGCACTTCTGCCTGGGAGCCGCCCTCGCCGAGCTGGAGCTCACCGTCTTCCTGGACGAGCTGGCCGGTTCGGTGTCGGGGGCGGAGCTGCTCGGGCCGCCCGACTACCTGCGCTCTCCCGTCATCAACGGCGTCAAGCACGTCCGGGTTCGGCTCCATCCCATGGGGTAGAAGCGTCGACCATGAACTCACTCACCTGGGATCAGGTCCACGCGCGGCGGCTGGCCCGCCATCACCTCGTGAAACCCGTCTCCGGCGACCTGCGCAAACCCGTGCGCGACGTGTGCGGGGTGCAGTCGCAGGTCGCCGCCGCGGCCGAGCTGGCCATCGGGTCACGGGTGAAGGGCGCCACGCAGGAGCAGGTCCGCGCGGAGCTGTACGACAAGAAGCGCCTCGTCAAGACGTACAGCCTGCGCGGCACCCTGCACGTGCACGCCGCCGACGAGCTGGCGCTGTGGATGGCGGCCATGCGCTGGAAGCCCTACTGGCGGGCCAAGGACAGCTGGCACGCCCACCACGGGCTCACCGCCAAGCAGGGCGAGGCGTTCGTCGACGCGGTCCGCGAGGCGCTGGACGGCGAGTGCCTGACCCGCGAGGAGCTGGCCGGGGAGGTCTCCGGGCGCGTCGGCGCGTGGGCCAAGGACAAGCTCGCCTCCAACTGGGGCGAGCTGCTGCGTCCCGTCGCCTACCTCGGCGTGCTCTGCTTCGGGCCGGTACGGGGCGCCAAGGTCACCTACGTCAGGCCCGACCGGTGGGCGGGGCTGAAGACCGAGGTCAAGGACCAGCCCGACCCCGAGGAGTCGGCGATGGAGATCGTGCGCCGCTACCTGCGCGCGTACGGCCCCGCCACCCACCAGGACCTGGCCCGCTGGTTCGCGCTCAGGCCGCCCGAGGCGCGCGAGGCGCTGGAGTCGCTCGGCGACGAGGTCGCCCAGGTCGAGGTCGAGGGGCGCAAGGCGTACGTCCTGGCCGCCGACGAGGACCGGTGGCCGTCCGACCCGAGCTGTGTGCGGCTGTTGCCGCAGTACGAGGCGTACGTCCTCGGCAGCGGTCCCAAGGAGGTCGTCGTGCCCAAGGACACCGCCGCCCGCGTCTTCGAGCACGGCCGGGGCAGGTACGAGGGCGCGGTCGCCCACCAGATCATGCTGGTCGACGGGGTCGTCTCCGGGATGTGGGAACGGAAGGAGAGGGGCGGCAAGGTCGAGATCAAGCTGGAGTCGTTCGTCAAGCTTGACTCGGACCAGAGCAAGGAGCTGGAACGGGAGGTCGAGCGCGTCGGCCGCTTCTACGGCGCCGAGGCCACCCTGTCCATGGGCAAGCTCACCGGCAAGAAGCGCTGACCCTTCTTCTGGGACATCGGGGATCTCGGGACGCCCGACGGTCGGTGGGCACGTTCGGGTGGGGGAGCCCGTGAACGGGACCCCCGCCCACCGGCGGACACCGGGCTCCCCGCCCGGTTCCCGTCCGGCCGGTGCTTTCGTTCACGACCTCGCGCCGCCCGGGCAGGACCCCGCTCGCGGTCCGACCCGCCCGGCTCAGGCTTAGACCCGCCCGGCTCGGGCTCACCCGTCCGGCCTCAGTGTCTCTCGCGGCAGGTGCCGAGATCTCCCCGTATCGCGCGCAGCAGTGTCCGGCGCTGGGTGTGGATGAAGAAGTGCCCGCCCGGCAGCAGCCGCAGCCGGAACGCCGAGCCCGTCTGCGCGCTCCACGCGCCCAGCCCGGCCGCCGTCGTGGTCGGGTCCCCGTTCCCGCCGAACACCGAGATCGGGCAGGCCAGCGGGGGCTCGTCCTCGTGCACGTACGACTCCGCCGCGTTCAGGTCCGCCCGCAGCACCGGCATGATGAGGCTCATCAGCTCCGTGTTGCCGATCACCTCCGGCGGGATGCCGTCCAGCCGGTGCAGGACCCGCATCAGGTCCTCGTCACCGAGCTGCCCGAGTCGTGGCATGCCGTCGCGGACCTGGGGGGCGTTCCAGCCCGACACGAACAGCCGTCCCGGACCGGGCAGGCCGCGCGAGCGCAGCCGCCGCGTCACCGTGAACGACACCAGCGCGCCCATGCTGTGCCCGAACAGGGCGAACGGCAGCGGATCCAGGCGCGACAGCCCGTCGATCACCGGATCGACGATCATCGACAGCTTGTGCCGGGGCTTCTCCGAGATGCGGGTCTCCCTGCCCGGCGAGCGCACCGCCCACAGCTCCACGTCACCGGGGAGCAGGTCGGCCCAGCCGCGGAACGTCGTGGCGCCGCCTCCCGCGTTGGGCACGCAGACCAGCCGCGCGCGGGGCCGTTCCGGCCGGTGCAGCGGCACCAGCCAGCTCGCGGGAGCCGCAGAGGCCGTAGAGGTTACGGAGGTCGGGGAAACAGTCATCGCGGAACCGCCAGGGATCGTGCGGAGTCCCGGGCCCGCTCGCAGGCGGAGACCAGGTCCGCCAGGGACTCGGGAGGGAACATGTGCGCCGCGTCGCCCGGCCGGTACATCCTCCCGGGCTTCAGGCACGACTCGATGAGCAGCCCGTCCGCGCCGTACGCGGAGGCCGCCAGCGAGGCCGGAGCCACCAGCGCGGCCGAGCCGGTGCTGTGGCTGGGGTCGAAGACCACCGGCAGGTCGGTACGGGCGCGCAGCGCGGCGATCGCCCCGAACCCGGGCTGCGGCGGGGTCCCCGAGGCGCCCGCGCAGAGCACCACGGCGCCGTTGCCCCGGGTGAGGACGAACTCCGCCGCCCGCAGCCAGTCGTCCAGGCTCGCCCGGGGCCCCCGCATCAGCAGTACCGGCCTGGGCTGGGCGCCCAGCTCGGCCAGGAGCGGGCGGTTGTCCAACTGCCGCCCGTCCACCTGGAGGCAGTCGGCCACCTCGGCGACCGCCTCCACCTCGCGCGGGTCGCACACCTCGGTGATCACGGGGATGGCCGCCGCCCGCCGGACCTCCGCGAGCGCCTCCAGGCCCCGCCCGCCCTTGCCGGGGAAGTGGTAGGGGCTGCTGCGCGTCTTGGACAGCCCGGCCCGCAGGGCGTGCGCCCCCTGCGCCTTGACCGCCAGGGCCGTCTCGACCGCGTCCTCGGCCGACTCCAGCGCGCACGGCCCCGCCGCCCACCACAGTCGCGGCCCTCCGACCACCCCGCCGTCGACGGCCTGCCCGGCGGCCCGGGACTCGGACCGCGAGGACCGCGAGGACCACGAAGACCCGGAAGGCCCGGACCGGGGAGGGGGGCCGATCGTCACCTCGCGCGGTGCCACGCCGCTGTCCCGCCGTACCAGCCAGTGGCCGTCGGGGGTCGGGCGGCGGGCCAGTACGGCGGGTGAGGCGGGCACGCGGGCGAGGGACTCGTCGCCGCTCACCACCACGAAGACCCTCCCGGCCAGGGTGATCGGCCAGGCGGTGACGTCCTCGTGTGTCCCGGCCAGCGCGGCCACCTCCTCGGCGACCTCGGCGGGGGTGCCGGGCCGCAGCTCGATCAGCACGCCGGAACCTCCGCGCCGATCTCCTCCCGCCAGGCCGCGATGCTCGCGCTCAGCGCGGCGACGCCGGGCCCGTGCCGCAGCACCCCGGTCGTGACCGGCAGGACGGCCCGTCCCGGGGCCTCTGCGGCGACGGCGACGAGGTCGCGGGTCTCGCGCCCGGCCCTGCCGAGCCCCGGCAGCTCGACGACCGCCGACGGCATGCGGGCCACCAGGTCGAGGGCCTCCTCGCGGGCGGCCCCGACCACGGCCGCGGCCGCCACGCCGTGCTCGTCGTTCCACTCCCGCACCTCGTCGGCGGTGCGCTGCGCGACGGTGCGCGTTCCGGTCACGGCGCTCTGCACCCCGCCTGCCGCGTGGTTGGAGGTGCGTACGAGCACCATGACCAGGGTTCCGCTGTCACGGGCCCGGTGCAGCAGCGGGCCGAGGGCGGCGAAGCCCATGAACGGGGTCGCCGTCACCGCGTCCCCGCCCAGCACGCTGCCGGATCCCAGGTAGAGGTCGGCGTAGGAGTCCATCGTGTCGTCGGCGTCGCACACCTTCGCGTCCAGCACGGCGAGCGAGCCCCGCTCGTGGACGCCGTCGACGACCTCGCGCAGCAGGTCCGTGCCCGCGGTGCCGAAGCGGGCGAAGAACGGCACCTGGATGCGGTAGACGGACACCCGTTCGCCCGCGGCCTCCAGCACCGTCGAGCACATCCGCCGGGCACCGTCCAGGTCGTCGCCCATCCTCCAGGCCTCCAGCCACTTGGGGGAGGGGGCGATTCCCAGGCAGAGGGCGGATCGGGTCTTGAGCAGGTCGGTCCATATCGGTACGGCAGCCATGGACCCATTGCACACACTTCCGCCGGGGACCGCGTCGCGCCCGCTCGCCGGTGAGGCTCCGTCGGCTAAAATCTCCGTCTTTATGCCCCTTTTTATTGATCTACAATGTAAAGGGATGTGGCCGGTGAATTACTCCGCGCCACCGGGCTCGTCCCGGCGGGAAGTACGGAACCACACGCCCGCGCCGATCACGACGAGGGCGAGGAGCGCGATCCAGATCCAGCCGGGCAGCCCCTGACCGTCACTCTCCCTGTCCTCGGCGCCCTGAGCGTCCTCGGCGTCCTTGGCCGCGGAGACCAGGCCGGGGTCGGGGGTGGGTGAGGTGGTTTCCGGCGCCGGGGCGGGTTCGGGGGAGAGCTCGGGGGTGGGTTCCGCCGGGGTGGCGGACGGCTTCGCGGGAGCGGTCACGGTGAAGGGGATCTCCCCCTCGATCGGGTGGCCGTCGGTGGAGACCACCCGCCAGGCGATCACGTATTTGCCCGAGGCCAGCGCCTCGGGGACGCCGGAGGTGACGGTGTCGCCGTCGACCTTGGGCTTGCCGAGGTCCAAGGCCGCGCCGCCCACCTCGCGCAGTGCGACGGCGGGGAAGCGGACCCGGGTGGTGAACACCAGTTTGATCCGCTCGATGGTGGTGACCTTGGCCCCCTTGGCGGGGGAGCTGCTCTTCAGGCGGTCGTGGGCGAGCGCGGCGGGGGTGCCGAGGGTGAGGAAGACGGCGCAGAGCAGCGCGGTCACAAGGGTCGTACGGGCGAATCGCGGCAGGGACGCCAATGTCTGCTCCAGGAGAGACTCCCGGCGGGAGCCGGGAAAGCGGGAGGACGCCTCGGGGTGGGGAGGCGTGTGTGGTCGCGGGGCACACCGGCCGCCGGACCTTCCCGGTCCCTCAGCCGATGTGGCGCGGTGCGGGCGGGCCGCGCCGCCGCAGTGTGGGGAGGATCTCCCAGCCGCCGTACGGCCGGACGCCGGTGGCCGGGACCGGCTGTGGCGCCGGGGGCGTCACCTCGGCGGGAGCGGTGAGGAGTGGCCGGATCAGCGGTGGTCGCCCGCCGTGCAGGTGGATCATCAGCCACAGCGCGTTCTCGCCGCGGTGCAGCCACCATCCGGTGCCCAGCGCCACCGCGAGGTGTGTCAGCGTCATGCCGGGGCCGGGGTGGCCGTGGGTGGAGGCCGTCAGGTGTGACGTGGGCGCGGCGCCGTCGAACAGTTCGTGCAGCAGGATCTGTGTGCCGGTGGTGGTGGCGAGCACGACCTCGGGGCCGCGTTCGTGTCCGTTGAGCGCGTACGCCACGCAGAAGGCGATCAGCGCGCCCAGGGCGGCCAGGTGTGGCGGGATCAGGCCGCCCCCGGCCAGGGCGTGGCCGCTCGCGGAGACCACGGCGCACAGCGTCGCGAAGACGATGGCCCGTGGCACGCGCAGCGCCGTTGAGGTCACGCGGGACATCCTGTCAGCCGGGTGGCGCGTGGAGAAGGCCGGGGCGAGGGGGGCGCATGGCCGGAGATACGCGCCGGTGCCCTTCATCGTTCGATGTCGTGCGATGTCGTGCGACGGGGTGGAGGTCGTGGAAGGCTATTTAAATATATAAGTCGATATAGATAAGTTAAATACTGTCATTTCCGGCGGAAAGCGAAACGGTGCCGGTGGGATTTGCGTGTATGTCGTATAACGAGTATGGCGTTGTCAATTGGTAAGGTCGGAAGGAATGGTGCATCGCTGTAAATGTGCCTCAATGAGGCAATGTTCATAGAAAAGGGAAACATCATGATTGAGGCCGTTCGACCTCGTGAGGTGCCGCGAAATATCGTCCGTTCCCGGCTGGCGGGAGTCCTCGCGGCCGTGGTCGCGCTGGGGGCCGTGGTCGTGGCCCCGGCGACCGCGGGCGCCGCGACCGTGAAATCGGCGACCGTGAGTGTGGCGACGCCGGTGCCGCTCGGCACGGCCGCGAATTTCGCGGTCCTGGGCCGCGACGTCGTCACGAACACCGGCACCACCGTCGTCACCGGGAATCTCGGGATATGGCCGGGCGCCGCGCTGACCGGTTTCCCGCCCGGCGTCGTGGTCGGGACCGTTCACCCGGCCGACGCCGTCGCCCAGCAGGCCCAGGCGGATCTGACCACCGCCTACAACAACGCCGCGGGCCAGCCTGTCGACGCCACCATCCCGACGCAGCTCGGCGGGACCACCGTGACGCCCGGCGTCTACGACTCCGCCTCGGGAACCTTCCAGATCACCGGTAACCTGACCCTCGACGCGCAGGGCGACCCGAACGCCGTCTTCATCTTCAAGACCGCCACCACCCTCGTCACCGCGTCCGCCAGCACGGTGACCCTCATCAACGGCGCCCAGGCCGCCAACGTCTTCTGGCAGGTCGGCAGCGCGGCCACCCTGGGAACCGTTTCCTTCTTCTCCGGCAACATCCTCGCGCTGGACGCCATAACCGCGACCACCGGCGTGACCGTGGTCGGCCGTCTGCTGAGCCGTGGCAACGCGATCACCCTGGACACGGACACCGTCACGTTGCCGCCCCCGACCTGCGGGTCGGCGACGACCACGACCACGCTGACCTCCGCGTGCCCGCTGGGAGACGGTGGCCCGATCACCTTCACCGCGACGGTGACGGCCTCGGACGCGAGTGTGCCCATCGGGCAGGTCGTCTTCGCCACCGACGGGGCGACGCTGGGTACCGTCCCGGTCGGTCCGGGCGGCGTCGCCACCCTGACCGTCTCGACCCTGCCCGCGGGGGTGGATCGCGTCGTCGCCACCTACGAGGGCTCGGCCCGGCTCGATCCCAGCAGCTCGCCGGTGCTGGTCCAGCGTGTGGACCTCGGGTGCCCCTGCCTGGGGACGACCTCGGTGAGAAGCGACGAGCACGCCGGTCCCGCGTCGGAGGGGAAGGTCCGGACCCGGGTCACCGCCGGTTGCGGCCGTCGCTCCTAGCCGGTGCGCGGTTGCGGGCCTCTTCCTGGTTGGACCCGCCGTGGAAGAGGCCCGGAACCGCGATCAGGTCCGGGGTCCCCGGGGGCCTCGGTAGGGCAGGGTGTGGCTGTAGACGAGGTTGGTGGTGGTGCTGCCCAGCTGGGCCAGCTCGTTGACGAGTTCTTCGAGGTGGCCCATGGAGGTCGCGGCCACCTTCAGCAGGTAGCAGTCGTCGCCGGTGGTCCGCAGGCACTCCAGGATCTCGGGGCGCTCGTCGAGCAGCCGGTGCAGCGGCTGGTGCCTGCTGCCCGGATACTTCAGGCGTACGACGGCCAGCACGGGGAAACCGGCCTTCTCCAGGTCGACGTCCGCGTGGTAGCCAGTGATGACGCCCGCCGCCTCCAGCCGCCTGACCCGCTCGGTCGTGGCGGAGGCGCTGAGGCTCACCCGCCGTCCCAGCTCGGTGATCGGGATGCGGCCGTCCCGCTGGACCTCGACCAGGATCGACCAGTCGGTCGCGTCGAGATTCTCGGTCATCGGGCCAAGATACCGGCAGATCAACGGTGCTTGGCGTCGTACGCCGGGATGATCCTCTTCCGGTCGCGGATGATCGCTCGATAGCCTGAAGTGGTGAGAATAGGCGTTAACGTGCTGAATTTCGGGCCCGGCACCGATCCCGGTGTGCTGCGGGGCTGGGCGCAGACGGTGGAGGGGCTGGGTTTCCACCAGCTCATGGTCTCGGACCACGTCGTGATAACCCCCGACGTCGCCGAGCAGTATCCGGCGCCGTTCTACGAGCCCTTCACCACCCTGGCCTGGCTGGCGGGTGTCACCGGTGAGATCGGGCTCGGGACCACGGTGCTCATCGTGCCGTACCGTCATCCGCTGCTCGTCGCCCGGATGGCGGCCAACCTCAACCGGCTCAGCGGCGGGCGGCTCGTCCTGGGTGTGGGTGTCGGCTGGGCGCGGCGGGAGTTCGAGGCGCTGGGGGTCGCGTTCGAGCGGCGCGGGGCGCTGACCGACGACCATCTCCGGGTGATGCGCGCCGCGTGGGAGGACGAGGCGGACTACCAGGCCGGGGGGATACCGGTCTGGGTCGGCGGCAACAGTGACGCCGGGCTGCGCCGGGCGGTGCGCCTCGGCGAGGCCTGGCATCCGCTGCGTCTCACCCTCGGCCGGATGAGCGAGGCGCTGGAGCGGCTGAAGGTCATCGCGGACGAGGAAGGGCGGCCGATGCCCGGTTTCGCGCCCCGTATCGCCCTGCGGCTCACCGGTTCCCCGATCACCGACCCCGGGCGGCTCGCCGGTGAGGGCACGATCGACCAGGTCCTCGACGACCTCGAACGGCTGCGCCTGCTCGGCGCCGACAACGTCGTGCTCGATCCGTTCAACGGTGATCCGCAGGAGACGCGTCACCCGGAGGCGGCCTGGCAGGCGCTCGCGACCGTGGCCGCCCACTGGGATCTGCGTACTCATCAACCACGAACAGGACAGTCATGACGAACGATGACGAGAAGTATCTCCGCCGGGCCATCGAGCTGGCGGCCGGGGCGCGGGCGGCCGGGGACGCGCCGTTCGGGTCGCTGCTGGTGGGGCCGGAGGGCACGGTTCTCGCCGAGGACCACAACACGGTCCTCAGTGACGGTGACATCAGTGCTCACCCCGAGCTGAAGCTGGCCAGGTGGGCGGCCCGTGAGCTCGACCCCGGTGTCGCGGCGGCCACGACGATGTACACCAGCTGCCAGCCCTGCCCGATGTGCACGGGCGCCATCGAGCGATCCGGTCTCGGCCGCGTCGTGTTCGCGCTCTCCAACGAGCAGTTCGCGACCCTCAAGCCGGGGGGCGGGTGGCCGCGCGTGGCCCAGGAGGGTCCCGCACTGTTCGACGAGGCGCGTGTTCCCGTCGAGGGCTACTACGTCTGATCGGTCCGCGTCGTCGCGGCGGGGCTCTCGGAGAGGAACGCGCCGAGCAGCTCCGCCGTCGTCTCGGGTACCTCCTCGGGGAGGTAGTGGCCGCTGGGCACGGCCTGGCCGCGCACGTCGTCCGCGTACCGCCGCCAGACGTCCAGGACGTCGTAGGTGCGCCCGACGAAACCGCGTTCGCCCCACAGGGCCAGTACGGGGCAGGTCAGGCGCCGGTTCGCGTCGGCGTCGGTGTCGTCGTGACGCAGGTCGATGCTCGCGGCGGCCCGGTAGTCCTCGCAGGAGGCGTGGACGGCCGCCGGGTCGGAGAAGCAGCGGATGTACTCGTCCTGGGCGACCGGGTCGAACGAGGGGCCGCCGTGCTGCGTCTTCATGTGGGCGCGGACCCAGTAGCCGGGGTCGGCGCCGATCATGCGTTCGGGGACGCCGTCGCCCGAGGCGAGGAAGAACCAGTGGTAGTAGCCGAGCGCGAACGCGGCGTCGGCGTGCCGGAACGCGTGGCGGGTGGGCACGATGTCCAGCACGGCGAGCCTGGTCACCGCCCGGGGCTCGTCCAGGGCCAGGCGGTGGCCGACCCGCGCTCCGCGGTCGTGGCCCGCCACCGCGAAGCGGTCGAAGCCGAGTGAGCGCATGACCAGCAGCTGGTCGTGGGCCATCGCCCGCTTTGAGTAGGGGCCGTGGTCCGGCGCGGAGGGGGGTTTGTCGCTGTCTCCGTACCCGCGCAGGTCGGTGAGGACCACGGTGTGCTCGCGGGCGAGCACGGGTGCCACCCGGTGCCAGATGAGATGTGTCTGCGGGTAGCCGTGCAGCAGCAGGACCGGGGGGCCGTCGCCCGAGACGTAGGTGTTGACGCGCACGCCGTCGGCGTCGATCACGTGGTGGGCGAACGAGCCGGGCAGAAGGATGCTCACGGTGGTGTCTCCGATGGGCGCGACGGGTCTGCGGGAGCGGCCGGTCGCCTCGCGGCCCCGGCCCGCCCCTGCCTGGATACCGGAACAGGGCGGCGCCTGTCGCCCGGGACACGTGCGCGGCCCTCTTTCATTCTTCGGTGGGCCAGGCGCGCAGTGCCGTCTCGGCGATCCGGATCAGGTCCTCCCTGGGGCAGCCCGCGGCGGCCTGGACCGCGATGCCGTCGGTGAGGGTGGTGACGAGCCGGGCCAGGTCGGCCGGGTCGCAGTCGGCGGGCAGGTCGCCCTCGTCCCTCGCCCGTGACAGGCGGGCGCGCAGCGCCTCCTCCCCGGCCTTCCTGCGTGCCACCACCTCGCTCCTGATCGGCTCTGCTTCCGGCGCGCACGCCTGCACGCAGCGGACGCTGAGGCATCCGAGGGGGGTGTCGGGGCCGGTGGTCAGCTCGATCGCGCCGTACACCAGGCGTTCGGCCACCTCCCGCGCCCGGGGTGCCTCCAGGGCGCGGGCGACGTATCCCCCCGGGCCGTCGACGTAGCGGTCGAACACCTTGCGGAACAGCTCCTCCTTGTTGCCGAAGGTGCCGTAGAGGCTGGGGCGGTTGATGCCCATCGCCGCGGTGAGATCCGATATGGCCGTTCCCTCGTAGCCCTGGCTCCAGAAGACCTCGAGCGCGCGGTCCAGCGCGTCCTCGGGGTCGAACGCGCGCGGGCGCCCTCCTGGCATGTACGCCTCCCAAGTTTCTTACCAATCGATACGTTACCCCGTTGACGGTGTCGTCCGCTGCGGGCTAGTTTCTTACCGCTCGATACTTAACTCGTGAAGGGGGACCATGAGCAGGACATCCGCAGGTCCGATCCGTGTCGGCGTCGTCGGTGCCAGCCCCGACCGGGGCTGGGGAACGGCCGCCCACCTACCGGCCCTCCTCAACCTGGAGGAGTACGCCGTCACCGCGGTCGCGACCACCAGGCAGGACAGCGCCCGCCGCACCGCCGCCGCGTTCGGCGTCCCGCACGCCTTCGCCGACGCCGCCGAGCTGGCCGCCCACCCGGACGTGGACGTGGTCGCCGTGGCGGTCAAGGCGCCCGACCACGCCAAGGTGATACGGGCCGCGCTGGAGCACGGCAAGCACGTCGTGTCGGAGTGGCCGCTGGGCGTGGACCTGGCCGAGGCCGTCGAGCTGGCCGAGGCGGCGACCGCCGCGGGGGTCGTCCACGCGGTCGTCCTCCAGGGCCTGCGGTCCCCGGCGGCCGGCTTCGTGAAAGACCTGATCGCCGGGGGCGGGATCGGGCGGCTGGAGTCGATCACCGTGGTGGCCGACGGCGCCCCGCTCGGCGGGAGCCGCATCCCGCGCGACCTCGCCTGGAGCACCGACCCCGCCGCGGGGATGAACCTCCTGACCATCATGGCCGGGCACGTCCTGGCGACGGTCGAGCATCTGGTGGGCCCGCTGACGGAGGTCTCCGCCTCGCTCGCCCACCCCTATCGCGAGGTCGTCGTGGCCGAGACGGGCCGGTCGATCCCCAACGGGGTGCCCGGCCACGTGAGCGTCCACGGATGCCTGGAGAGCGGGGCCGTGGTCGTGGTGAGCGTGCCCGGGGGCAACGCGCCGGGGCCCGACGGGTTCCACCTCAGGATCACCGGCAGCGAGGGAGCGCTGACCGTCACTCCCACCGAGCCCGGGATGTACCCGCACTGGGCCGACTGGACGGTCACCCGCTCGGCCGCCGACGGCACCCGTGCCGAGCCGTTCGTCACGGGCCGCCACCCGCGCCCGCACACCCCCGCGGGTTCACCTGCTCCCGCTCCCGGAAGCGCCTCCGGAAGCGTTTCCACGGGTTCGTCCGGGAGCGTTTCCACGGGTTTGCCCGAGGGCGTCTTCGAGGGTTCAGTCGCGGGCGTCCCCCCGGGGCCGCCCGCGAACGTCGCCGCCCTCTACCGGGAGGTCGCCCGCGCGATCACCGAGGGCCGCGAGGCGTACCCCTCCTTCCACACCGCCGTACGCCAGCACCGGGTGCTCGCCGCGATCGAGAACGCCTCGCGCACCGGCGCCCGCCAGGCACTCGCCCCCTAACCCCCAAGGAGCCCGCCCGGCACGAAGCCCCTGGTCGTCGCCGCCACCGGTCACGCCGGACCGTACGTGACCACGGCGTTCGCCGAGGCCGGTCGCGACATCGTGGCCCGGCCCGCCCGCGCGGTGCCGCGTGCGCTTCCCGCGCGGTGCCGCGTGGGCTCCCGGGGGCTCACGAGGGGCTCACGCGTTCCACTCCGTCAGGGCGTCGCCCATCGGGGTGCGCGTGTAGAGCACCGACCGCCCGCTCCGGCCGCGCGAGACCAGTCCCGACCGCCTGAGCACCGCGAGGTGGTCGCCGACGCCGCCGAGCGTCATGCCCAGCCTGGCGACGAGCTGGCTGGTGCTCGCGGGCTCCGCCAGCTCCAGCAGCACCGAGGCCCTGCCCCCGCCGAGCAGCGCGGCCAGGCCGTCCGGCGCGGGCACCCGGCTCTCCCACAGCGCGGCCACCCCCCGCGCGGGGTAGGTGAGCCCGAAGGCGCGCGGCGGGTCGAGGTAGACGATCTTCCCGCCGAACGCGTTGGGCATCAGGACCAGGCCGACGCCGCCCAGCCGGTGTGAGGTGCCGGTCACCCGGCCGAGCAGGATCCGTTCGCCCTCCAGCGAGATGTGCGCGTCCAGCTCGTCGAACACCTCGGCCCAGCCGTACACCGCCAGCCGTCCCGCCCGCCGTACGATGTCGCGCTCCAGCAGCGCGCGTATCCTCGGCCAGTCGGGCTCGATCAGCTCGCTCCACACCGCGGTCAGGCTCGCGGCCACCCGCTCGGCGACGTCGGGCACCTCCAGCGCCGTGGCCATCGGCCGGCCCCGGTAGCTCAGCTCCAGGTCGGCACGCGCCTTCCGGTACGGCGTACGCCGCACGGCCAGCGCCTCCTCGGAGAACGTGGCGTCCACCCTCGGCGGCGGCACACAGAAGAAGTCGGGCACGTAGTCGGTGACCGCCAGCAGGTCGGCCAGGGCCCGCAGGACGGGGTCGGCGGCGACCAGCGCCTCGTAGCGGTCGCGTACCCCGGCCGTCCAGCGCGACATGCCCGCCGGAAGCCGGACACCGGCGAGCAGGGGCAGGGCGGTGACCACCTGCGTCATCGGCGACATCGCGAAGCGGGTACGCGCCAGATCCTCGGGGGTGCACTCCAGATAGGACAAGGTTTCGCCTCCTGACGAAACAATAGCCTCCGGTGCGGACCGGCCCGCATGCTCCGGTACGTGAACACCTATCGGGAGATCTTCGCCGTCGGCCAGTTCAGGACGCTGTTCGCCGCGCAGGCCGTGAGCGTCGTGGGCAAGACCATGGAGAGCCTGGCGCTGTCCACGCTCGTGTACGCCCACACCGGCTCGCCGTTCCTGGCCGCGCTGGCCTACCTCGCGGGTTTCCTGCCGCAGGCCGTCGGCGCACTGACGCTCGGCGGGCTGGCCGACAGGCTGCCGCCCCGCGCGCTCCTGGTCTCGTGGGCGCTGGCCAGGGCGGTCGCGGTCGCGACGCTCGCCCTCGGGGTGCTGCCGGTGTGGGGGATGCTGGCGCTGGTCATGGCGTGCGGGCTGTTCGACGCCGTCGCGAACGGCGCGCGCCAGGCGCTGCTGGCCGACCTGCTGCCGGGCAACGGCTACGTGCTGGGCCGTTCGGCGCTGAACATCGCGGTCGGCGCCACGCAGATCGCCGGATTTGCCCTCGGCGGGACGCTGATGGCCGCGGCCGGGCCGTACGCGGCGCTGTGGTCGGGCGCGGCGCTGGGCGCCCTGGTCGCGCTCACGCAGCGGCTGGGACTGCGGGCCAGGCCGCCGAGGGTGTCGGGGCGGCAGACCTGGCGGCAGATCCGGGCGGTGAACGGGGAACTGCTGGGCGACCGGCGGCTCCGCGGGCTGCTGCTCGTGCAGTGGGTGCCGAACGGACTGATCGTCGGGGCGGAGGCGCTCTACGTGCCGTACGCGGGCGGCTCGGCGGCGGGGGCGCTGTTCATCGCGGCGGCCGGGGGCATGCTCGCGGGTGACCTCGTGGTCGGCCGGTGGACCACGCCCGAGCGGCGGGTCAGGCTGGCGGTGCCGCTGTTCACGCTGCTGGCGGTGCCGTACCTCTTCTTCGTGCTGTCACCGGGCACGTGGGCCGCGACGGCGCTGGTGGCGGTGGCCTCCTTCGGGTTCGCCGGGCACCTGGGCACGCAGGAGCGTTACGTGGCGGCGGTGCCCGAGCGCATCAGGGGGCAGGCGCTCGGGCTGGCGGGCAGCGGCACACTGGCGGGCCAGGCGCTGGCGGCCTCGGGAACGGGGACGCTGGCCGAGTTCGTACCGGTCTCCACGGCGATGGCGCTGGCGGGGGTCGCGTCGCTGGTGGCGACCGCGTGCCTGTACCGCGCCCTGACCCGCCCCGTGGAGGCGGGGGCAGGCGGCGGGTCGCGACGAGGGCCCGGCCGTCCGGGCGTGCACCCCCGGCGGTAGGCGGCTACCGCCACGGGGGGATGTCCCGGCCCGCCGGGCGGAACTAGGGTGCGGGGGTGAACAGGTTCGCGCTGGTGGCCGCGATGGCCGTGGTCGTCGGGTTCTCCTCGGTCATGGCCTACGGCAACCAGCCCGATGCCCGGCCGCTCGACGTCCTCGGCTGCGCGCTGCTGGCCCTGACGGTGCTCGGCCTGGTCAGGCTGGGCGAGCGGCCCGGGTTCAGCCTGGCGGTCTGCGCGGCCTCGGCGGCGGCCGTCTTCACCCTCGGCTACGCCTACGCGCTGTGGCCGGTCCCCGCGCTGATCGCCGTGTTCGCGACGATCTCCTCGGGCCGCCGGGCACTGGGCTGGGCGGGCGCGGGTTTCCTCGTCGCGGTCCCCTCGGGCGCCGTGCTCGTCGACAGGACCCTCGACAACCTCACCGGCCTGCTGCTGTGGGCGCTCATCGCGGTGGTGGTCGGGCAGCTCGCCGAGGTGTCCAGGACCCGCCACGAGCACGCCGCCGAGGTGGAGCGGCGGATGGTCGAGGCCGAACGCACCCGTGAGGAGATGGCGCGCGGGCGGGGGCGGGAGGAGCGGCTCAAGGTCGCCAGGGAACTGCACGACGTCACCTCCCACACCGTGTCGCTGATCGCGCTGCACGCCGCCGTCGCCGTGGAGGCGATCGACCGCTCCGGTGGCCCCGAGGCGGCCAGGGAGGCGCTGTCGGTGATCCGTACGGCCAGCCGTGAGGCCCTGGCGGAGATGAAGGGCGTCCTCGGGGTCCTGCGCGAGGACGGGCCCGAGGGAAGGTGGCCGATGCCGGGCGCCGGGCAGCTGGAGGAGCTGGTCGCCGCCGCGGGCCTGCCGGTGGAGTTCGAGGTCGCGGGGGAGCGGCGGGCGCTGGCCCCCGTGGTGGACCTGACCGCGTACCGGATCGTGCAGGAGGCGCTCACCAACACCATGCGTCACGCGAAGGCGAGCACGGCGCGGGTCCGGTTGAGCTTCGAGACCGGCGGCGTGACCATCCAGGTGGACGACGACGGCCAGGGGAGCGGCATGCCCCAGCCGGTCGGTCCGCGCGCGCCGGGCGCCGGATACGGACCGGTCGGCGGCGACGGGATCCGCGCCGGGTACGAGACCGGATACGAGCGGGGTGGCGACGCCGGGATCCGCGGGGGGCACGGGCTGGCGGGGATGGCGGAGCGGGTGGCCGCGGTCGGCGGGCGGCTCGTCGTCGGAGACCGGCCCGAGGGCGGTTTCCAGGTCGCCGCGTGGCTCCCGGCGTGATCACCGTCCTGCTCGCCGACGACCAGCCGCTGGTCCGCGCGGGCCTGCGCGCCCTGCTCGACGCGGAGGAGGATCTCACCGTGCTCGGTGAGGCCGCCAACGGCCGCGAAGCCGTGCGGCTGGCTGCCGAACTCCGCCCCGACGTCGTGCTGATGGACATCCGCATGCCGGAGATCGACGGGCTGGAGGCCACCCGCAGGATCGTGGCGGCGGGCGGCGCCAAGGTGGTCGTGGTCACCACCTTCGACCTCGACGAGTACGTCTACGAGGCGCTCCGTTCTGGGGCCAGCGGTTTCCTGGTCAAGGACGCGGAACCGGCCGAGCTGCGCCACGCCGTACGCGTCGCCGCCAGGGGAGACGCGCTGCTGTCGCCGGGCGTCACCCGGCGGCTCATCGAGGAGTTCTCGGCCAGGCCCGATCCCGCGCCCGGCCGGGCCAGGCTGGCGCCGCTGACCGATCGCGAGCGCGAGGTGCTGGCCGGGGTCGCCGGGGGGCTGAGCAACCTCCAGATCGCCGAGCGTCTGCACATGAGCCCCGCCACGGTGAAGACGCACGTCAACCGCATGATGGCGAAGCTGGCCGTGCACGACAGGGCACAGCTCGTCGTCCTGGGCTACGAAAGCGGCCTGGTCCGCCCCGGCCTGCCGAAACACCGGTAAACCAGGGTGCCGATGGGTCGGGGTGCCGGTAGGCCGGGTGGCGTTGGTGGAGGTGTTGGTAGGCCGGGGTGGTTTTGGTCGAGATGTCGGCAGCTCAAGAGGTCGGCAGGTCGGTTGGGGTGGCGCTGGTGGAGGTGCCGGTAGGCCGGGTGCCGACGAGCCAAGGTGTCGGCCGGTCGAGGTGCCGGTGGCCGAGGTGTCGGCCAGGTGGGGTGGCCTGGGGCATGACGTCGGCCGGTTGGGGTGGCGTAGATCGAGGTGTCGTTAGGCCGGGGTGGTGTCGGTCAAGGCGTCGGCCGAAGGTTGGCCAGGGCGGCGGCGCGGTCCCATGAGCGGAATGAGCGAATCCCCGGGGGTCCGTGTCCTACCGCCGGTGCGGTAGGACGTCGCCCGCGCCGGGTGGACGACCGCGGGCGGTGCCCGTTCCTAGCGTCGGGGCCATGACATCCCTCAACTCCCTGGCCCGCTTCTGCGCCCGCCACGGATGGCTGGTGCTGCTCGCCTGGCTGGCCCTGGCCGCGGCCCTCGTCGTGGGCGCCGCCCGCGCGCCCGGCGCCACGGCCGACGACTTCACGCTCCCCGGTTCGGAGAGCCAGCGGGCCGCGGACCTGCTCGGTGACCGTCCCGCCGAGCCCCAGGGCAGGCTCGTGGTGTCCGCACCGGCGGGCGTGCGCGCCCCCGAGGTACGGCAGGCGGTCACCGCCCTGATCACCCGTATGAACACCGTCCCCGGCGTGACGGTCGCCGCCCGGACACCTGCCGGGGGCTCGCGACCCCAGCAGCCTTCGGAAGCCCCCTACGAGCAGGTGTCCCCGGACGGCACCGTCGCCACCGTCCCGATCCGTCACACCGGCCAGGAGAGCGCCACGAAGCTCAAGGAGGTGCGCGACGCCTTCCGTCCTCCCACGCTTCCCGGCAGTCCCGGCACCCCCGTTCTCACGGCCGAGCTGGCCGGTGACGACTTCGCCGACTTCACCCCCGGCGGTCTCACCGAGGGCATCGGACTGCTGGCCGCCGCGGTGATCCTGCTCATCGCGTTCAGGTCGCTGATCGCGACGGCACTGCCGCTGCTGACGGGCGTGACCGGGGTGGTCTGCGCCGTCTCCCTGCTCTCGCTGCTGGGGAACGTCGTCTCCACGCCGGGATTCGCCGTGTACGTGACCATCATGCTCGGCCTCGGCGTGGGCATCGACTACGCGCTGCTCGTCGTCACCCGCTTCCGTACCTCGCTGGGGGAGGGCCTCACCGTCGAGGACGCCGTGGTGCGGGCGATGACCACCGCGGGCAGGTCGGTGCTGTTCGCCGGAATCACGGTGATCATCACCGGCGCGGGCATCCTGTTCCTCGGACCCTCGCTGGGCGGCGGCATCGCCCTGGCCGCCGGGTGCGGCGTACTCATGGTGATGCTCACCGCCCTCACCCTGCTGCCCGCCCTGCTCGGCCTCCTCGGCACCCGCGTCGACCGCTTCTCCCTGCCGCACCGCCGCGGGGCCACCGGCTCGTCGGCCCGCAGGTGGAGCAGGGGCGTGCAGCGCCGTCCCCTCGTGGCCGGTGTCCTCGCGCTCGGACTGCTCCTCGGGCTCGCGCTGCCCGCGGCGAGCCTGCGTTTCGGCTGGTCGGACGCGGGCAACCGGCCGGTCTCCGACACCACCCGCCGCGCCCACGAACTGCTCGCCAACGGTTTCGGCCCCGGTACGGAGGGCCCGCTCGTACTGGTCTCCGCCGAACCCCTGGGCCGGGCGGTCGCCCAGGCCGCCAGCACGCCGGGCGTGGCCGGGGTGACCGCGCTGGACGAGCGGACCGCCCTGGTCGTACCGAAGACGGGCCCGCAGGAGGAGGCCACCACCGACCTGATCCACACGCTGCGCGCCGCGTTGTCCGGCCCCGTCCTGGTCACCGGCGGTACGGCGGCGGGCATCGACTTCGCCGAGCACTCCTTCGACCGGCTGCCCTGGGTGGTCGGCGCGGTGCTGCTCGCCTCGTTCGCGCTGCTGGTGCCGGTTTTCCGCAGCCTGGTGGTGCCGCTGAAGGCCATCGTGGTGAACCTGCTGTCGATCGGCGCCTCCTACGGCGTGGTCGTCGCGATCTTCCAGTGGGACGTGCTCGGCCTCGGCACCGGCGGCCCGATCGACGCGTGGGTGCCGATGATGCTGTTCGTGGTGACGTTCGGGCTGACCATGGACTACGAGGTGTTCCTGCTCTCCAGGATCCAGGAGGAATACGTCCGTACCCGCGACAACAGCCGCGCGGTCACCGAGGGCCTGGCGGCGACGGCGCGGGTGATCACCGCGGCTGCCGCGATCATGTTCTGTGTGTTCGCCGCGTTCGGCACGTTCGACGACAGGCCGCTCCGGATCCTGGGCGTCGGCCTGGCGGCGGCCGTCCTCATCGACGCCACCGTGGTCCGTCTGCTTCTGGTGCCGTCGGCGATGGAACTGCTCGGCGACCGCAACTGGTGGTTCCCCGGAGGCGGCAGGCGCGCCGCCGCCGAGCCGGGCGGGAGAGCGCGAGCGGTCACCGGTGAGCCGGTCGGCTGAGCGGGCGGCCGGGCGACCGGGGCGTCGGGTGGGCGGTGAGCGGCGGTGACCACCGGCGGGCCGGAGCCGGTTGGATGAGCCGGGCCGTCGGGGCCGCCGGTGAGCGGGCGGCCGGGGCGTCGGGTGGGTGGGGGCGGTGGCTACCAGTGGGCCGGTCGGGTGAGTGACGGTGGCAGGATGGTCCTGGCGTCGCCTTTCGCCGCGTCCAGCTGGGACTGGATCAGGAAGAGGCTCCCGGTGAGGTCGGCGCCCGAGAGGTCGGCACCCCTGAGGTCGGCCCCGATGAGGTCGGCCGTCCTCAGGTCGGCGCCTCTGAGGTCGGCCCCGATGAGATAGGCACCCCTCAGGTTGGCCCCTCTCAGGTCGGCACCCTTGAGCTTGGCCCCGATGAGGTCGGCGCCCCTGCGATCCTTCTTCCCGCGCCCGGCTCCGGCGCGCACGAGCTCGCTCGTCCGCAGCAGCAGGGCGTTGACCTCCCGCCGGTGCGCCGCCACGTCCAGCCGTACGAGAGCGTCGGGGCTGTCGCGGGTGAGGCGTTCGGTCCTCTCCAGCGCGAGGCCGAGCTCACCGTGGATAGGCAGGGCGGGCCGCAGTGTCAGCGCCTCGGTCAAATACCAGAGCAATTCGTGGAGGTCCCGCATGACCGGGAACACCCCGAACATCTGCTTCGCGGTCCGAGGCGCCCGTCGCCAGTCCTGCCCGCCGAAGGTGACCTGGGAGACCTTCTGCCCGGCGCCGAAGCAGTCGTAGACGGTGCAGCCCCGGAAGCCCTTCTCCCTGAGGCGCGTGTGGATGCCGCAGCGGAAGTCCGTCCGCAGGTTGGGACAGGCCTGCCCGGCCTTCTTGTCGATCGCGAAGTCCGAGGAGGCCGAGAAGGCGGGCACCACACAGCACAGCGCGAAGCAGCTCGCGCAGTCGGCGCGCAGATCGGCGCGATCTCCCCCCGGGGAGGGGGCTGCTTTTTCGCGGCTCTCGGACACTGTGCGGGATCTCCTGTACGGGGGCGGACGTGCTGTTCACAGCCATCGAAAATGGCTGTGAACAGCGATTTCACCAGTGAACCCTACCCGACCCCGCCCATCTCCTGATCACGGACGGGACCGCGCGGCGGATGGAGGGCGGGCATGGTCCCGACGACCACGGTGGCGTCCAGCTCCTCGGAATCGACCACGCGCGGGATCAGCCCGTTGCGGGCGAAGGCCTCGGCGGTCTGTGGCGCCTGGCGTTCGCTTGTCTCGATCAGCAGGTGGCCGCCCGGTGCCAGCCACCGCGCCGCCTCGGCGGTCACCCGGCGCTGGATCTCCAGCCCGTCCGCGCCACCGTCGAGCGCCACTCGCGGTTCGTGGACACGGGCCTCCGGGGGCAGCAGCTCGATCGCCCCCGTGGGCACGTAGGGCGCGTTGGCGGTCATGATGTCGACGCGGCCCCGCAGGGTGGCGGGCAGCGGCTCGTAGAGATCGCCCTCGTACACCCGGCCATCGGTGACGTTGCGCCGGGCACAGCGCACCGCGGCGGGGTCGATGTCGACGGCGTGCAACTCGACCCGGTCCAGGGCCGCGACCAGCGCGGCACCCACCGCGCCGGAACCGCAGCACAGATCGACGACGATCCACGGCCGATCGAGGGCCTGACCGGTGGGACCGGAGAGGTCTCCGGGAACAGTGATACCGACGGGAACGGCGGGAACGGTGACCGGGCGGGGGAGGGCGGCGGGCGTGGCGGGCCCGGTGGTCCGGCGGGCGAGGGCGACGGCCTGGTGGACGAGGAGCTCGGTGCGGCGGCGGGGAACGAAGACCCCGGTGTCCACGGCTATCCGCAGCCCGCAGAACTCCGCCCAGCCGAGAACGTGTTCGAGGGGCAGACCGGAGACCCGCCGGTCGACCATGGCGACGAGGTCGGACGGCGTCCGCGCCGTGGAGACGAGCAACCGCGCCTCGTCCTCGGCGAAGACACAACCGGCGGCCCGGAGCCTGGTGACGATGACGGATTGGGGGAGAAATGACGGTAAAGCCGACATTGGAGCCTTTCGGGATGCCGATGGGGCTCCCTCGGTCACCTACGTCGGAAGAACCGCGCGACCGTGAGATGGGAGCACCCGACCTGACACAGCGGTAATGGGTCTCACCTCCTCGATCACGTCCATTGCTGGAGGGCAACACTACCCGAGCCGACCTCCCGCACAAACACCTTATGGCGAGGCGACCTCCCCGGCTCCTGCCGAAGGGAAGGACCGGCCCGCGCCTCGGCCGTACCGCCGAGACTATGGAGCCGTGAGCCGTGAGCCGTGAGCCGTGAGCCGGGAAGCCGTGGAGCTGTGGAGCTGTGGAGCCGGGGCGGGGGTGTCCGCTCCCGGCTCGCGACGGCCGGGCCGGACACCCTCGCGTCCGCGACGACCGGTCAGGAGGGAGATCCGGGACGCTCCACGTGCGGAAGCCGCCTCAGCAGGTAGGTGTCCATGATCCAGCCCTTGCGCTCCCTGGCCTCGGTACGGACGTCGCGGATCCGGTCGGCGACCTCCTCGACCGGCCCGGCCACCAGGATCTCGTCGGGGGTGCCCAGGTAGGCGCCCCAGTAGATCTCGAAGTCGGCGGTGTCGGGCAGGGAGGCGAAGGCGTGGCGGGCGTCGAGCATGACGACGATGTCGTCGGACTCGCCGGGGCCCTCCTCGGACAGGCGGCGGCCGGTGGTGATGTGCAGGGGCCGTGCGACCTGGGTCAGGCTGGTACGGTGCCGGGCGGCCAGCGCGGACACGCTGCTGATACCCGGTACGACGTCGTACTCGAACCGGACCGTGCCCCGGCCGAGGACCTCCTCGACGATGGCCAGCGTGCTGTCGTAGAGGGAGGGGTCGCCCCAGACGAGGAACGCGCCGGTCTCGTCGTCGCCCAGCTCGTCGCGGACGAGCCGCTCGTAGATGTCGGCGCGGCGCGACCGCCAGTCCTCCACCGCGCCCGCGTAGGCGGGGGTGGTCCGGTCGCGCTCGGGGTCGCGGGCCTCGACCAGCCGGTACGAAGGGCGGGCGTGCGCGTCGACGAGGTCCTGCCGGAGCTGGACGAGGTCGTGCTTGGCCTCTCCCTTGTCGAGGACGAAGAACACGTCGGTCGCCGAGATGGCCTTGACCGCCTGGAGGGTGAGGTGATCGGGGTTTCCCGCGCCGATGCCGATGATGAGGATTCGCTTCACGCGGGAAAGTCTGCCCTCCGGGTGAAGGGCACGTCGCGCCGGGCGCCACCTTGACGCGATCCCCGGCGACGGCCACCAAAAACACGGGCCACCACCTCGTCCCGGATCTCCGGATGAAAGCGCGGCCCATCGCCCCGGTCTGGATCTCCTGGCGGATCCCCGGATGAAAAACAGGTCACCGCCTCGTCCCGGACCTCCGGGTGAAAGCGCGGCCCATCGCCCCGGTCCGGATCCCCGGGTGAGAACACCGGCCACCGCCTCGTCCCGGTCCGGATCTCCGGGTGAAAGCGCGAGGCACTGCCTCGTACCGGCTCGTACCGGGTGGATTCCCGGTTAAGGACGGGAAAGCGGGAGCCAGGACCTCGTTCTGGTCTAATCTCGCGATCGTGACGACCAGGAACTCGCACTGCTCCTTCTGCGGCGGAGCCTTCGCCCCCGGCCAGGCATGGCCGCGTACCTGCTCCAGCTGCGGGAACACCTCCTATCTCAACCCGCTGCCGGTCGCGGTGATGGTGCTGCCGGTGGACGACGGCCTGCTGGTGGTCCGTCGTGACGTCGAACCGCACCGGGGCGGTCTCGCCCTGCCCGGTGGTTTCGTCGACGTGGGCGAGTCCTGGCAGCAGGCGGCCGTCCGGGAGTTGCGTGAGGAGACGGGTGTCGTCGTCGACGCGGACGGTGTGCGGCTCCTCGACGTGCTCAGCGCCCCCGACGGCACCGTGCTGGTCTTCGCCCTGGGGCCGAAGGTCGGCGCGGCGGACCTCCCGCCGGTCGTGCCGACGGCCGAGACGACGGAGTGGCTGCTGATCGACGGGCCGCGAGAGCTGGCGTTCCCGCTGCACACCCGGATCGTGGCGGAGTACTTCGCCGCGAGCTGATTACGGCGGTCGTCGGCGGCGGTGGATCCGGTCTCCGACCTCGGGGGGAGGGGCGGCGCGACCGTCAAAGACTCCCCCGGGGCGGCCCAGGATTTCCCACGGTTTGTTTAGCGCGGGCGCGGCGGGCAGTAGAGGAGAGTCCCAACCTTCGCTGACGAGGAGAAACGCCATGACGGAGAACGTGTGGAGTTACCGCCCCGAGGCCTACAGCGGCGAGCAGACGCTGGATCTCGTGGGGTTCGACGTGGAGGCCACCGACGGCAAGATCGGTTCGGTGGACGAGGAGAGCAACGCGGTAGGTGACAGCTACATCGTCGTCGACACCGGTTTCTGGATTTTCGGCAAGAAGGTGGTTCTGCCGGCCGGTACCGTGCACCAGATCGACCCGCAGGAGCGCAAGATCTACGTCTCGCGCACCAAGCAGGAGATCAAGGATGCGCCGGAGTACGACGAGGCGACCTACAAGGAGCCCGACTACCGCGACAAGCTGGGCGGCTACTACGGCCCCGGCACGCCGTAATCGTTGATCGTCAACGAGCCCCTCCCCACCCGGGGAGGGGCTCGTTTTCCGTTCCGCGCCCTTACGGCAGCCGGAAACTCGAGCGGGAACCCGAAGCCAGAAGCCAGAGCCGCAAGCCCGAAGCCGAAAAGCCGGAAGCTGAAAAGCCAGGAGCCGGGCGTCCCGCCGTCCCTACGGGAGCGCCCGCCTCCTGGCCGGGAGCGGCTCTCATCCATGACCGCTCCGGCTGGTCTCCCGATCGCCCGTACGCCACCACGCGGTCCTCGCGCGGGGCCGGACGCCGCGTTCCAGATCCTGGAAGCGGTTCCGGAACGCGGCGGGAGAGGTGATCAGGGGTAGTTGACCAGGTTGGCCACGTTGGTGCTTGAGTTGGACGGGCCGCCCGTGGTGTTGATGATGTTGCGGATCGTGCCGACACCGCCGAGCGAGACCGTCACCATGTTGTGGAAGCGGACCCCCGGTGTGTTCGGCACCTCGAACGCGCGGGCCGCCACGACCCCCGGGTTGACGTTGAAGTAGCAGTAGCTGCCCAGGCCCCACGCCTCGTGTGTGGTGACCGTGTTGGCCACCTTGTACGCGGCGTAGCCCTGCGTGCTCCCGTTCATCCAGGCGGCCTGGTTGGGCGGGTCGTAGGGCATCTCGTTCTGGTAGAAGTACGTCCGGCCGCCGTTGCCGTTCCAGACGGTCTGGTGCTGCTGGTAGTGCTCGACGAACAGGCCGTACATCGTGACGTCGTTGCCGTTGACGGTGAGCCCGTTGGCGGCGGTGTTGGTGTTCCATCCGATGCCGCTGCCGTGGTCGCCGCGCCAGATCCACAGGTGGTCGCCGATCACGTTGTTGCTGTTGACGACGAGGCTCTGGGTGGCCTTGCCGACGGCCGCGCCGCCGACCCGGAAGTACACGTCGTGCAGCGACGTCGGGTTGGCGGCGTGGCTCGCCGACGATCCGGAGGGGCCGACCTGCATCAGCGTGGCCGAGTTGGTCGTGCCCGCGTCGATCAGCAGCCCGGCGACCTTGACGCCGTCCACGTCGGCGACGGTCATGGCGGTCACGCCGTTGTCGGGGATCACCGTGGCCAGGCCCAGGCCGAGCACGACGGTGTTGGCCCGGGTCACCCTGATCGTGTCGTTGAGGTGGTAGACGGCCGGGGTGAACAGCAGGTTCAGCCCCTGGGCGAGCGCCGCGTTGATGTTCGCCGCGGTGTGGCCGGGCTTGACGATGAAGAACTGGTCGATCGGGATCGAGGTGCCCGCCGGGTTGCCGCCGGACCACGTCGTGCCGGAGGAGTTGGTCCGCAGCGCCGGTACGAACACCTGGTAGGCGCCGGCCTGGTCGACGTACAGGAACGGCTTCTCCCGCACGACCGGCGTGGTCGCGACCCTGGTGTACGGCGGGTTCGGGAAGTTGCCCGCGGGCGGGTTGTTGACGCCCACGAACACCATGTTCCAGTTGGAACCGGTCCAGCTGCCCCACTCGGCATTGCGCGACAGCCACTGCTGCTGCGAGCCCGACCTGACCTGGCCGTCGATCTTCGAGTCGGCGATGAAGCCGCCGCTCGACCAGCCGCCGTCGTCGAG
This sequence comes from Streptosporangium sp. H13245, assembly GCF_055690525.1. NCBI lineage: Bacteria > Bacillati > Actinomycetota > Actinomycetes > Streptosporangiales > Streptosporangiaceae > Streptosporangium > Streptosporangium sp. H13245. The sequence goes on along the minus strand of NZ_JBSZKT010000014.1, from coordinate 51,606 downwards.
CTGCAGGTTGCCGCGCAGGTGCATCCGCCGGTACGAGGCGGCCTGCGAGACCGCCCAGCGGTCGGTGCCGGAGGGCGGGGTGACCGACAGGTTCTCGGCGCCGCGCCAGAAGTTGTGGGTCGCGTTGCCCTGGAACCAGTCGGCCTCGGCGTGCACGGTGCCGTTGATGGTGACGTTGTCGGGCGACAGGCCGAGCCCGGCGACCTGCGTGTAGAAGCCGATGTTGGCGTCCACCGAGTACGAGCCGGGCTTGAACAGCAGGGCGAAGCGGTTGCCGCCGAACTGGTTGGTCTGCTGCTGGCCGAAGACCGAGTTGAGCCTGGCCTGGATGGTCGCCGTGGGCGTCGACGGGTCGAAGATGCTCACGTTCGGGCCGAGGTCGGGGTTGTTCCCGGTCGGCGGCGGGTTGCCCAGGCTGAAGGACTGGGCGGTCGTGCCGTTGCACGTGTACTGCTGGAACTGCACACTGTCCCCGATCGAGGCGCCCGGCACGTCGAGGCACTTGCCGCTGTGCCGGTTGACGAAGTGGTAGAAGCCGCCGGGTTCCTCCACGGCCTGCCACTGCTGGTTGTTGCCGCCAGAGTACGACCAGAGCTGGATCGGGGCGCTGTCGGCGGTGGAGACGTTCACGACGTCCCACGCCTGGGCGGCGTTGTTGCCGTTGTTGACCCGGTAGAACCCGCCGCTGGTCGGCTGGAACTGCCAGAGCTGGGCGGTCGAGCCGTTGCACGCGTACTGCTGGACGACGGTGCCGTTGGCGGTCGCGGCGGCCCGCGCGTCCACGCACTTGCCGCTGTTGCGGCTGATCACGGTGGTGAGCCCGGTCGGCGGGGCGGCCTGCGCGGTGCCGGGCAGCACGACCAGGAACGACGCGACCACGGCGAGCGCCATGAGGATGTGCCTCATCCGCCCCTCCTGGAATCCCGTCGTGACACGTCGTTCCCGGCCGGGCCCGCTGAACCGGCCGGACCGGCCGGTACCTCGGCGGATCCGGATGGCCGGGGACTGCGGGGACTGCGCGGCGACCGTGCTCGGGAGCGGCGGTGGGGGGTGCTGCGGGGTCACGGTGGCTCTTCTCTCTGGGGTTCTCTTCGAGTGCCGCGGTGCGCGCGCTCCTGACGCCGCGGACCGCCGGTGCGTACGGCGAGGTGATGACCCGGAGCCCCGGTCCATCGGCTCGGAGGAGCGCCCCGGTAACTTCACCTCTAAAATTAACTCGGATCAAACACTCGGCAAGAAGGCTTGTCAATAGGAAAGTTTACAAATAGTAGTTGCGCGGACGCCGTGGTGCGAGCTCGCACCGCGGGTCCCCGGCGATGTGAGGCCGGTGACGGATCCCGGTCACCGCGCGGCGTCGCGCCTGTCCGGTACGGATGCCGGTGCCGGTTCGTCTTGATCCCGCCAGGCGGCCCGACGCAGGCGGGCGGTCAGCGTCCGCAGGTGCTCCACCAGCTCGGGCGGCTCCCGGACCTCGAACTCGAAGCCGAACGCGGCCACCCAGACCGCGAGATGGTCGAGGCTGTCGGAGCCGATGCGCAGGACACAGGTGTCGTCGTCCACGGGTTCCACCACGCCGATGGTGGAGGGAACCTCGTCGGCCACCGCCCCGGCCGAACCGTGCATGAGGAGCACCGCCCGGTAGCGGTGGCGGTCCGTGGTCATGCCCCTGGCGAAATACCCGGCCAGGTCGTCGGCGGGAAGCGGCCTGGGCGCGAAGCGGGGTCCGGTGGGAACGCGCGGGGACAACCTGTCGACGCGGAACCTGCGCCAGTCCGACCTCTCCGTGTCCCAGGCGAAGAGATACCAGCGCCGCCCGTCGCTGATCAGACGGTAGGGTTCCACGTCCCGTACGCTCTCCGCGCCCTCGTGCGAGACGTAGTCGAACCGCAGCCGCCGGTGGTCGCGTACCGCCGAGGCGATCGCGGTCAGCGTCGACGGGTCGACGGTGGGGCCGGGCATCGGCATGGTCACCAGGGCCGCGCTCAGCGTGTTGACCCGGTAGCGCAACCTCGGGGGCAGCACCTGGTCCAGCTTGGCCAGCGCGCGTACGGAGGTCTCGGCGATGCCGGTGACCGCGCCCGAGGTCGCCGTCCGCAGCCCGACCGCCACCGCGACCGCCTCCTCGTCGTCGAGCAGCAGCGGAGGCAGCGAGGCGCCCGCGGCCAGCTGGTAGCCGCCGCCGACGCCGCCGGTCGCGTTGATCGGATACCCCAGGGTCCGCAGCTTGTCGACGTCGCGGCGCACGGTCCGCGGGCTCACCTTCAGCCGTCCGGCCAGTTCCGTACCCGACCAGTCGCGATGGGCCTGCAGCAACGCCAGCAGGCGGAGCAGCCGAGCCGAAGTCTCCAACATAAGACGATTTTTCCAGTTATCGCGGACAGGAGTTGACCGCGAATCCTTCTAGCGTCTGCGCCATGACAACAGAAAACCCCACAACCGTTCTCGTCTCCGGTGCCACCGGCAACGTCGGCCGCCCCCTCGTCGAGCAGCTGCTGGCCGAGGGACACCGGGTCCGCGCCCTCACCCGGAACCCGGCGAAGGCGAACCTCCCCGCGGGCGCCGAGGTGGTGGCGGGCAACCTGGCCGACACCGCGAGCCTGTCCGGGGCCTTCTCCGGTGTCGACGCCGCGCACCTGATCAGCTTCGGCGGGGACGACTTCGCGCCGCTGACCAACGGTGTGGAGATCGTGGACCTGGCGAGGAAGGCCGGGGTGCGCAGGGTGACGGTGCTCAAGGGAGACGTGACGAAGAGCCCGCTGGAGGAGGCCGTCGAGGCCGGTGGCCTGGAGTGGACGCACCTGTCGCCGGTGGAGTTCATGTCCAACGCCCTGGAGTGGGCGGAGTCCGTACGGGACGAGGGCGTCGTCCGCGAGGCGTTCGCCGACGCCAGGAGCGCCATGATCCACGAGGCGGACATCGCCGCGGTCGCCGCGACCGCGCTGACCACCGACGGCCACGCCGGTCAGGAGTACTGGCTGACCGGGCCGCAGGCGCTGACCCCGCCGGAGAAGGTGCGCACGATCGGCGCCGTCCTCGGCCGCGACGTGCGCTACGTCGAGCTCACCAGGGACGAGGTCGTCGAGGGGTGGCGCCGGACCGGTTACTCCGACGAGGACATCGAGTTCTTCCTCACCATGCGCACCAACCCGCCCGAGGCGGGCTACACCGTACTCCCCACCGTGGAGAAGGTCACCGGGAAACCGGCCAGGACCTTCGTGGAGTGGGTACGGGAGAACGCCGCCGCCTTCCGCGCCTGACGGCGGTGCCGGGCCGGACGGCGCTACGGGCAGGACGGCCGGAAAGTGGCACCGGCCCGGGGAGCCGGACGGCGGTGCCGGGACCCGGGCCGCCCGTCGGCGTCCCGCGCCGTGGACGGCCTGAAAGCGGCACCGGTCCAGAGAACCAGGCGGTGCCGGGTCGCTCGCCGGTGTTCGTGTCGTGTGCCGTGAACACCGGCGAGCACCCCCGTGAGCGATGGAAGGACACCGTGGAGACCCTCACCCGGCGAGACCTCAACCGGGCGACCCTGGAGCGGCAACTGCTGCTGCGCCGCGCCGACGTGCCCGCGCTCACCGTGATCGAGCGCCTCGTCGGCCTGCAGGCCCAGGATCCCGACCCGCCGTACATCGGGCTGTGGAGCCGGGTCGACGGCTTCCGGCTCGACGACCTGACCGGGGCGCTGCACCGGCGGGAGGTGGTGCGCGCGACGCTGTTCCGGGGGACCCAGCACCTGGTCACCGCCGAGGACTACCTGTGGCTCCGGCCACTGCTGCAGCCGATGCTGGATCGCTGGCAGAAGGGCGGGTTCGGCAGGTTCACCGCCGGGCTGGACCTCGGGGAGCTGGCCGCCGCCGCGCGGACGATCCTCGGCCGGGACACGCTGACCAGGCCGGAACTCGGCAGGGCGCTGGCCGGACGGTGGCCGGGACGCGACCCCGTCGCGCTGGCCAGGTCGGTACAGGGCCTGCTGCCGGTGGTGCACCCGCCGCCCGACGGAACCTGGGGGCGGCGGGGCACGACGCCCTTCGTCCTCGCCGAGCACTGGCTCGGACGGCCGCTCGCCGCCGAGCCCTCGGCACGGGAACTGGTCGTGCGCTACCTCGCCGCCTTCGGCCCGGCCACGGTCGGGGACATCCAGGCGTGGAGCGGCATGACCCGGCTGAAAGAGGTGGTCGAGCGGCTCAGGCCCCGGTTGCGGGTGTTCGGTAACGAGGCCGGGCGGGAGCTGTTCGACCTCCCCGAGGCGCCGCGCCCGGATCCCGGCGTTCCGGCTCCCGTCCGCTTCCTGGCCGCACTCGACAACGTGGTGCTCGCCCACGCCGACCGGACCCGCCTGGTATCCGACGACCGGCGCGGGCACGTCATCGTCGAGGCGGCGATGACCGTCGACGGTTTCGTCCACGGGCTCTGGAACGTCAAACGGGACAGGGGTACGGCGACGCTGGTGGTCAGGCTCTTCGAACCCCTGTCGGGAGAGGACGAGAGCGCGGTGACCGAGGAGGGCGCCCGCCTGCTGCGCTTCGCGGCCCCGGACGCCGACGGCCACGACATCAGGTTCCACCCCGTCGGCGACGCCCCCCGATAGTGCCCGGCCGGGTCCGCCGGGGTGGGTCTGCCGGGATGGGAGGATCACGGACCGTGGAGCCCGAAACCGGTGGGCCGGGCCGGTGGGGTTCCCGGCGCTTCGGCCCGCCCGGTACTCCGGTGTGGCCACGCGCGGACCGTCGCGCGTTCGCCACCTCAGAATATTTTGACAGCGGCCAGATAGGCCATGACCAGGATGACGAGGAACACGAGCAGGACGCCCGTACCGCTGATCACGAGAACGACGCGCGTCCGCCGGGCCGTCCAGCGAATCGCCGCGATCACCAGCGTGATCGTGGTCGCGAGGATGAGAAGGGTCAGGTTCCCGCCGTCGACGGGATTCGGCATCGCCGAGGTGAGATGAAGCGTCAGTGTTGTCATCGGGGTTCCCTGGTACGAAGATACGCTCGGTGAGAAACCTTGCCGTGCGGACACCTCCACCGATGAGCCGGTGAACCGGTGAATGAGCGATCGGGCTCGCCGGGAGGTGTTCGCGGTATTTCCTGTCGGGTGCCACTCGCCGCCACGTCGGGGGCCGTCTCAGTCACCCGGCATCGGCCACCTCCTTCGGGCTTCCTTGGATTGACTTCAGTTAACTTCAGCTAATTAATGAGAAGTTGTCTCCATTCAGTGATTCCCTCGCTGAATCTCTCGATGCTCTCCCGGTGGCCACAGAAATCTGACTAGAATGACGTCTTCTCGCGCACGCGTCTTCGCATGTCATGCTGTTTCGTAATGCCTCAGCTGCGGATTCTTCATCGACCCCGCGCCCGGATTGGTGTTTAGTGGGATGACTGAAGTTCAGATGAATGAGGCTGAGATGAGGGACGACAACTCCGCGCCGACCGCGCTGGCGCTCCGGTTACGCGAGCTTCGTGACAGCCGATGGCCTGACACGCGGATCACGCAGGCACAGCTACGCGAGGCGCTCGGAGTCAGCGCTCCGCTGATCTCGTCGTGGGAGTCCGTTCACACGCCCAAGATCCCGCCCCTGTCCAGGATCGAGGGATACGCGACGTTCTTCGCGACCAGGCGGTCGGTCGCGGAGGGAACGGCCCGCGTGCTCCCGCTGTCCGACCTGACCGCCGAGGAGCACGACCGGCGCACCGCGCTGCTGGACGAGCTGACCCGCCTGCGCAACGAGGCACTGCGGTCACAGGTCGCCCTCACACCCGCCGGGGAGAAGGCCGTCCCGGCGGACGCCTTCCGCGAAGGCCCCTGGCACTTCGCGGACGGCCGGCCGATCACGATCATCTGCTCGCAGGTCCCCGAATCGGACCGGGCCAGGATCCCGTACGCGAATCCCAGCAGTGCCGACTACATCGAGCTCTACAAATACTCGGACCTGGACGCGCTGTTCGAACTGCACGGGCATCTCCGGGCCGCGAACCCCCGGAGCCTGGTGACCATCCGCGTGACCGAGGACCTGAAGTCGGACGACCTCACCACCCACCTGGTGCTGCTGGGCGGTGTGGACTGGAACAAGGTCACCGCGTCCATGCTCGCGAGAATCGAGTTACCGGTCCGCCAGGTGCCCGACTGGGCCGGTGAGAAAGGGCCCTACTTCGAGGTCGACGAGGGCGGCGACACGCGCAGGCACCACCCCCTCGTCCGGAAGTCGGACGAGGGCCCGCAACTGCTGGAGGACGTCGCGTTCTTCTATCGCGGCGTGAATCCCGACAACGTCCGGCGCACGCTGACCATCTGCAACGGGATGTACGCCCGAGGCGTGTACGGGGCGGTCCGGGCACTGACCGACGAGCGGTTCCGCGACAGGAACGCCCTGTTCCTGCGGACGCGGTTCGGCGACGCGAAGTCGTACAGCGTCCTCACGCGGGTCAGGATCCAGGGGCAGGTCGTCATCACGCCCGACTGGAACCTCGACACGGTCAGGCTGCACGAGTGGGCGAAGCCCGCAGATGGGGACTGAGACGAAGCCGGTCGCGACGGAGCACCACCACGGCTCCCACCGGCACCTGGTCGACATACCCGACACCACCTCCGCCCCCCGGGCGCTCGGGACGGTCGACGCCATCGTGGTCCCCACGATCCGGCATCCCCGCTGGCTGGAGCACGCGATCCGCCTGGCGGTCGCGCTGCGCTGCCCCCTGGTCTCCCTGCACAGCCGCAGGTGGAGCAGCGCGAGGCTCGCGGCCACCATCATGCCGGCCGGTGTGGAGTTCCTCGCGATCGACATCGACGACGCGGACCGGCTGAACCTGCCCGACCTCATGACGACCTCCCTGCTCAGGGGCACGCTGTTCGACCGGTCGACCGACCTCAGCGCGAAACGGAACGCGGGACTCCTCCTCGCCCGCCTGATGGGCTGGAAACGCATCGTCTTCCTGGACGACGACATCGAGGTCGGGGGGTACGAGGAGGTCGCGCGGGCCGCCGCGCTGCTGGACACCTACGACGTGGTGGGCATGCATATCGGTGGTTATCCCGACAACTCGGTGGTGTGTCACGCGCACCGGCAGACCGGAGGACATCAGGACTCGTTCGTGGGCGGCGGCGCCCTCGCCGTCGAGACGACCCGTCTCCCCTCGTTCTTCCCGAACGTCTACAACGAGGACTGGTTCTACCTGCTGGGCGACACGTCACTGCGCCGCCTCGCGGTGACGGGAATGGTGAGGCAGCGGCCGTACGACCCCTTCGACCGGCCCGCCCGCGCCCGGGACCAGGAACTCGGTGACGTCCTCGCCGAGGGCATCTACTGGCTCCTCGACGAGCGGACGGGCACCGGCTGGCGGGGCGCGACCGACGTACGGCACTGGAGCCGCTTCCTGCTCGCGAGGAAGGAGTTCATCGAGAACGTGTTGCGGCGGGTCAGGCGGCTCCCCGCGGGTTCCGAACCGGACCGGGGGGCGATGGAGGCCTCGTTGCTGGCCGCCCTCGGCCGCCTCAGCCGGATCGAGGCCGGGTTCTGCGTCGCCTACGTCGAAGCCTGGGCGCAGGACCGCCGCCGGTGGGCGGAACACCTGCGCCGCTTTCCCGTACTCGGGCCCGACGCCGCGGACGCCATGAAGTGGTTGGTCAAGGACGGCGAGAACCCCCTGCATGGATATGCCGGATGGAAATGAACTCTTGATTTACCGGATATTTAGCCGGGAATGTGTTGTTCGTGGGAAAAATCGACATATGCCAGGCCACTGACGGAGATCTTCCCGCCTTGGTCCGGTCACTCGGGCAGGAGGGGTATTTCAGCGACAGGCTGGGCCTGCAGAGCAGGGGCCACGGGGTGCTCCTCGTCGCCTGGCAGGACGGCGTGGCGGTGGGGGACGTCTACGTCTGGCTGGGGACCGCCGAGGAGCCGGAGTTGCGTGCCCACCTGCCGGACGTCGCGCTGATCACGCACCTGGAGGTCGTCGCCGGACGGCGCGGCGAGGGAATCGGCACCGGACTCCTGAGGGCCGCCGAACGACGGCTCTGGGACCTGGGCCACAAACAGGTCGCCCTCGGCGTGGGCCTGGACAACCCCGACGCCCATCGGCTGTACGCCCGCCTGGGGTACACCGAGTGGCCCCACGGCCAGGTGGCCACGACGGCGGTCGTCCACCACCCCGGCGGCGGGCGCGAACTCCGCCCGGAGATCTGCCGGATCATGGTCAGGCACCTCGACCCGGGACACGAGAGCCCCTGGCGGTGAGCGCCCGCGGGCCGTGGGAACGGTCGTACGGGTGATCGTGAAGCCGTCGCGCTAGGCTGGGAGGGTCGTGAAGCGGTCGCGCTAGGCTGAGAAGTGAGGATCCCGCCGATACCGGGATCCCGCGGCGGTGGGGCCCGCCGCTCCCAACCGCGGCACCCGCTGCCGCCAACGGTCCCTACCCGTGACAGGTCGTGCCCGCGCAGCCAGGCCGGGCATCCCCCACGCGTAGGGAGAGGCATGCGTCCGCACCAGGTGAGGTTCACGGTGACGACCAAACCCGTCGGCCCCGACCCCGACCCCGACCCCAACCCCGGCCTCGACCCTGGTCTTAGTCCCGGCCCCGGTCCTGCTCCCGGCCCCGGTCCCAGTCCCAGTCTTGGTCCTGGCTCCGACTCCGGTCGTGACCTCACCCCTGCTCCTGGCCCTGGTCCCGGTCCTGACTCCGGCCCCAGTCCCGGCCCCGGCCTCGGTTCCGGTGCCGAGGCCGAGGCCGGTGCGCGTGGGCGTGGTGGGTCGGGTCGCTCGTACCACGGTGTCCTGGCGGTGATCGCCGCCGGGGGCGCGATCGGTACGGGTGCCCGCTACGGCGCCGCCCTGCTGTGGCCGACCGAGGCCGGGTCCTTCCCGTGGACCACGCTGGGGGTCAACGCGGCCGGTTGCCTGATGATCGGTGTTCTCCTGGTCGCGCTCACCGAGGCGTGGACGGCGCCCGCCTGGATGCGGCCGTTCCTGGCCACCGGGGTGCTGGGTGGCTTCACCACCTTCTCCACCTACTGCCTGGACATCGAGCGGCTGATCTCCGGTGGCCGGATCGGCCCGGCGTTCGGCTATCTGGCGGCGACGGTCGTGGCGGCCCTGGCCGCGGTGACGGCCGGTACGTGGACCACCCGCCGACTTCTGGAGAGAACGACGAGAACGGCGAGGAGAGAGCGATGATTCCAGCCGGACGGGCACTGAGATTGACGATCTTCGTCGACGACACCGACACCTGGCGCCACCGGCCCCTGTACACCGAGATCGTGCACCGTGCCCACGCCGCCGGGCTGGCCGGGGCGTCCGTCTTCCGCGGTGTCGAGGGTTTCGGCGCCACCTCGACGGTGCACACCACCCGGCTGCTGTCGATGGCCGACCACCTGCCGGTGGTCGTCACGATCATCGACACCGAGGAGCGGATCCGCGCCTTCCTGCCGAGTCTGGACGACCTTCCCGCCGAAGGGCTGTCCATCCTGGACGAGGTCGAGGTCGTTCGCCACGGGGGCGGGCCGACGACGTGAGCGGGATGAGCGGGATGCTGAGCTGGCTTCCGGTGCTGCTCGGCGGTGCCCTCGGGGCGCCGCTGCGCTATCTGACCGACCGGGCCGTGCAGGCCCGCCACGACACGGTCTTCCCGTGGGGCACCTTCACCGTCAACGTGGTCGGCTCGCTGATCCTGGGCGTCCTGACCGGGGCGGCGCTGTCCGGCGCGGTGGGCACCGGCGTGCGACTACTTCTCGGCACCGGTTTCTGCGGGGCGCTGACCACGTACTCGACGTTCTCCTACGAGACGCTGCGGCTGGCCGAGAGCGGTGCGATTCTCTTCGCCGTGGTCAATGTCGTCGCCTCGGTCGTCGCGGGTCTGGGGGCGGTGTTCGCGGGCCTCGCCCTCGCTCAGGCGATCTTCGCGTGACCGCGTTCCCGGGAGGTCCGGGACATGTCCGGCCCCGGGAACGCGGGTGCGGACACGGTCACCCGCGTCCCCTGAGGTCTGTTTTACGGCCGTCGCGCAGCACCCTGACGTCGCGCGGCACCTCCACCCTGAAGCGGGAGTCGCAGAACGCGATCCCGGTGCAGCTCGCCTCCAGGTCGAGCACGCCGTCCCTGAGCTCCCACCGGAGCAGCTTCGAGCCCATCTTGGCGTCGAGCCAGCGGGTGACCTTGATGTCCGAGCGGTCGGTGGCGACCAGGTCCGTCGGGATCTCGTGCGACTTCACGTTCAGCGTCCTGCCGTCGAAGGCGAAGGTCCTCGCCTCGGGGCGCGCGTTCCCGGCGTTCACCGAACAGGCGGTCAGGCCGCCGATCAGCGTGGTGGCCGCGCAGCAGACCAGAACGCGGGTCATGGGTGAGGTCAACGGATCCTCCAGGGGATGTCCAAGGGATGGGCGCGCCGTTCGGCGCGCTTCCCGAGGATGTCCCGGCGGCGGAATCCGGTGCATCGGCCGTTCGGCGGATATCGGCGGTGGCCGTTCGGCCGAATTGCCATGACCGGCCGTATCGGCGGTGTCGGCCGTGTCGGCCGTGTCGGCCGTGTCGGCCGTGTCGGCCGTGTCGGCCGTGTCGGCCGTGTCGGCTCGGGGGTGTCAGCCGTCCTGGCCGGTGGGCCGCTCACTGTCGAAGGGCCGGGCCATCTCGTTGAGAACGTCGTCCATGATCTCGCCCAGCGGACGGGACTCGTGCTCCTCGGTCCACATGTGGGTGGCGACGCGCAGCGCGACGAGGAAGGCCGCGGCCATCACCTGGGGGCGCGGGCCGGGGCCGCCGTCGCCGCGTTCGGCGATGACCTGGGCGAGCTCGCGTTCGAGGTTGGCGTGGTTGGCCAGCTGCCTGGCCAGGAGCGTGGGATGCCTCTTGGCGAGCCTGGCGCGGACCGCCCACTGCTTGTCCGGGCCGCCCATCTCGAGGTAGAAGTCCTTGACGGCTTCCCGCAGTGCCCGCCAGGCCCGCTCCTCGGCGGGGCGGGTGCGGACCCGCTCGACCAGCAGGCGGATGCGCTGCTCGTCACCGTAGAGCAGGGCGTCCTCCTTGCTGGCGAAGTAGTTGGAGAAGGTGCGCCGCGAGATGTTGGCGGCGTCGGCGATGGCCTCGACGGTAACGTGGTCCAGGCCGTGCTCGGCGGTGAGCCGTAGGGCGGCCTCGTGGACCGCCTGCCGCGTCTCGGCCTTCTTACGCTCGCGCAACCCCGCTGTGATCTCCATCGCGTGACCAGCCTACTGCCCGGATAAGTGTGCCCGGTGCGCAAACTTGCCCAATGGGCATGTATGTTGTCACGGTCTGTCCTAATTGCTGGTAGCTGGTATTTGGAGGTTGTGCGTGAGCACCCAAGCGGTCGCGCCACCCGGCGCGGAGCCGATGAGCCACCGTGAGATCCTCGAAGCGCTGAGCGGCCTGCTTCTCGCCCTGTTCGTGGCGATGATCAGTGCCACGATCGTGTCGGTGGCGCTGCCGCAGATCATCGGCGCGCTCGACGGCACCCAGTCCCAGTACACCTGGGTGGTCACCGCGTCGCTGCTCGCCGCGACCGCGTCCACCCCGGTCTGGGGCAAGCTGGCCGACCTGTTCAGCAAGAAACTGCTCATCCAGATCTCCATCGTCATTTTCATGCTCAGCTCGCTGGCCTGCGGGTTCGCGCAGAACACCGGCCAGCTCATCGCCTTCCGCGCCATCCAGGGCCTCGGCATGGGAGCCCTGCAGGTCCTGGTCCAGGTCGTCATCGCCGCGATGATCAGCCCCAAGGAGCGGGGACGCTACAACGGCTACCTCGGCGCGGTGATGGCCGTGGCCACCGTGGCGGGCCCGCTGCTCGGCGGCCTGATCGCCGACACCTCGTGGCTGGGCTGGCGCTGGTGCTTCTTCATCGCCGTGCCGTTCACGGCCGTCGCCTTCCTCCTGCTGCACAAGACGCTCCACGTGGTCACGATCCGGCGGCCGGACACCAAGGTCGACTACGCGGGTGCCACCCTGATCGCCGCGGGCGTGAGCGTCCTGCTCATCTGGATCACCTTCGTCGGCAACTCCTTCGACTGGCTCTCCTGGCAGACCGCGGCCATGGTCGGCGGCGGGATCGTGATCCTGGCCGTCGCGGTGTGGGTGGAGTCGCGGGTCAAGGAGCCGATCGTGCCGCTGCACATCGTCCGCATGCGTGACCCCGCCCTGGCCATCCTGGCCAGCCTCGCGGTGGGCATGGCCATGTTCGGCGGATCGGTCTTCCTGGGGCAGTACTTCCAGATCGGCCGGGGCTACAGCCCCACCGAGGCCGGGTTGCTGACCATCCCGCTGATGCTCGGCGTGCTGCTGTCCTCGGCGGTCTCCGGGGCGCTCGTGTCCAGGAGCGGCAGCGTCAAGCCGTACATCGTGGCGGGTTCCGTCGTGCTCACCGTCGGCTTCCTCGGCCTGTCCGTGATCGACCACGAGACCTCGCTGCTGCTCGTGTCGGCCGCGATGCTGCTGGTCGGCATCGGCGTCGGCATGTCCATGCAGAACCTGGTGCTGGTCATCCAGAACGTCGTCCCGCTGCGGGAACTGGGTGCCGCCAGCGGTGCCATCACCTTCTTCCGCTCGCTGGGCGGCACGATCGGGGTCTCGGTCCTGGGCGCGGTCCTGGCCAACAGGGTGGCCACCGGCATCGCCGAGGGCTTCCAGAAGGCGGGCATCCGGCCCTCCGGCTCCGGGGGCAGCACCCTCAACCTCCAGGCGCTGCCGGAAGCCGCGCGGACCGTCGTGCGCGCGGCGTACGGCGACGCCACGGGACACATCTTCCTGATCTCCGCCGCGATCGCCGCGGTGGGTGTCGTCGCCGCGCTCTTCCTCAAGCCGACCAAGCTCCGCGACAGCCTGGACCTGCCGGATGCCCCCCGGGAAAGCGACGCCGTGACCGGCTGATCCGGGTACGGAAAGGCGCCGTCGAGTCTCCCCAGCCGAGCTTGCCCGGTCGAGCCTTCTCAGGTTGCCGAGAGCACCCGGTGGAGCCCGGCGGCGAACGCCTCGGGCTCGGAGCCGAAACCCCCGTGGTCGCCGGGGAACGCCGTGGGCCGCGTACCCAGCAGATCGGCCACGGCGGAGGCGGCCCGGTACGGCGGCTCTCCCGCCGACGCCTCGCCCACAGCGGCCACGACGCGGACCGTGGACGCCCTGAGCGCGTCGACGTCGGGGACGTACCCGGCGAACGGCGGCACCTCGTAGCCGATGAAGAACCCCGCGTTCCCCTCCAGCCGTGCCAGCATCTCCAGCGTTTCCCGATCCGGTTCCCCCTGCGGCGCCCGCGCGCCTCCCGGGATGCGCTCCGGCTCCCCGGTGGACGTGTCACCCCCCACCCGCTCGCCTTCCCCCTGCTCGTCCTCCCGCTCGTCGCCGTCCGTCGCGAACGCGGCGGAGAGAACCCCCATGGCGGCTTCGGTGCCCTCCTTGGCGAACGCCTCCTCCACGTCCCGGATGACGGCCCGCCAGCGGTCGCGGTCGGGCAGCAGCTCGAACAGGGGCGGCTCGTGGGAGACCAGGACGCGCACCTGCTCGGGATGGCGGGCGGCGAGCTCCAGTCCGATGATCGCGCCGGAGCTGTTGCCGAAGACGTACGCGGGGTCGTCGGCGGTGACGCCCACCTCCACCAGCAGGCGGTGCGCGTCGTCGGCGTGCGTCTGGACGCTCTGGGTCTCCGGCGGCCCGTCCAGCGGGCTGCGCGAGTTGCCGCGCCGGTCGTAGGTCACCACCGTGTAGCGGTCGGCGAGCCGCTCGGCCAGGCCCGCGTACCCCGCGGCGTCGTAGATCCCGCCGCAGATCAGCAACAGGATCGGCCCCGAGCCGCGGATCTCGTGGTGCAGGGTCGCGCCGGGCACCTTCAGGGTGTTCGTCTTCACGGGTTCCATAATCGTGTCTCCTCGGGATTCGCCGGTACCGGTTCGGCCGGTCACCGAGGAGTCGGAGCCACGGCCGCGTTCTCGACACCCCTCTGTGGGATTCTCCGGGAAATGCTCAGGTGCTCAGCCGCCGGACCTTGAGGGCGTTGTCCGTGCGGGTGGTGGGCCGCCCCTCGGGGTCGTTCTGGATCCGCTCGTGTTCCGCGCAGAGCAGCACCTCCCACTCCCCGTCCGGGAGCTCAAGGGATTCGAGGACCTCTTCCGGGGTGGGGAGGTGTACGCCGGGATGGGGGTCCCGCTCCCAGGAGGGGAGGCCCGCGTGCCCGACGATGAGGAGCACCCCGCCGGGCGCGACCGCCGAGGCGGCGGTCCGCAGGATCTTCTCCCGTGGCATGTCGCCGAGGGAGTGCAGGAAATGGGCGGAGACGAGGTCGAAGGTGCCGTCGGGGAAGGACGTGCCCAGGTCGTGCCGCTGCCAGTCGATCCGGTCGGCGACGTCCGCCGCCGCCGCGTGCCGGGCCGCGCGATCGAGGGCGACACCGGAGATGTCGGTGGCGGTGACCCGCCATCCCCGCTTCGCGAGCCAGATCGCGTCTGCTCCCTCACCGCACCCCAGGTCCAGGGCGCGGCCCGGCTCCATGCCGGTGACCTCGCGGACCAGGACGGTGTTGGGGTTGCCGCTCCAGACCCGGTCGCTCCCGCCGTAGCGGCGGTCCCAGAACTCCTCGTCCGAGACGGGGCCGTCCTCCGGGGCACCCTCCCGGGCGTCTTCGTGCGTGTGGTCGTGTCGAGCGTCTTCGTGCGCGTGGTCGTGTCGGGAGTCGTGTCGCGTGTCTTCGTGCGTGTGGTCGTGCGGGGTGTCTCCGTGCATATGCCGAGCCTCTCCGTGCGTGTGGTGGATGGAGACGGCGGCGCGGCGGGCGGCGACGGCCAGGCCGGTCTCCTCGGTGATCAGGTCGGCGTTGATCGCGGCGGCGGCCCGCCCGCCCGCGGCGGCGGCGCCGATGACCTGATCGGTCAGGGCGGTGACGTTCCCGGCCACCCACACCCCGGGCAGCGCCGTCGCCCCGGCCGGGTCGGCGGCGACGTAGCTGCCGATCACGTGTCCGCCCATCTCCTGGTCGGTCGTCTCAAGACCCAGGCCGGTGAGGACGCCCGAGCGGGCGGTGAGGCGCGTGGCCACCACGAGGGCTTGGCGGGAGATCACCCGGCCGTCGGCCAGGCGTACGCCGGTGAGCCGGTCGTCCGTCACCTCCAGGGCCGTCACCAGCCCGTCCACCACGGTGATGTCGCGGGCGGCCAGCCGCTCGCGGTCCTCGTCGCCGAATCCGGGCACGGTGTGCGAGAAGAGGGTCACGTCGCTGCTCCACTGTCTCCACAGCAGGGCGTGGTGGACCGCGAGCGGCCCGGTGGCGAGGATGCCGATCTCCTGGTCGCGTACCTCCCAGCCGTGGCAGTACGGGCAGTGCAGGACCTCGCGCCCCCAGCGCTCCGCCAGGCCCGGCACCTCGGGCAGTTCGTCGACCAGGCCGGTGGTCACCAGCAGCCGGTCCGCCACGACCGCGGACCCGTCTGCGAGGACGACGCGGAAGCCTCCGGTGTCCAGGCGCCCGGCCGTCACGACCTCGCCCTCCACGATCTCGCCGCCGTAGCCGGTCACCTCCGCGCGGCCCAGGGCCGCCAGCTCCGAGGGGGGCACGCCGTCGCGCGTCAGGTAGGAGTGGACGTGGGACGCCGGGGCGTTGCGCGGCCGGCCCGCGTCGATCACCAGCACCGAGCGCCGCGCCCGGGTCAGGGTCAGCGCCCCGCTCAACCCGGCGGCGCCACCGCCGACGACCACGACGTCGTAGCGCCGCTCCTCACCCGTGGGGGTAGTGGTCACGGTCTGTTCCGTTTGTACGGTCATTTGTGGTACCTCCGTTCACCGGAGATGGTCCGCCCCCGCCCCGGAGTTTGGCAAAATAACTTGCTGAATCAGCAAACCGGGGGATGGTGCGCCACGAGCGGCTCCACGTCCCTCCGGGCGGTCGCGTCCGGTGCGCTCGCCGGGTTCGGCGGTCGCGTCCCGTCCATATGGCCGGTCGAGGTCCCCGGTTCGTTCGCGTTCGGGTCGTGGGCGCGTGACCCGCGTACCGGCGACAACCCGTCACCGGTACGCGGGCGGCGGCCTTCTATGTGTCGAGGACCGGGATCAGCTGCTCCTCCTCGTAGGTCAGGTGCCTTTCGAGCTCGTCCGTGAGCCGTTCGACCTCGGAGAGCACCAGCGGGGGGTCCGCGCCCTCGGTGGAGATGACCTCCCGCAGCTCCTCGATGAGAACCGCGATCTTCTCGTGCTCCCGGCTCAGCCGCTCCAGGGTGGGGGCGAGTTCGGGATAGCGCCGGGCGAGGAAGGGGAACAGCGCGATGTCCTCACCGGTGTGGTGGTTGTGCAGCCCCTGGCAGAGGGTCAGGCAGTTCACCCGCAGCTGGGCGCCCAGCCCGGGACCCGACTCGGCGACCTCCTTGCGGATCAGGGAGAGTTCCCGCCGGAACATGTCGTGGACCAGCCTGAGGGCCTCGCTCGCCGAGGACGCCTTCGGCGGCCCGCCTCCGGCCTGGAGGGCGACCACGGGAATGACGCGCGTCGTCTTGGCCTGGTAGTCGGCCCACCCGGGGTCGGCCTCGACCGCGCGGGCGAAGACGCGGTCGCGTTCGGCGCCCTCCAGGACGACGGCCTGAGCCTCGTAGGTGAAGATGCCGTCCTCGACCGTGACGAGAGGGTTGGCCACCAGGTTGTGGAACCAGGCCGGGTGCTTCGGCCCGCCACCGGCCGAGGCGATGACCAGGACCCGTTCGCCGCCGTCGTGAAGGTAGCCGAGCGGGGTCGTGTGCCGGGCGCCGGAGCGCGCCCCGACGGTGGTCAGCAGGAGCAGCCGGGCGCCCTCGAAGGGGCCACCGACCTGCCCGCCGTTGGCGCGGAACTCCTCGATGATCTGCTGGTTGAATTCGATCGGCATTCGCTGTTTTCTTCTCCAGGATTGATGGTCCCGCGATTGTTCGCGGGCATGCCGAAGGGCCCCGAAGGACCGTTCGGCGGGCAGGGCGAAATCACCACGGGGCGACCGTGGTGTGGGAAATGAGGGAGGGCACGCCGGACGACCGGCCGGACCGGTGACTCGCCGCCGGGGCCGGTTCACGAGTGGCGTGAAACCCATGGTGACCGGCGAAGACCGGCACCATCAGGGCATGTGGACAGGTGGGTGTCACGCGGAACGTGGAAACCACACGCGGGGACCACATGAGACGTGGAGACCTGAGAAGGGAAATCCACGGGAAACGTCGCGCCGAACGCGCGGAAGGAGAAAGAAAAAGGGGGGCCTCTGGCCCGCCCGGGGCTCACGCCTCGGCCGGGTGCCCTACTCGCTGTTGGCCCAAGGCCGACCCGGCAGTCACATTCCCAACCGTAGTGCCATAAACGCATCAAGGCAATGTGGCATTTCCCGGTCACCACACACGAGAACCCCGTGTCCCCTGCCCGTGCGGGAGGAACGCCGTGTCCGTGCGGGAGGAACACAGCGTCACCGGCACCGGGCGCGACCGGGCTCCTAGTCGACGAAAGGGGCATCGGGAGACTTCCACGTATAAATCAGGGACATATGAGCATTGGCCGTCTTGGCGGGTCCTCCTACGGTTGGCCAGCAGTGAGGATCTTCGACGGAGGGGGACATCCGATGCGGGCACGGGTTCTGGTCACCGGAGCGACCGGCACGGTGGGCCGGCAGGTCACGGCCCAGCTGGTGGAGGCCGGAGCGGAGGTCCGCGCACTGGCCCGCGAACCGGCCTGCCTCCCCGCCGGAGTCGAGGGGGTACGCGGTGACCTGTCGGTTCCCGGCTCCCCGGACGCGGCCTTCGCCGGTGTCGAGGCGGTGTTCCTGCTCTGGCCGTTCGCCTCGGCCGACGGCCTGGAGGGGATGCTGGAGGCGGCGGCCGGGCACGCCCGCCGCGTGGTCTACCTGTCGTCGGCGGCCGTACGCGACCACGAGCGGCGGGCCGAGCGGCTGATCGAGCGGTCGGGGCTGGACTGGACGATCCTGCGCCCGCACGCCTTCGCCGCCAACATGCTGCGCTGGGCCGGGCGGATCCGGGCCGAGGGCGTGGTGCGCGAGCCGTACGGCCGGGCGGCCATGGCACCGGTACACGAGCGGGACATCGCCGCGGTCGCGGTGCGTGCCCTCACCGAGGACGGGCACCACGAGGCCGTCCACGAGCTGACCGGGCCCCGGTCACTCACCCAGGCCGAGCAGGCCCGCGTCATCGGCGAGGTGATCGGCCGGCCGGTGCGCTGGGAGGAGGACACCCCCGGCGACGCGCGGCGGCGGATGCTGGCCCTCGGCTGGCCGCCCGAGGCCGTGGACGACGTCCTGCGCGCCCAGGCCGCGATGACCGCCGGTCCGGCGACGGTCACCGCCACCGTACGGGAGGTCACCGGGGAGGCGGCCCGCACCTTCCGCGACTGGGCGGCCGAGCACGCGCACGCCTTCCGCGCGCCGTAGCCGGGCCCGGCGGCACCGCGGGACACCTCCGCCCGACCGGCGCCCCGGCCTCCCGTTCAGGTGGGCCGCCCGGTCAGCCATCGGCGGAGTCTCCCCGGGCTCGTCCGGCGGCGGGCCTTCCGCGGGCCGGGAGGCCCGACCCACAGGCTCGCCGGTATCCCCGGACGGGCGGCCGTCCCGGCCATGAGCGTGATGAGCTCCGCGTCCCGGCCGTTTCCCTGTGCTTTCATTCCGGTCCTTCCTCGACCTCGCGGGATGACGATCACCCCAGGTCAACGGTAGGGACGGCCGGGCCGGTCTCCCGGTCCGATCGCGCGCGGAAAAGACCAGACCAATTCGCGAACTACCATCCAGAGGTGGCAGGAACGCAGACCAACCTGGCATGGGAGACGCTTCTCGACCTCCCGGCCGCCGGGCGCGGGCCGTTGCACGTGCAATTGGCCACGGCGATCCGTACGGCCGTCAGGAGCGGACGGCTGCCGCTCGGCGCGGCACTGCCGCCGAGCCGCACGCTCGCCACCGATCTCGGCGTCTCCCGCTGGACCGTGACACAGGCGTACGGCAGGCTCGTCACCGAGGGCTACCTGGAGGGGCGCACCGGCTCCGCGACCCGGGTGTGCTGGTCGCCCGAGCCCGACGACGACCGGCTCGTACGCCGGGCGGGCCCGGCCACGACCCCGCAGCCCCCCGCGCGCTACGACATGGACCCGTGCCTGTCCGACCTCCGGGCCTTTCCCCGGCGCAAATGGGTGGAGGCGGTCAGGACCGCGGCCGAGACCGCCCCGTTCGACCAGCTCGGCTACTCGGAGCCGGGCGGCCAGCCGAGGCTGCGGGCCGTCATCGCCGAGCACCTCAACCGGAGCAGGGGGGCGGCGGCGGACGCCGGGACGGTCTCCGTCTTCGCCGGTGCCGCGCAGGCCCTCCTCCAGGTCTCGCGCGCCCTGTTCGCGGCCGGTCACACGAGGATCGGCATGGAGGATCCCGGCTCGGAACGGCTCCGGCAGGCCGCGCGCACCGCGGGCCTGGAGCTGGTGGAGCTGCCGGTGGACGACGACGGCCTGGTGGTCGGCGCGCTGGACGCGCATCCGGATCTCCGCGCGGTGTGCGTGGGCGCGACACACCAGGTCGCGACCGGCTGCGTGCTCGCGCCGCACCGGCGGGCCGCGCTGCTGGACTGGGCGCGGCGGGTGGACGGGCTGGTCGTCGAGGACGACTACCACGCCGAGTTCAGCTACGACCGGCCCTCCACGAGAACGATGCAGGGCACGGACCCCGACCGGGTGGCGCTGCTCGGCTCGATGAGCAAGTCACTGGGACCGACCGTCGGCATCGGGTGGGTGGTGTCCCCCCGCCGGTGGGTCCAGGCCGTACGGTCCTCGCACGAGATCCCGCTGATCCCGCCGGTGCTGAACCAGGTCGCGCTGGCGCACTTCATGGAGTCGGGCGGCTACGACCGGCACCTGCGCGCGTCCCGGCTGCGGTTGCGCGCCAGGCGGACCGCGCTCGCCGCCGCGCTGGCGCGCAGGCTCCCCGAGTGCCGGGTACGCGGGGCGGAGGCCGGGATGCACCTGCTGCTGGAGCTGCCCGCCGGGTCGGACGCCGCCGCGATCCTCGCCGAGGCCGGGCGGCGCGACCTGCGGATGCTCAACCTGGACGAGATGCGCTTCCGGCCGAGACCGGCCGAGCCCGCGCTCATGCTCGGCTACGGCAACCTCAGCGACGCGGTGGTGGAGGAGGCCGTCGACGTCCTGGCGGCGGTGATCAGGCAGGTCGGCGCGGGTCCGCCGGAGCGGGCCCGGCCGCGCGCCTGATCGCGTCCCGGCGGTCGTCCTCGCCGAGGAAGGGCTATCTATTCGCTCAGTGTATGTATCGG
Organism: Streptosporangium sp. H13245; assembly: GCF_055690525.1. Classification (NCBI taxonomy): domain Bacteria; kingdom Bacillati; phylum Actinomycetota; class Actinomycetes; order Streptosporangiales; family Streptosporangiaceae; genus Streptosporangium; species Streptosporangium sp. H13245. The sequence continues at coordinate 31,362 of NZ_JBSZKT010000014.1, read as the reverse complement.
ATGTATAGTCCCGATCATGTCTACCGGACACGTGATGCTCGGGCTGCTCGCGGAGCGGCCCAAACACGGGTACGAACTCAAACGCGAGCATGACCAGCGCCTGCCGGGCGCCAGGCCGCTCGCGTACGGGCAGGTCTACGCGACGCTGCAGCGCCTGCAACGGGACGGGTTCGCCGAGGTGGCGGAGACCGTGCGGGAGAGCGGCCCGGAGCGTACGGTGTACGCGATCACCGAGGAGGGGGCGGCCGAGCTGACCCGGTGGCTGGAGCAGGTGGAGGCGCCCGCGCCGCACGTGTCCAGCACGCTCGTCGCTCGCGTGGTGGTGGCGATCGTGGCCGGAGGCGCCGCCGACGGCTACCTGGCCAGGCAGCGCGCCGCCCATCTGGCGCGGATGCGCGAGCTCACCGCGGAACGGGCCTCGGGGTCCCCCGCGCAGGCGCTCGCCGCCGACTACGCGCTCCAGCACCTCGACGCCGACCTGCGCTGGATCGAGACGGCCATGGAACGACTCGCGGATCTTAAAGGGGAGATCGATGCTTGAGGCACGTACGTTACGCAAGACCTTCGCCAGGACCGTCGCGCTGGACGGCGTGTCCGCGGAGATCGGCGACGGGGAGATCGTCGCCATCACCGGCCCGAGCGGTTCCGGCAAGTCGACCCTGTTGCACTGCCTGGCCGGGATCATCCGTCCCGAGTCGGGGGAGGTCCACCTCGACGGGCGGCGCGTCGACACCCTCGACGACGCCGACCGGACGAAACTGCGCAGGCAGAGCTTCGGCGTCGTCTTCCAGTCCGGCCGGCTGGTCCCCGAGCTGACCGCCGAGGAGAACGTGGCGCTGCCGCTGCTGTTCAACCGGCACGGGCGCCAGGAGTCGCTGCGGGCCGCCAGGTCCCGGCTGGAGAGACTGGACGTGGCCGACTGCGCGGACCGGCGGCCCGGTGAGCTGTCCGGCGGCCAGCTGCAGCGGGTCGCCGTGGCCCGCGCGCTGGTCACCGGCCCGAGGGTGGTCTTCGCCGACGAGCCGACCGGCGCTCTCGACTCGCTGGCCGGAGAGCGGGTGATGGACGAGCTCGTCGGCACGGCGCGCGCGGACGGCACCACGCTGGTGGTCGTCACCCACGACAACCGGGTGGCCGCCTACGCCGACCGGGAGATCGTGCTGCGCGACGGCAGGCTGTCCGGGGTGACCGTGTGATCGCCGTGACGCGGATGCTCGCCAGGGGCGGATCGCCGCGCGAGCGGGTACGGGGGCGTCTGATGACCGCGGGGGCGGCGCTCGCGACCTTCCTGCTGTGCGCCGGGGCGAACCTGCTGGCGTTCGGGCTTCGTGTGTCGGTCGCCCCCGAGGGGTACCTCGTCGAGACGCGGATCGACTACCTGGGCTTCTTCTCCGGCAGGGAGTCGCGGCTGATCACCGCGCTGGCGTTGGCCCTGCTTGTCGTACCCACCATGGCCTTCGTCCACCAGGTGAGCCGGCTGGCCGCCGCGACGCGGGAACGGCGGCTGGCCGCGCTCCGGCTGGCCGGGGCCACACCGCGCGAGGTGCGCCTGATCGGGGCGTACGAGAGCGGGTGGCGGACCCTGCTGGGCGGGGTGTCCGGCGTCGCGCTGTACCTGGTGGCGAACCTGGCGCTGGCGGGGGCGCTGGAGGGCGAGGTGCCCCTGGTCCCGCCGGTGCAGATCCTGGCGATCCTCGCCGTGGTGACGCTCACCGGGACGCTGTCCGGGCTGACGGCGGGGCGGCACGTGGTGTCCTCCCCGCTGGGCGTGGTCCGGCGGACACCCCCGGCCGGTCCCAGGGCGCTCGACCTGGCGCTGGTCGCGGTGGGTGCCGGGCTACTCGTCGCCGGGCTCGTCGGCAAGGGGAAGTTCCCCGGCGGGCCGTACGCCGCGGTGCTGTCCATGACGGCCGGTATGGTGCTCCTGCTGTTCGGCCTGGTCCTCGGCGCCGCGTGGCTGATCAGGGCGGCCGCCCGGCGGGTCGGCGACCGCGCCGGGACGGCGGAGACCCTGCTGGCCGCCCGGATCGTCGGGGCCGATCCCCGGGGGTGGGCCCGCGCGCTGTCGGTGGTGGGGCTGACCGTGTTCTTCGGCGCCGGGGTCGGCGCCCAGCAGGGGCCCATCCTTTTCCGGGGCGGCCTCGACTCCTCCTGGGCCGTGACCTATCTGCTCGTGGATCTCGCCCTGCTGGTCGCGCTGGTCACCTCGGCCGCCGCCCTCGTGGTGCACCAGGCGGAGGAACTGCTGGACCACCGGCACTCGTTCGCGGCCCTGGCCGCCTCCGGGGCGCCCGGTCCCGCGCTGGGCCGGGTCCTCACCCGGCAGGCGCTCATCGCGGCGCTGCCGGTGTGCGCCGTGGCCGCCGTCGCCGGGGTGGGGGTGGTCGTCCTGTCGGTGTGGGACGTCTACCGGGAGGTGCCGGAGGCGTTCGCCCTCGCCGTCGGCCGGGCGGTGCTCATGGTGGGGATCGGGGTGCTGGCCGCGACGCTGGTGGCGCGGGCCGCCCGGCCGATCCTGCGCCGGACGCTGCGTCCCGAGGGACTCCGGGACGAGTGAGAGGGGTGGGCGTCCCACGGGACGCCCACCCCTCAGCGGGACGCCGGTTCCGGGTTCCCGGCGCGGGAACGCGGTGCGGCCCACCCCCGGAGCGCCAGGCCGGTGCCGGACGACCTGGCCACCCAGAGCGCGACGGCGATGTACAGGACCTGCTGCGGGATCCTGATCCACAGGGGCGTCGCCTCGCCGCCGCTGAAGGGGACGTCGGCGACGGCCGCGTAGACGTTGGCGGGAAGCAGCAGCACGTAGAGGGCGGCGAGGGCGATCCCGGCGGCCCGGCGCGTCGCGACGGCCACGAGTCCCGCGGCGCCGAGGAGTTCCAGCACGCCGGTCGCGTAGACCGCGGCACCGGGGAACGGCACGATCGGCGGCACCATGCGCACCATGTCGGCGTGGTTGGGCATGACGGTCACCCCCGCCGGGACGAAATGCGCGGCGGCGGTGACGACGAGCATGACGGCCATCCCGTGTGCCGCGCTCGCGGACCAGGTGGCGAACCGGCGGACACCGAACGCGCCCAGCGCGCGGAAGCCCAGTGTGGCGACCACGAGAACGATCTCAACAACGAACGCGGACATCGACGCACCCCTTTTGTCGGATAGTTGTGCTATCTAGTATTAGATACTATCGCTATCCAACGATGCAAGCCAAAAACCGCGAGGCCGCTCCGGGGCGGTTCACGACGACTCACCGGCTCGCCGCTCTGGGGCACGCCGATCGAACCGGACGCCGGAGCGTCGCGGGCGTCGGGATCAGGCCGCCGGGTCATCCGGCCGGTTGGGTCCGGTTGTCCGGTTGTCCGGTTCATCAGGTGAGGCGAGGACGGCTTGTCGCCCGTGGCGTGGCTCGGCGTCGGCGAGGTACCGCCGTCAAACTCCTCGTGGCGTCGCGCTCCCGCTGGCGACCAGGCCCGTCTCGTAGGCGATGATCACCAGCTGGGCGCGGTCGCGCGCGTGAAGCTTGTCGAGCAGGTGTCCCACGTGCGTCTTCACCGTGCCGACGCTGAGGTGCAGCCGCTCGGCGATCTCGGTGTTGGACAGCCCTCGGGCGATCAGGGTGAGGACCTCGCGCTCGCGGCCGGTGACGCCGTCGAGCGCGCGGGCCGGAGGCCGGACGGGAGCGGCCAGCCGCGCGAACTCGGTGATGAGCCGCCGCGTCACACTGGGCGCCAGCAGGGCCTCACCGGAGACGACCACGCGGATCGCCTCCAGGAGGTGCGCCGCGGTGGTGTCCTTGACCAGGAAGCCGCTCGCCCCCGCCCGCAGGGCCGCGTAGACGTACTCGTCCAGGTCGAACGTCGTCAGGATCAGCACGCGCACACCGGCCGTCCCGGGCGAGCCGCAGATCAGTCGGGTGGCCTCGATGCCGTCCATCTCGGGCATCCGCACGTCCATCAGCACCACGTCCGGGCGCTCCAGCCCGGCCATCCGCACGGCCTCGGCGCCGGTGGCGGCCTCGCCGACCGTGGTCATTCCCTCGGTGGCGTTGACAAGGGCGCGGAAGCTGTCGCGCAGCAGCACGTGGTCGTCGGCGAGCAGCACCCGGATCGGCGGCGCGGAACCGTTCGCGGCGCCCGTCCCGGCGGCTTCCGTCACGGTGTCCCTCCCAGCGGTTCGTACGGCAGATGGGCTGACACCCGGAAGCCCCCCTCGGGTCGTGGACCGGCGCTGAACGTGCCGCCGTACATCGTGACACGTTCCCTCATCCCGACCAGCCCGTGCGCCCCGCTGTCCCTCGGCTCCGCGGTCCCCCGGCCGTCGTCGACCACCTCGATCCGTACGGCCCCTCCTCCGGCCTCGACGCGGACCTCGCAGCGGGCCGGGGCGGCGTGCCTGACGACGTTGGTCAGCGCCTCCTGCACGATGCGGTACACCGACAGGCCCACCGCCTCCGGCAGCTCGTCGACGCCGCGTACCTCAAGGTGGACGGGAACGCCCGCGGCCCGGGTGTGTTCGGCGAGCAGGGGCAGCTGGGCCGGTCCCGGCGGCGGGGCCAGGTCGGCGGGGGAGTCCTCGTCGGAGCGGAGCACCCCCAGCAGGCGGCGGATGTCGGTGAGCGCGGTCCTGCTGGTGTGCTCGATGACGGCCAGCGCCGACAGGGCCTCCTGCGGGTGGGTCGCGGCGATGTGGTTGGCGACGGTGGCCTTGACCGCGATCAGGCTCATGCTGTGCCCGACGATGTCGTGCAGCTCGCGGGCGATGTGCAGCCGTTCGTCGGCCACGGCCTGCTGGGAGAGCCGGGCGGCGGCGGCCCGTCGCCGCCGCAGCGCGGCCCCGGCCGCCCAGGCCCCGCACATGATCACCCAGATCACCCCGGCCTCCACCGGCCAGGCGGAGAGCTCGTCGGCCGTCGCCCCCGGCCGGGGGACGGGCCGCATCACCGAGTACAGGTACGCCACGGCGGCGGCGGAGGCGAGCAGGCAGGCCGCCAGGGCGGCCACGGAACGGCGGGACCGCGTGGTCAGCGCGACGAGGTAGAGCGTCAGGGCGGCGGGGGCGTAGACCACCCAGACCACCCCGGCGCCGACCGCGCCGACCAGCGTCGCCACCACCGCGCCCACGCCCGTCACGGCGAGCACCGGCAGCGGCCGTCGCCGCCGCACCGCCACGGGCAGCGCGGTGACGGCGGCCAGCGCACACCCCACCCACAGCGGCCCGGTGAACACCTGGACGGGAGGGTCGAGGATCGCGTACACGATCAGAAGCGCGAGCACCGGTGCCACGGCGACGTCGAGGGGGAGCAGGTAGGCACGCCCACGGGAGCTGTCCACGCGGCGACGCTATCGCCGCAGGCCAGGCGACGCATCCACCCGTGGTCGGACCACCCTGGGACATAGACGCGTGGACATCGGCCGGTGGGTACGTGGCCGGGTGGGCATGGGCCTGTCGGCATGGGGCGGGCGGGTACGAGGTGCGGGTACGGGCCTGTGGACACGGGGTCGTGGGCACAGGGGCGCGGGGCTGTGGAGGTGAGGACGCGGGAACGGACCTGTCGGCATGGGGTCGTGGGACAGGGGCACGGGAGCGCCTGTCGGCATGGGGTCATGGGTACGGGGCCGGGTGGGCGCGGGTCTGCTGGCAGGGGAGCGCGGGTGTGGGTCTGTGGGCATAGGCCCGTGGGCACAGGTGGCGGGCGCCGGTGTGATCCCGGTCGTACCCGCGGGTTCCGACCGGGGCCGGATGTGCGCGAGGCCGCCGCCCGCGACCGTTGAGACATGATCGATGACAGTCAGCCGCAGACCGTCGAGCAGGCCCACCGGATCGAGCCGTTCTGGTTTCCCGGGCCGTGGGTGGGCGGGATCTCGATGATCCTGGGCCCCCTGCTGATGTCCGCCGGGGTGCTCACGCGCATCAGGCACCACTTCTTCTTTCCCCAGCAGCTGGAGGCCTACGACGCGGAACCGGCACTGATGGTCGCCGCCTACAGCCTCTTCGTCGCGGGCAACGTGCTCATGTGGCCCGCCGTCGCGACGCTCGCCCGGATGATCGGCGTCACCAGGCCGGGCTGGGCGGTCTGGGGCGGCATCCTGGTGACGGTCGGGCTGTTCACCCGCACCTTCCACGGGGGCATCGACCATCTCGCCTTCCAGCTCGTCGACGTGCAGGGACTGGAGGTCGCGACCAAGGCGGTCGCCGACTCCTACCCGGCCTGGCACCTGTTCCGCCTCCCCGCCCTCGCCGTCGTCGTCGGCTGGGTCGTGCTCGCGATCGGCGCCTACCGGTCCGGCGTGCTCGGACCGGTCCGCTCCATCGCGCTGGGCTGTATGTGGGTGCTCGCCCTCGGCACGCTCAAGGGCACCGAGCCGCAGTCGCTGCTGGCCATGGCCGGTCTGTGCGTCGCGTTCGTGCCGCTGGGCGTACGGGTGCTGCGCGACGGCCCCAGACCGGCGGGGAGGACCTGGGCGTGGATCGCCCTGGGCGTCGTGCTGAGCGTTCTCCTCGCCGTCTTCGGCCCGGAGGGCTGAGGCCCGGTGGGGGGCCGCACCCCCGGGACCCGTAGGGCCGGGCGGAGAGGGGGTCCTTGTGCTCTCACTGCGTCCGTAGTCTGATTGAGAGGGTTTATTCATCGGGCCGAGCATCCGCGTACCGCGGGCGGTTCCACGGTGCGGGCGGGCGCGCGGTCCGGCAGAGCGTCTCTGAAACAGGAAGGGAGCCGACGCTGATGACGGTAACCCTGGAAAAGAGCGTCGAGGACTTCATCACCACCCCCCACAAGCTGTTCATCGACGGGCAGTGGGTGGACGCGGCGTCGGGCAAGACGTTCGCGACACCCAACCCCGCGACCGGGCAGACCCTGGCGCACGTCGCCGAGGCCGACGCCGAGGACGTCGACCGGGCGGTGCGCGCGGCCCGCAGGGCCTTCGAGCAGGGGCCCTGGTCACGGATGACCGCCTCCGAGCGAGGACGGATCATCTGGAGGATCGGTGACCTGATCCTGGAGCACGCCGAGGAGCTGGCCCAGCTCGAATCGCTGGACAACGGCAAACCGGTGGCCGTGGCACGGGCCGCGGACGTTCCGCTGGCGGCGGACCTGTTCCACTACATGGCGGGCTGGGCGACCAAGATCGAGGGCAACACGATCTCGCTCTCGGTGCCGTACATGCCGGGCGCCGCGTTCCACGCCTACACTCTGCGCGAGCCGGTCGGCGTGGTCGGCCAGATCATCCCGTGGAACTTCCCGCTGCTGATGGCGGCCTGGAAGCTCGGGCCCGCGCTGGCCACGGGGAACGTCGTGATCCTCAAGCCCGCCGAGCAGACCCCGCTGTCCGCCCTGCGGCTGGCGGAGCTGATCGCCGAGGCGGGGATGCCCGACGGCGTGGTCAACGTCCTGCCCGGATACGGCGAGACCGCCGGTGCGGCGCTGGCCGCGCACGACGGCGTGGACAAGGTCGCCTTCACCGGCTCCACCGAGGTGGGCAAGCTGATCGTGCACGCCGCGGCGGGCAACCTGAAGAAGGTCACCCTGGAGCTCGGCGGCAAGAGCCCCAACATCGTCTTCGACGACGCCGACCCCGACATCGCCATCCAGGGCGCGGCGAACGCGATCTTCTTCAACCACGGCCAGTGCTGCGTGGCCGGATCCCGGCTGTTCGTCCAGCGGGACCGGTTCGACCAGGTGGTGGAGGGGGTCGCCAATATCGCCCGGGGCATCAGGCTCGGTCCCGGCATGGAGCCCGACACGCAGATGGGACCCCTGGTCTCCGACGAGCAGCTGCGCCGGGTGACCGGCTACCTGGACTCGGGGCGCGCGGAGGGCGTCCAGACGCTGGCCGGTGGCAACCGGCACGGGGAGCGGGGCTACTTCGTCCAGCCCACCGTGCTCACCGACGTACGGCCGGAGATGAGGGTCGTCCGCGAGGAGATCTTCGGGCCGGTGGTGGTCGCCTCACCGTTCTCCGACCTGGACGAGATCGCCGCGGAGGCCAACGCCACCGACTACGGGCTGGGGGCCGGCATCTGGACCCGCGACATCTCCAAGGCGCACGCCCTCGCAAGTAAGATCCGCGCGGGCACCGTCTGGATCAACTGCTACAACGTCTTCGACGCCGCCCTGCCCTTCGGCGGCTACAAGCAGTCGGGCTGGGGGCGCGAGATGGGCCACCAGGCCCTCGACGCCTACACCGAGGTGAAGTCCGTCTGCACCCAGCTGCAGACCTGACCGCGCACCGGCCGCGTGCCCGTACGGCACCATCCACCGTACGGGCACGCGGGGACCTCACGAGCGGGTGCCCGGCGCCGACTCCAGCAGGGACCGGCTCCGGTCGTCCCCCCAGATCGAGAACGGGTCCACGTACGGCCGCAGCAGGGCGGTGAGCTCCGCGTCGCCCCGGCCGTTGAGCTCGTCCGACGCTATCTTCCTCGCCGTTCCGGCCAGGAGGTCGGCGACCTGGACCCGCGCGTCCGAGCGCGCGGCGACGAACCTCAGACCGGCCAGCCTGCCCTCCGGCGAGCAGGGGAGCGGCTCGCCGAACATCTCCCTGAGCCGCGCGACGCGCTCCTCCGTCAGCGCGGTCTGCCGGTCGTGGACGATCGAGACGGGCCTCGTGCCCTCACCCCAGTGGACGACGGCCCGGACGATGGCCGGGATCAGGGGGTCCAGCGCCGGGATCACCCGCGGGTCGTCGAGAAGCCGTGCCAGGAAGGAGTCCACCCGGGGCCTGGCCCGCAGGAGCAGCTCCATGATCTCACCGGCCTCGCTCCCGGCCCCGGCGAGGCGCAGGGCGCCGACCATGTCGAAGAACGCCTCGGGGGACGACGTCCCCGCGCCCCGGCCGTTCCTCGCGCGCATCAGGTCGTTGAACGACTCCAGGAAGGACTCCCAGCGTTCGCGCCCGAACGTGCGGCGGCCCTCGCGGTAGAAGGTGACGGCCAGGGCGCCGCCCCGCGGGTCTCCTTCGCCGGTCTCCCCGGTGAGCAGGCTCGCGAGTTTCCCGACGACGAGGAACGTCTTGTCGGTCAGGTGCACGTGGGCGTTCCCGCGGAGCGGCCCCGACGGCCCGAGCAGCCACACGAGGGCCGCCCTGTTCTTCTCGCGGAGCAGGAGGTTCGCCTTGTACTCCACCGCCGGGGAGGGCGCTATGTTGCGTATCTCCTGAATGCAGTCGGCCGCCGATTCCTCGTTCAGGCCCACGCTGGCATGGGTGAAAACGTCGGTGTTTCCGCCGATGAGCTTTTCGCCCTCCGAGCCGGACTCGTCGCAGGCGATCTCCAGGGGCTGGTCGGCCGACGCGCATTCTGCCCGCATAATGTCCCCGCGATATCGGTCACTGTCCGGTTCCATTATGAATGGACGATTCTTTAGGATACGTCACCCTGATGGGCACGCAACGGGTTTTATCAGCCCGTACCGGGGAGAGCGCGGCGGGCCGGGCCGTGGCCCTCATCCCGGAGGGGAGCGGCGCGGCCGGGCCGTCGGCCGCTAGCATGGGGTGATCTTCGCCGTTTCCGGTGTCCAGGACCACCGGGCGGGAGCGCCGCGCCGTTCCCCGGTGAGAAACCGACCATCGAGCCCGGAAGGCCCTGACCCCGAACATGGCCACCGTCACCGTCGTGATCCCGACGTTCAACGAGGTGGACAACCTTCCGCCGATCGCCGAGGCCCTGCTCGCGTTGCCGCTCGACGGCCTGCGGATCCTGGTCGTCGACGACGGCTCCCCCGACGGCACGGGGAAGGTGGCCGACGGGCTGGCCGCGGCGCATCCCGGCCGGGTCGACGTGGTGCACCGGCAGGTCAGGGAGGGCCTGGGGCGGGCCTATGTCGACGGCATGGAGACCGCCCTCGCGGCCGGGGCGGAGTTCGTGGTGCAGATGGACGCCGACTTCTCGCATCCCGTCGACGCCGTGCCGCGCCTGTTCGAGACCGCGCTGGCGACGGGGGCGGCGTGCGTGATCGGCAGCCGGTACGTGCCGGGCGGGACGCTGGCCGCCGAGTGGAGCCTGTGGCGGCGAGCCCTGTCGAGGTGGGCGAACTTCTACGTCCGCACCATCCTGCGCGTCCGGTTGCGGGACGTGACCGCCGGGTTCAAGATCTGGCGCGCGGAGAGCCTCACCGCCCTGGACCTCGGCACGATCTCCTCGGGGGGCTACAGCTTCCAGGTGGAGATGCACTACCGGGCGACCAGGGCGGGGATGACGGTCGTCGAGATCCCCATCCACTTCTCCGACCGCCGGGCGGGCAGCTCGAAGATGAGCCTCCGGGTGCAGCTGGAGTCGGCCCTGATGCCGTGGCGGCTGATCTTCAAGCGCTGAGGGACCCGCGCGGCACGCCGGTCCGATTAACGCATTAAATATGGCTTTTGTTAATAAAGTCGGTCTTTGCTGGTTTGGTGGTTATTTGTGATTGATAAACTTGCTCCGCCGGGATCTGGACGTATGTCGTAAGGCGAGTATTGCGCCGCCGGTCGGTAATGTCGGAAGGTGTGACGCATCATCTCAATGCGTCTGGGCGGCCCAATACTATAGGAAAAGAAAAATATTATGATATATGCCAATCGATCTCGCGCGATGGTACGGAACATGGCGCGCTCGGGGCTGACCGGGATCCTCGTGGCCCTGATCACGATGGGGGCCGTGGCCCTGCCCCGCACGGCGAGCGCGGCGGCGACGGTACCCCTGGGCACCGCCGCGAACTTCACCGTCCTGGCCTGGGACGACATCGGCAGCGTCGGCGCCACCGTGATCACCGGGGATGTCGGTGAGTGGCCGGGCGCGGCGTTCGGCGGCTTCCCGCCCGGAGTCATCACCGGAACCCTCCACCTGACCGACGCCGTCGCCCAGCAGGCGCAGGTCGACGCGACCGCCGCCTACAACGACGCCGCCGCCCGCACTCCCGACGCCACCGTGGCGGCGCAGCTCGGCGGGACCACCCTGACACCCGGGGTCTACGACTCCACGAGCGGTGCCTTCCTGGTGACCGGCAACCTGACGCTCGACGGGCTCGGCGACCCCAACGCGGTCTTCATCCTCCAGTCCGACACGCTCGACGTCTCGCCCGCCGCCACGGTGACCCTCGTCAACGGCGCCGCGGCGCGCAACGTCTTCTGGCAGGTCGGCGGGCTGGTCAACCTCGGAGCCGGTTCGACCTTCGCCGGGAACATCCTGGCGATCGACAGCATCGAGCTGTTCAACGGCGCGAGCGTGGACGGCCGCCTCCTGGCCACCACCCACGGAGCCGTCCGCCTCGACACCAACGCGGTCACCGCGCCCGCGCCCCCGGACTGCGGGGTCGCCACCACCACGACCGCGCTGACCGCGACGTGCGCCGGGGGGAGCGACAGCGCCCCGATCACCTTCACCGCGACGGTGACGGCGTCGGACGGGAGCGTCCCCACGGGCACGGTGACCTTCGCCACCGACGGGTCGACCCTGGGCACGGCCCAGCTCGTGGCCGGTGTCGCCACCCTGACGGTCTCGGGCCTTCCCCCGGGTGTGTACCGCGTCGTCGCCTTCTACCCGGGTACGGCCCAGCTCGACCCGAGCAGCACGCCGGTGCTGATCCAGCGCGTCGGCCTCGGCTGCCCGTGTACGCCGACGAGCCAGACGGGCCAGGTGAGCATCCGGGTCGACCAGGAGACCAGGGGGGCGGCCTCCGGGGAGAGGGTCCGCACCCGGATCGCGTTCGGCAGGAGGTCGTAGCCGGGCGGCACCACTTCCGGCCCGCACACCGGTCGGCGGCGACCCGCACTCCCGGGCTCGCCGCCGCCGGGTCCTCACCGGACCCCGCCGGATCCGCAGGGTGCTGTTCGGCGTCCTCGGCCCGGTGGAAGCGCGGTCCGCCACGGGAGACCCGGTCTTCGTCGGCGGCCCGAGACCGCGCGCCGCTCGCCCCGCTGCCGATGGACGCGGACCGGGTGGTCAGGCCGGAGAGTGCCCTCGGAAGCGGCGGGCTCGACGCCGCCGCGTGGTCACCCCCGGGGATCGCCGGGCTCGTGCCGCCGTGCTTCGCGGAGGTGGCGGACGAGGCCGATCTCGGAGACGTTCTTGGTCAGCTCGACGGTGACCCAGCCCGCTATGTCGACCAGCGTCTGGTCCTGTCCCCACGGCAGCCCGGCGGTCCTGTCGGCGGAGTCGAGGTCGGCGTCGGTGAGCGGCAGCAGCCCCGCCCGCCAGTCGTCCTTCAGCCCGCGCAGCCAGTCGGCCGCGGCCTCGGCGGTGCCCGGCCAGGTGATCTCCTCGCGCCCGGGGGCCCCTGACCCGAAGCAGTGCCCTAGGGTGGTCGTCCACCAGAAGCCGATGTGCCAGGTCAGCCACCCGATCGAGACGACCGGCGCGGGATCCGGCTCGGGCACCTCCCAGTCGGCCACCCAGCGGCCCCGGCCGTCCGGCCGGACGGTCCAGCAACCCGGTGCGGGCTCCCAGAGGCAGGCCGGATCGTCGAGATCCTTCAGGTGATACTCGAACAGCGCCCACGCGATGTCGAGTTGCCGGATCAGTAGATCAACACGGGGTACGGTCACCCGGGAACTCTGGCACCGCTCCCGGCCGCCCTGCCACAGATTTTCCGCGGCCCGGAGGACACCGGTTCCCACTAGCCGCGAGGACGGGAACCGAAGGACGAGAGACGGAGGACGAGGCCCGGAGGACGAGGAACGGAGCCGGATCAGGGCCAGCTCGGGGCCAGTTCGGAGCCAGTTCGGGACCGGGAGACACGCCGCGGCCACGGCGAACCGACGGGGTCCGGGGCGCCGCCGCGGCCACCGTCACAGCAGTGTCCCGCCCTCGGCCTCGAACGCGCCGAGTGCCCGTTCCAGCTGGGCGAGCGTGTCCGGGTGCAGCGTGAGGTCGGCGGCCTCCAGGTTCTCCCTGATGTGGGCGGGTGCGCGGCTGCCGGGGATCGCCACGACGTGCTCGTCCCGGTGCAGCAGCCATGCCAGGGCGAGCTGGGCGGGGGTGACGCCCAGGCGGGCCGCGATGTCCTTGATCGGGGCGTAGCGGTCGTTGTTCCTGGCCAGGTTCCCGGCGGAGAAGCGCGGCGCGTTGTGCCGGAAGTCCCCCTCACCCAGGCCGCTGACCGTACCCGTCAGGAAGCCGTTGCCCAGCGGGCTCCACGCGACGATCCCGACCCCCAGCTCGCGGGCGGTCGCCAGCAGGTCGGCGTCGACGGGCCGCCACATGGACCACTCGTTCTGCACGGCGGCCACCGGGTGCACGGCGTGCGCCGCGCGCAACTGCCCGGCGGTCACGTTGGACAGGCCCAGGTGCCTGACCAGGCCGTCCCTGACCAGTTCGGCCATCGCGGCGACCGTCTCCCCGATCGGCACCCCGGGGTCCGGGTAGTGCGCGTAGTAGAGGTCGATCACGTCGGTGCCGAGGTTGCGCAGGCTCCGTTCGGCGTAGCCTCGGACCAGCCGCGCCTCACCGTTCACCCTCAGCTCGCCGAACGCGTAGCCCACGGGGAAGGACCTGCCCGTCTCCCCCTCGGGGATGGCGAGGCCGAACTTGGTGGCGATCACCACCTCGTCCCTGCGTCCCCTGATCGCCCTGCCCACCAGGCGCTCGTTGTGCCCGCCGGGGCCGTAGGCGTCGCTGGTGTCCACATGGTAGGCGCCCGCGTCGAGGGCCGTCCTGAGCGCCGTCTCCGCGCGGGCGTCGTCGATGTCGCCGTAGACGCCGGGCGACAGCACCATGGCCCCGAAGCCGATCGCCGGGACCTTCAGGTCTCCAAGTTCACGTGTCCGCATGACGGCCACTCTGCGCCCGCGGGCCTCCCGCCGTCCAAGACCCGTCGTGATAACCGTTGGTTATGAGGATGGCCGGGCGCGCCGCGACGGTGGTGCCTCCCCCGAGGGAGGCGGCCTCAGCCCGAAGCCGTATCGTGCCGTGCCTCGGCAGGCACCGGCGAGGTCGCGTGCCGCGTTCCTTCCCCGCAGCGCGCCCCACACGGCCAGGGCACCCAGCTTGACCGTCAGCAGGACCACGAATAGCCACGGCCCCGCTCCGCCGGACGCGACCCGGCCTCGCCGGAGCGGGTAGGTGCCGGTAGGAGGCTTCTTTCGACCGCCGGGGTGAGATCTGGGTACCCGCCGGGCCGGCGAGGTCGTCCCGCAGGGCATGGGCGGGTATCACCGATGCGATCGTCGGGTATGGTGGCGCCGTCCGAGTCCGGGTATGTGCCCGGAGAAGGGAACGGACCCTGCCCCCGTCCGTGTTCCCATCCGCGGCGGGCCGCCTCGCTCGCGATCGCGGCCGGTGAAGATCGTTGGTTTGTCAGGAGGGTCGGATGCGGGGACGAGCACACGGGGAAGCGCCGGTGGGGAGAAGGGTCTCCCGGGCCGCTGTCTCGGATGTGCGAGTTGCTTGACGAGGGCGCCGTGCCGGTGCCGGGGGGACGCCACCTCACGACGGTCGCCGATCTGCCGGACGAGGTGTTCGACGAGGCGCGGCTGGCCGCGGTACGCGCCACGGGGCTGCTGGACGGCGAGCCGGAGGCGGTCTTCGACGACCTGGCCGAGCTGGCGGCGACCTCCGTCGGGGTCGAGCGGGCCTTCCTCACCCTGGTCGACGACCGGCGCTCGTTCTGGCTCAGCGCCGTCGGCATGGGGGTGCTGAGCGCCGGTGAGCGCCAGAACGCGGCGTGGGAAAGCCCCTGCCACATCCTCGTCGCCACCGACCGGCCGCTGGTCGTCTCCGACGCGGTGACCGACCCTCGGGTACGGAGTCTGGCCGCGGTGGGCAAGCTGGGTATCGGCGCCTGGGCGGGATACCCCATTCACGGCCCGGACGGCGAGGTGCTGGGCGGGCTGTGCGTGGTCGACTCCCGCTCCCGCGTCTGGAACGAGCGCCAGCTCAAGACGCTGGACACCCTGGCCAGGGCCGTGACCGCCGAGATCCGGCTGCGGCACGCGCTGGTCACCGCCGAGCGGCAGGTCCGCGAGCTGGAGAGCTCCTGGCTGGCCTCCACCACGCTGGCGCGCACGCTGCAGCAGAGCCTGCTGCCCCCCGTCCTGGCCCAGGTCCCCGGCATCGAGACCGCGGCCCTGTACCTGTCGGCCAGCGGCGGGGCGGAGGTGACGGGCGACTTCTACGACCTGTTCCCCGTCAGCGGCTCGCGCTGGTGCGTGGTGCTGGGAGATGTGTGCGGCAAGGGGGTGGAGGCCGCCACGGTCACCGCGCTGGCCCGCTACACCCTGCGCGCCGACGCGCCCCGGCACCTGTCGCCCAGCCGGGTGCTGGACCAGCTCAACGACGCCCTTCGCGCCCAGCAGGTGCCGGTGGGCCGCTTTCTGACGGTCGTCTGCGCGATCTTCCGGCCCGAGGGCGACAGGTTCGTCGGCCTGCTGTGCACCGCCGGTCATCCACCGGCCCTGCTGCGCCGCGCGGACGGCACCGTGCACGAGCTGTTCGGCGCCGGGGCCGCGCTGGGCATATTCGACGACATCCACCTGCACAACGTGCGCTTCGAGCTGGGCCCCGGCGACGTCCTGCTGTTCTACACCGACGGCGTCACCGAGGCACGCCAGAAGGGCGGCGTCGACTTCTTCGGCGAGGAGGGCCTCGCCCGGCTGCTGGCCGGTTGCGCGGACCTGAGCGCCGAGCAGGTCATCACCCGGGTCAGGGACGCGGTCCTGGCCCACACCGGTGACGAGGCCGGTGACGACACGGCCCTGCTCGCCCTGCGCGTACCACCACGGCCGCTGTAAGCCACGGCGGCGGACCGGTTCTCCGGCGACGCTCCGCACGCCGCCCGTTGAAGGGCCGCCACTCCCGCGGTGCGGGAGACTGGGGAGGTGACCATCGAGAACAGCCGTCCCGGTCCGCCCGTGACCAGTGTCTCCATCGTGCTGCTCACGCTGGCGCGCCGGATCGAGACCGAACTCAACGCCGCCCTCGCGTCGCTCGATCTCACGGTCAGCAGGCTCGGCCTGCTCGGTCACATCGCGGGGGTGCCCGGGGTGTCGTTCAGCGACCTGGCACGGATGTCCGGTACGACGGTCCAGAGCGTCCACGCCGCGGTGAAGGTGCTCGTCGGCGCCGGTCTGGTGCGCGACAACACCGCCCGCGCCGGTTCCGCGTCGGCCATCGAGCTCACGCCCGAGGGCGCGCGTCTCCTCGACGCGGCGACGGAGGTGATGGCCAAGGTCGACGACCTGCTGTTCGGGCCCGCCGCGGACCCGATCCAGCGACAGGTCGCCGATGCCGTACGCGCCGCGTTCGAGGGTCCCTCCACGCCCTGACCCGCCCGTACGGCACCTTTTCGCCCTGACCCGCTCGTACGCCGTCCTTCGCTCTTTAGCTTCAGGTTGCCTGAAGCTTTCGTGTTAGGCTTCAGGCTGCCTGAAGGTTGCGAGGAAGGGAGAATCCGTGGAAGCCGTGCTGCTCTCGATCCATGTGCTCGCCGGCATCGTGTTCGTCGGGGGCTCGGCCGTCGCGACGAGCCTGTTCCCCCGCTACGCGCCGGTCGCCGCGGGCGTTCCCGCAGGTCCGGCCGCCGGGGGCGGCCCGGCCGGATCGCCGCCGGAGGCTCCGGAGGTCTCCGGGGAGCGGAACCGGGCCGTCGCCGTCGTGCTGCACCGCGTCACCCGGGTCTACGGCATCTTCGGCGTCGTCGTACCCTTCGTCGGGATCGTCCTGGCCTTCGTCCAGGGGCGGACCGGTGAGGTATGGATACTCGTCTCCATGGTTCTCACCGCGGTCGCGGGCGGCCTGCTGGCGCTGCGGATCTATCCGGCCCAGCGCGACGCGCTCGCCGAGCCCGACGACGGCGCACGCCTGCGCTCGCTCTCCATGGTCGCCGGGTTCTACAACCTGCTGTGGGCGGCCGTCGTCGTCCTGATGATCGTTCGTCCGGGCGCCTATCCGTGAGCGCGTCCCCGGCGGCGGGCCGGTGAGGTGTCCCACCGGCCCGCCGTCACCGGCTCCTCACCGGGAAGGCCGGGAGGCGGTCAGCGTTCCGCGTCGTCGGTGAGCAGGAAGTCGGGCCGGGAGTGATCCCATCCCGGCGCGTTCAGCGCGTTCAGTGCCGAGACGATCCGCTTCTCCTCGTAGACGAAGTGCGTCTCCATCAGCGCGGCGAGACTGTCGATCTCCCTTCGCGCCGTGACGGGGTCGATCTTCCCGTTCAGGTCGCCGAGGAGCGCCTCCAGCCGCCGGAGGGAGTCGTCCACCAGCCGGTGGTCGCGGCGCAGCTCGTCCAGCACCGGGCGGAGCTCGGGGAACCGCTCGGCGAGCCTGGGGAACGCGCCGTCGTCCTCGCCGTTGTGATGCCGGTCCAGGGCGGAGCAGAAGGTCAGGCAGTGGGCTCGCAGCTCCCGGGGCCGCACGCCGCCGCCGTCGAGATAGGCGTCGAGGCCCTCGCGGAGCGCGGCGAGCTCCTCGCGGAGCCAGATGTGTACTTCGATCAACTGGTTGCCGAACGCCATCAGGCGCCCGTCGGGTGTTTCCATGGTTGTCCCGCTGTCGCGCGCCTCCATGTCCTCGGCGATCTCTTTGCCGGGTACACCGCGACGCTGGCAGGGACTCCATCATCGTCGCGGCGATTCGTCAAACCGCGCCTGGGCCGCCTCGGCCCGTACTTCCGGCTTCGCGTGGGGAGCGGGCCGTTCGTGAGGGGCCCCACCTGGAACGGGCCCGCCGCCACACGTGTTGGCGGTGTCGAGGCCGGGAGCGGTCCGTTACCCTCGACGCCACGGGCGCTCGCGGCCATCGTTCCGTGCCCGCTTGACGTCTCAGGGTATTTTATGGTTACTTAGTAGGAAATGTAGACAATAGGGGTCCGGGGCGTGGAGGCGCGGTCACGGGCTCGGCTCGCGGACGACGGTGACGGCTGAGCCGAACAGCAGGCGTTGATTCTTTGCGGCCGGTGGGGGATGCGAAAATCGCATCGATGACCGCTGCTTCTTTTCCCGGCGGAGAGTCGTATGGAATTGATGGGTTCTCAGGTTGAAATCGACCGACCGGCGGACGCGCCGCACCGGAGAGGAATCGCGGTCCATGAGTTTTCGCGCCTTTCCGCCGCCCCGCTCGTCTCCTCCCTGGAATTGCTCAGGGAGGTCTTCGGAGACGCGGGACTCGACGAGAGGACATCGGCGCGGGTCGCGGATCTGTTCGGGCAGTGGCTTCGGGAAAGGTCCGCTACCGAGGAGGCCGGAACGCCGGGGTCGGTGCGGCGGCTGCTCTGGCGGGGCCGCGTGGACCAGGCCGTGCGGACGCTGCGGGAGCTGCGGGAACCTGGCGGCCCCGCCGGTCCCGGCACGGAGGCCGCGGGACCGTTCCACGACGTGATCGACTGGGTCTCCTGCTGGTATCCGGGCCTGCGGGCCCGCCTGGACGAGACGGACCAGGGCGCGGGCCGGGCCGTCGAGGTCGAGGTGGCCACCGGCCTGGAGGGGGTACGGGTGCTGTCCGCCTACCTGGCCGGGCACGAGGGCCGGAAGGCCGTCACCCGCGCCGAGCAGGTCCTGCGGCTGTGCCCCATGGGGGAGGCGGCGCTGGACTCGCTCACCGCCGCGCTCGTCACCCTGGTCTACGCCGACCGCGCGGACCTGGCCCGGCGGTGGTGCGAGCCGCTGCTCGAACAGACCACGACCCACTGTGCCCCGAACTGGCAGGGAATGTTCGCGGCGATCCGGGCCGAGACCGCGGTTCGCCAGGGACGGCTCCAGGAGGCGGAGCGGTGCGCCCACGCGGCGCTCACCCACATGCCGATGGCCGCGTGGGGCGTGGCCCTCGGCTTCCCCCTCGCCGCCATGGTGACCGCGAAGGTCGGCATGGGCAAGTACGAGGACGCCGCCCGCTACCTGGCCGTGCCTGTTCCCGAGGCCACGTTCGAGACGCCCGTCGGGCTGCACTACCTGTTCGCGCGCGGCGGCTACCGGCTGGCGTCCGGCGCCCCGGAGGCCGCCCTCGCCGACTTCCGGACCTGCGGCGACCTCATGGAACGCTGGGGCGTCGACCTGCCGGGAATCGTCGCCTGGCGTCTCGGCGCCGCACGGGCGTGCCTGGACCTGGGCCGGACCAAGGAGGCGAGGACGCTCATCAACGGCCAGCTGGCCACCCTGGGCCCCGCCAGGACCCGTACCAGGGGCATCGCGACACGCCTGCGGGCGGCGACGCTCGCCGTCGAGGCGCGCCCGGCCGTCCTGGAGGAGGCCGTGGAGATCCTGCAGACCTCCCAGGACCAGTTCGAGCTGGCCCTCGCGCTCGCGGAGCTCGGCTGTGCCCACTCCCGTCTGGGTGAGTCCCACCGGGCCAGGACCGTCCAGCGCAGGGCCCGCCACATCGCGAACTCCTGCGGCGCCGAGTCGCTGACCGACGCGCTCTCACGGAGCCTGCCGGGCCCTGCCGAGACCCCCGCCCCCGCGGGCCCCGGTGACGTGGACCTCAGCGACGCCGAACGCAGGGTCGCCACCCTGGCCTCCCAGGGATATACGAACCGGCAGATCTCCGGAAAGCTTTACATCACGGTGAGCACGGTCGAGCAGCATCTGACGCATATTTACCGGAAGCTCGGCGTTTCCCGGCGGGTCGATCTCCCCGCTTTCCTTGATTAACCACCCCTAGGGGTTGCTAGGGGTGCTCCATTCGGATGTGAATGGCGAGAATTGTGCCAGCTTTTCGCGCCGGTTCACGATATGGAGCAAAGATGAGTATCGGCCATTCGACGTCGAAGGATTGGGGAAGCGGGCCGGCCGACGCGATCGCCGTCGTCGGAATGGCATGCCGGTTGCCGCACGCCCCCGACCCCGGCGCGTTCTGGAACCTGCTGCGCGAGGAACGCTCCGCGATCACGGAGGTGCCCGCCGGTCGCTGGGGCGGGGGAGTGCCGGTCCCCCGGTTCGGAGGGTTCCTCGACGACGTCGACCGGTTCGACCCCGAGTTCTTCGCGATCTCCCCGCGTGAGGCGGCGGCGATGGACCCGCAGCAGCGCCTCGTCCTGGAACTGGCCTGGGAGGCGCTCGAGGACGCCAGGATCCTGCCCGCCGACCTGGCGGCCACCCCCACCGGCGTCTTCGTCGGCGCCATCGCGGCCGACTACGCCGCCCTCCTGCACCGGCAGGGGACGGACGCCATCACCCGCCACACGATGACCGGGCTCAACCGCGGCCTCATCGCCAACCGGGTCTCCTACGCGCTGGGGCTTCGCGGGCCGAGCCTCACGGTCGACTCCGCCCAGTCCTCGTCCCTGGTGGCCGTCCATCTCGCCGCCGAGAGCCTGCGCGGGGGCGAGTCCACCCTCGCGATCGCGGCCGGGGTGAACCTGAACATCGTCGTCGACGCCACCGTCGCCGCCGAGAGGTTCGGCGGGCTCTCGCCGGACGGGCGCTGCTTCACCTTCGACGCCCGCGCGAACGGCTACGTACGCGGCGAGGGAGGCGGCGTCGTCGTCCTCAAGCCGCTGGCCAGGGCCGTCGCCGACGGCGACCGGATCCACTGCGTCATCCGGGGCAGCGCCGTCAACAACGACGGCGACCCGGGCGCGGGAACCAGCGGGAACGGCGGCAGGGGCGGGGGTCTCACCGTGCCGAACCCGGACGCGCAGGCCGAGGTGATCCGGCTCGCCGCCGAACGCGCGGGCGTGGCACCCGGCGCCGTCCAGTACGTCGAACTCCACGGCACCGGGACGAGGGTCGGCGACCCGATCGAGGCCGAGGCGCTCGGCGCCGCGCTGGGCGCGGGCCGGACCTCCGCCGACGCGCTCGCGGTCGGATCGGCCAAGACGAACGTCGGGCACCTGGAGGGCGCCTCGGGCATCGTCGGCCTGCTCAAGGTGGCGCTGAGCATCGCGCACCGGCGGATCCCGGCCAGCCTCAACTTCGAGACACCGAACCCGGACATCCCCTTCGACCGGCTCAACCTGCGCGTGCAGTCGGGCACCGGCCCCTGGCCGAGGCAGGACCGGCCACTCGTCGCCGGGGTCAGCTCGTTCGGCATGGGCGGCACCAACTGCCACGTCGTGCTCGCCGAACCACCGGCTCCCGAGAGCGGTGTGGTCCCGGAAAGGCCCCCGGGAACCGGCGAGACCGGGACGGCTCCGAGGGGGAGACCGGAGGTCGGCGGGGCCGAGGCGGTCTCGGCGGTGGCGCCGGAGGTCGGGGTGTTCTCGCGGGTGGAGCCGGGAACGGGTGCGGCCGGGGTGGTCCCGTGGGTGCTGTCGGGGGCGAGCGAGGCCGCGTTGCGCGACCAGGCCGCCCGGCTGCACGCCTCCCTCACCGCGCGCGACTCCTTCGGCCCGGCGGACGTGGCGCTGTCGCTCGCCGCGACCCGGACGGCGTTCAGACACCGGGCGGTGCTCGTGGGCGACCGCGCCGAGCTCCTCGACGGCCTGCGGGCACTGGCCGGGGGAGACCAGGCGGCCTCCCTCGTACGGGGCACGGCCAGGCCCGGCGGCGGCACCGTGTTCGTCTTCCCCGGGCAGGGATCCCAGTGGGAGGGCATGGCCGCCGACCTGCTGCGTACCTCACCGGTGTTCGCCCGGCACGTCCGGGAGTGCGCGGACGCCCTCGCGCCGCACGTCGGCTGGTCGCTGGTCGACCTGCTCACCGGACGTCCCGGTACGCCTCCACGGGACCGCGTGGACGTTGTGCAGCCGGTGCTCTTCGCGGTGATGGTCTCGCTCGCGCGGCTGTGGGGGGCGGCGGGCGTCCATCCCGACGCCGTCATCGGCCACTCGCAGGGGGAGATCGCCGCCGCCCACATCGCCGGTGCCCTGTCACTCGACGACGCCGCCGCGATCGTCGCCCTGCGCAGCAGGGCCATCGCCGCCATCGCGGGCACAGGGGGGATGGCCTCCGTCCTGCTTCCCGTGGGGCCGGTACGCGAACGGCTGGCCCGCTGGGACGGGCGGCTCGGTGTCGCGGCCGTCAACGGCCCCGCGTCCACCGTGGTCTCCGGCGACGCCGAGGCGCTCGCGGAGCTCCTCGGCGAATACGGGCGGGAAGGCGTTCGGGTACGGAACGTCCCCGTCGACTACGCGTCCCACTCGCCCCATGTGGAGCCGGTGCGGCAGCGTCTCCTCGACGAGCTGGCCGGGATCCGGCCGGGGGCGTCGGACGTCGCCTTCTACTCCACCGTCACCGGCGGCAGGCTCGACACCGCCGAACTCACGGCCGACTACTGGTACCGCAACCTGCGCCAGACCGTGGAGCTCGAACGGGCGGTCCTGGCCGCCGTCGCCGACGGGCACCGCGTTTTCGTCGAGAGCAGCCCGCATCCGATTCTCACCGAGGGCATCGGGGAGAGCGCCGGTGACGTGCTCGCGACCGGCACGCTCCGGCGCGACCACGGCGGCCCGCGCCAGTTCCTCACCGCGCTCGCCAGGGTGCACACCCACGGCGGGGCCGTACGCTGGCCGGACGTCATCGGCACCGGGGCCGGTCTGGTCGACCTGCCCACCTACGCCTTCCAGCGCCGCCGCATGTGGATCGACACGGCTCCAGCGGCGGAGACCTCCGAGGACGTTCCCGGGAAGACCGCCGAACTCGCCGTACGGGTCGAGGGGCTCGGCGAGCGGGAGCGTACGGCCCTCGACCTGGTCCGGGCGAGCGCGGCGATCGTGCTCGGCCACGCGGCGGGGAGCGCGGTCGACGGGGACCTCACGTTCAAGGACCTCGGCTTCGACTCGGCGGCGGGGGTCGAGTTCCGCGACCGGCTGGCCGAGGCGACCGGCCTGCGCCTGCCCGCCTCGCTCGTCTACGACCGCCCGACGCCCCGAGCCGTCGCCGCCTACCTGAACGCCGAGGTCACCGGCACCGCGCCGGAACCGGAGGGGCCCGCGCGGACGGCACTCGCGACAGGGGAGCCGATCGCGATCGTCGCGATGAGCGGCCGCTGGCCCGGCGGCGCCGGATCGCCCGAGGAACTGTGGCGGCTGCTGCTGTCCGGCCGGGACGTGATCGGCGGCTTTCCCGACAACAGGGGCTGGGACGTGGACCGGCTCCTCGCCCCGGACGGGCCCGGCACGTCCGCCACCCGGGAGGGCGGCTTCCTGCACGACGCCGACCGGTTCGACGCCGCCTTCTTCGGGCTGAGCCCGCGCGAGGCCACGGCGATGGACCCGCAGCAGCGGCTGCTGCTCGAATCGTCGTGGGAACTCTACGAGCGGGCCGGGATCGACCCCTCGGGCCAGCGCGGCAGCCGTACGGGCGTGTTCGTCGGCGTGATCCCGCAGGAGTACGGCCCCCGCCTGCACGAGACGTCGGAGGGCTACGAAGGCCACGCCCTCACCGGCACCCTGACCAGCGTCGCCTCCGGCAGGCTGGCCTACACGCTGGGGCTGGAAGGCCCCGCGATCACCGTCGACACCGCCTGCTCGTCCTCTCTGGTGGCCATGCACCTGGCGGTCCAGGCGCTCCGCGCGGGCGAGTGCGAGCTGGCCGTCGCGGGCGGCGTCACGGTGATGTCCGCGCCGGGCATGTTCACCGAGTTCAGCCGCCAGGGCGGGCTCGCGCCCGACGGCAGGTGCAAGCCGTTCGCCGCCGCCGCCGACGGCACCGCGTGGTCGGAGGCGGCCGGGCTGGTCCTGCTGGAACCGCTGTCGGCCGCCCGGCGCCACGGTCACCCGGTACTCGCCGTCGTCCGGGGCAGCGCGGTGAACCAGGACGGCGCCAGCAACGGGCTCACCGCTCCCAACGGCCCCTCGCAGGAGCGGGTCATCCGGGAGGCCCTCGCCGGTGCCGGGCTGTCGCCCGCCGACGTCGACGCCGTCGAGGCGCACGGGACGGGGACCGCGCTGGGCGACCCGATCGAGGCGCGGGCACTGCTGGCGACCTACGGCCGCGACCGCCACGAGGGAAACCCGCTGCTGCTCGGCTCGTCGAAGTCACACCTCGGCCACACCCAGGCCGCCGCGGGCGTCACCGGCGTCATCGCGATGGTCCAGGCACTCCGGCACGCGACCCTGCCGCCGACCCTGCACATCGACCGGCCGTCACCGCACGTCGACTGGACGGCGGGCGCCGTCTCGCTCCTGACCGAGGCCACCCCGTGGCCGGAGACAGGTCGCCCCCGCCGGGCCGCCGTCTCCTCCTTCGGCATCAGCGGCACCAACGCCCACCTCGTCCTGGAGCAGGCCCCCGAGGAAAACGAACCACACGAACAGCCGGGCACTTCCGATGAGTCCCGTGGTCCGGTCGCGGTCGCCGTTCCCGGCGAGTCCGGCGGTCTGGTCGGGATCGCCGAGGCCGATTCCGGTGAGTCCCGTGGTCTTGTCGGGATCGCCGTTCCCGATGAATCGGGGGAATCCGGTGAGTCCCGCAGCCTGGTCGGGGTCGCCGTTCCCGGTGAATCGGGGGAATCCGGTGAATCCCGTGGCCTGATCGCGGTCGCCGATTCCGGTGGATCCGGTGAGTCCCGCAGCCTGGTCGGGGTCGCCGTTCCCGGTGAACCCCGTGGTCTAGTCGGAGTGGCCGTTCACGATGGATCCGGGGAGCCCCGCGAGTCCGGTGTCATTCCGTGGTTTCTCTCGGCGAGAACCGAGGAGGCGCTTCGTGAGCAGGCCGCGCGGCTGCGGGCACGGGTGGCCGCCGACCCCGCGCTCGACGTGGCCGACGTCGGGTTCACCCTGTCCACGGCCCGCGCCGCCCTGGACCACCGCGCCGTCGTGCTCGCCGGGGGCCGTACGGGGTTCCTGGAGGGGCTGGACTCCCTCGTAGAAGGGAGGTCCACCCCGGACGTCGTCCGAGGCGCCGCCACCGGGCCGGGCGGGCTCGCGTTCATGTTCACCGGCCAGGGCAGCCAGCGTCCCGGCATGGGACGGGATCTCGCCTCGGCCTTCCCGGTGTTCGCCGACGCGCTCGGCGCCGTCGTCGCGCACCTGGACGACCATCTCGACCGCCCGATCCTCGACGTCATGTTCGCCGGACCGGACACCGCCGACGCCGCGCTGCTGGACACGACCGCGTACACCCAGCCCGCGCTCTTCGCCTTCGAGGTCGCCCTCCACCGGCTGGCCGAGTCCTTCGGCCTGCGCCCCGACCACCTCATCGGCCACTCCGTCGGTGAACTCGCCGCCGCCCACGTCGCGGGCGTACTGTCACTGCCCGACGCCGCCACCCTCGTCGCCGCCCGGGGCAGGCTCATGCAGGCGGTACCGGCCACCGGCGCGATGGCCGCCCTGCGGGGGACGGAACGGGAGGTCCAGGCGATCCTGGCCGGTCATCGCGGCGAGGTCGACATCGCGGCCGTGAACGGCCCCGACTCCGTGGTCGTCTCCGGGACCGAGACCGTGGTGGCGGAGATCGTGGCGCGCTGGCGGGGGGAGGGGCGCGGGGCCAGGCGGCTGCGGGTCAGCCACGCCTTCCACTCGCCGCACATGGACGCGGTGCTCGACGACTTCCGGCGCGTCGCGGCGGGCCTCGACTTCGCCGCGCCGCGCATCCCGGTGATCTCCAACGTCACCGGCCGCCCGGCCGGTGCGGACGAACTACGCGATCCCGGCTACTGGGTCGATCACATCCGGCGGGCCGTCCGGTTCCGCGACGGGATCGCGGCCCTGCGCGACCTCGGCGTGACCGACTACCTCGAACTCGGTCCCGACGCGGTCCTGACCGCCCTCGCCCACGACTGCCTCGCGGACTCCCCGCCGCGCACCCTCGTCGCCGCGTCCCGCTCCGACCGCTCCGGTCACCCCGACCGCGCCGATCGCCCTGATCGTTCTGGTCGCTCCGGTCATCCCGGCCGCTCCGACGGCCCCGATCGTCCCGGAGGTCAGGGCCGTCCCGGCCACTTTGGGCGTACGGAGGTCCGGGCGTTCACCTCGGCGCTCGCCCGCCTGCACGTCCACGGTGTGGGTGTCGACTGGCGGGCGGCCCCGGGCGGCCGCGACGCGCGGCTGGTCGACCTGCCCACCTACGCCTTCCAGCGACGCCGGTTCTGGCTGGACACCTCCTCCGCCGTCTCCGGCCCCGCCGCCGCGGGGCTGGAGGCGGCGGGCCACCCGCTGCTCGGCGCGGCGGCCGACCTGGCGGGCGGTGAGGGCTCGCTCCTGACCGGACGGCTCTCGTCCCGCACCCGGCCCTGGCTCGCCGACCACGTGGTCTCCGGTGGCGCGTTGCTTCCCGGTACGGCGTTCGTCGAGCTCGCCCTGCACGCCGCCGACCGGCACGGCGGGCTGCGCCTCGACGAGCTGGCGCTGGAGGTCCCCCTGGTCATCCCGGAGCGGGGTGAGGTACAGGTGCAGCTGTTCACCGGCGCCGACGACGGCTCAGGCCGCCGCCCGATCGCGGTCCACTCCCGGACCGGCCCGTCGGACGGCTGGACCCGCCACGCCACCGGCGCCCTGACCGCCGCCGTCCCGGTGTCCGAGGAGGCGGCCGGGGCCTGGCCACCGCCGGGAGCGGTCCCCGTCGACCTGACCGGCCTGTACGAGCGGCTCTCCGGCCGGGGGTACGAGTACGGTCCCGCCTTCCAGGGGCTGGTGGCGGCGTGGCGGCTGGGCGACGACACCCTGGCCGAGGTACGGCTGCCGGACGAGCACCTCGCCGAGGCCGCCGGGTACGGCGTGCACCCGGCCCTCCTCGACGCCGCCCTGCACGCGGTCGTCGGGATCACCTTCTCCGGCGACCGCGTGCAGGGCATCCACCTGCCGTTCTCATGGAACGGGGTGTCACTGGAGGCGTCGGGCGCGACCGCGTTGCGCGTGCGGATCACGCCGACCGGCCCCGGCACGGTCAGGATCACCGCCGCCGACGCCACGGGCGCGCCCGTCGTCTCCGTCGAGTCCCTCACGTTCCGGCCCGTCGCGCCGGAACGGCTCGGCGCCTCCCGTACGCGGGGGCTCGCGGCACCGTACCGGCTGGACTGGGCACCCGTACCCGGGTTCACGTCCACGTCCACGTCCACGTCCGGGGCCGGGGCCGGTGTCGGGAGCAGGGCCGAGTTCGCGCCCACGTCAGGGGCACGGGGCGAGGGCGGGCTCACCTCCGGGTCCGTGCCCGTGCCTGCCGTCCCGTCGTCGGTGCTGGCTCGCTGGGCGGTGGTCGGAGCCGGTCTCGATCTACCCGATGTACCGATATTTCCTGATCTGGGGGCAGCGGGGGCGGCCGTTCCGGACCTCCTGCTCATCCCGGCGACCGCCGGGGACACGCGGCGGGACACGGCACCGGACGCCGTACCCGGCAAGGCACCCGACAAGGCACCGGACACAGCGCCTAACAGAGGGCACGACGCAGGACAGGACACGGGACGGGACAAGGGACACGACACGGAACACGACACGGCGCTGCCGGAGGCGCTGCACGCCGGGACGGTCACGGCGCTGGAGCTACTGCGCGAAGCACTGCTGGACGAGCGGTTCGCGGCGACCCGGCTGGCCCTCGTCACCCGTCGCGCCGTCGCCACCCATCCAGGAGAGGACGTCGAGGACCTCGCGCACGCGGGAATCTGGGGCCTGGGCCGTACAGCACAGACCGAGTTCCCCGGCCGCGTCGTCCTGCTCGACCTCGACCCGTACCCGGAGTCGCGGGTGGCCGTCGCGGCGGCGCTGGCCACGGGCGAGAGCCAGCTCGCGATACGCCGAGGCGAGATCCTCGTACCCCGGCTCGCCCGACCGGCGGCCGGAGACGTCCTGGACCTCCCGAACGAGACCTGGCGGCTGGACGTCACCGCCCCGGGCACGCTGGCGAACCTCGCCGCGCTGCCCGCTCCCGAGACGGAGCGCCCGCTGGCCGAGGGGGAGGTCCGGGTCGCGCTCAGGGCGGCCGGGCTGAACTTCCGGGACGTGCTCATCGCCCTCGGCATGTACCCCGGAGGCGCCAGAATCGGCGCCGAGGGCGCGGGCGTCGTCGTGGAGACCGGGCCGGGCGTGACCGGCCTGGCACCCGGCGACCGCGTCATGGGCCTGATCCACGGGACCGTCGGCCCGCTCGCGGTCACCGACCGGCGCTACCTGACGCGCGTCCCGGCCGGATGGTCGTTCGCGCAGGCAGCCACCGTGCCGGTGGCCTTCCTCACCGCCTACCACGGCCTCGCCGACCTGGCGGGCATCCGCCCCGGCGAGCGGCTGCTGGTCCACGCCGCCACCGGCGGCGTCGGCATGGCGGCCGTCCAGCTCGCCCGGCACTGGCGGGCCGAGGTGTACGGCACCGCCTCACCGGCCAAGTGGGACACCCTGCGCGGGCAGGGGCTCGACGACGACCACATCGCCTCCACCCGCACCCTCGACTTCGAAGCGAGGTTCCCCGCCGTCGACGTCGTCCTCAACTCCCTCGCCCGCGAGTTCACCGACGCGTCCCTGCGCTCGCTGGCGGACGGAGGCAGGTTCGTCGAGCTGGGCAAGACCGACAAACGCCACCCCGCCGACGTGACCGCAGCCCACCCCGGTGTCACGTACGAGGCATTCGACCTGTTCGAGGTGGACCCCGACCGGATCGCCGAGATCCTCGACGCGCTCGCCGTCCTGTTCGACGAGGGCGCGATCCTGCCGCTGCCGGTCACCGCCTGGGACGCCCGGCACGCCCACCACGCTCTGCGTCACCTCAGCCAGGCGCGGCACACCGGCAAGCTGGCCGTCACCCTGCCCGCCCGCCTCGACCCGGCCGGAACCGTCCTCGTCACCGGCGGAACCGGCACGCTGGGCGCCCTCACCGCACGCCACCTGGTCACCCGGCACGGGGTCCGCCACCTGCTGCTCGCCGGTCGGAACGGCCCGGACGCGCCGGGCGCCGCGGAACTGAGCGCGGAACTCACCGCGCTGGGCGCCGAGGTACGCGTCGCCGCGGCCGACGTCGCCGACCGCGCCGCGCTGTCCGCGCTGATCGCCTCCGTACCGGCAGGGCACCCGCTGACGGCCGTCGTGCACGCCGCCGGGACGCTCGACGACGGGGTCCTCGGCTCGCTCACCGCCGAACAGGTACGCGGCACGTTCCGTCCCAAGGCCGACGCCGCCTGGCACCTGCACGAGCTGACCCGCGACCTCGACCTGTCGGCGTTTCTGCTGTTCTCCTCCGCGGCGGGCATCCTGGGCAACGCGGGCCAGGCGGGCTACGCCGCCGCGAACGCCTTCCTCGACGCCCTCGCCCACCACCGCCGCGCGCACGGCCTGCCCGCCACGTCGCTCGCCTGGGGACACTGGGCGCAGACCAGCGGCATGACCCGCGACCTCACCCGGACGGACGTGGCCAGGCTGGCCCGCTCCGGCCTGCCCGCCATGCCGACCGAGTACGCGCTCGGCCTGCTCGACGCCGCGCTGGACGCGCCGGACCCGGTCGTGGTGACGGCCAGGCTCGACCCGCTTGACCGGTCCGACGCCGAAGCGGTCGTCTCCCCGCTGCTGCGGGGGCTGGCGGCCCACGGACGGCCCCGCAGGATCGCCGTACCGGTGGCGGGAACGGCCTCTCCCGCGACCTCCCTCGCCGACGAACTGGCCGACCGGCCGGAGGCCGACCAGCTGCGCAGGCTCCTCACGGTCGTACGGTCCACCGCGGCCACCGTGCTCGGCCACCCGGCCCCCGACGCCATCGACCCCGACCGGGGATTCCTCGACGGCGAGTTCGACTCCCTCAGCAGCGTCGAGCTCCGCAACCGGCTCGACCGGGTCACCGGGCTGCGACTGCCCACCACCCTCGTCTTCGACCATCCCACCCCGCTCGCGCTCGCCGCGTACCTGCGGACCCGGCTCGTCCCGGCCAGGACCCCCGAGCCGGAGGCCGAACTGGACCGGGTCGAGGCCGCCCTCACCGGCGAGGCCCTCGACCCCGGTACGCGCGAACGTGTCCTGGCCCGGCTGAACGGCCTCCTGACCAGGTGGGGCGGCCCGAGGCCCACCCCGGAAGACGATCTCGGGCGCATCGGCGCGGCCACGAACGACGAGATCTTCGAGCTGATCGACAACGAACTGCGCCTCTCGTGAAGGGCACCTCCCCCATGGCTGACGAAGAGAAGCTCCGTACCTACCTCAACAGGGTGACCCTGCAGCTCCAGCAGACCCGGCGGCGTCTCCACGAGGTCGAGTCCGCGGTCAGGGAACCGATCGCGATCGTGGGGATGGCCTGCAGGTTCCCCGGCGGGGTCGCCTCGCCGGAGGACCTGTGGCGGCTGGTGACCGAGGGGCGGGACGTGATCGGTCCCTTCCCCGCCGACCGGGGCTGGGATCTCGACGGCCTCTACCATCCCGACCCGGACCGCAGCGGTAACTCCTACGTGCGCGAGGGCGGGTTCCTGTACGACGCCGCCGACTTCGACGCGGAGTTCTTCGGGATCTCGCCGCGTGAGGCGCTGGCGACCGACCCGCAGCAGCGGCTGCTGCTGGAGACCGCCTGGGAGACGCTGGAGGACGTCGCCGTCGACCCGCTCACCCTGCGCGGCAGCGACACGGGCGTGTTCGTCGGCGCCATCGCCCAGGAGTACGGGCCCAGCCTCCATCACCGTCCGGCGCGCAACACCGACGGCTACGTACTCACCGGCAACACCACCAGCGTGGCGTCGGGCCGTATCGCGTACTCGTTCGGGTTCGAGGGTCCGGCGGTCACGGTCGACACGGCGTGCTCGTCGTCGCTCGTGGCACTGCACCTCGCCGCCCAGGCACTCCGGCTGGGCGAGTGCTCCTTCGCCCTCGCCGGAGGCGCCACGGTCCTCGCCGCCCCCGGGATGTTCATCGAGTTCTCCCGCCAGCGCGGACTGGCCCCGGACGGCCGGATCAAGGCGTTCGCCCAGGCCGCAGACGGTACCGCGTGGGCCGAAGGCGTCGGGATGCTGGCACTCGAACGACTTTCCGACGCCCGCCGCAACGGCCACGAGGTCCTGGCCGTGTTACGCGGCAGCGCGGTGAACCAGGACGGCCGCAGCAGCCAGCTCACCGCTCCGAACGGCCCGTCGCAGCAGCGGGTGATCCGGCAGGCGCTGGCGGGCGCGGGGTTGTCGGGGTCGGAGGTGGACCTGGTCGAGGCGCACGGTACGGGGACGACGCTGGGTGATCCGATCGAGGCGCAGGCGTTGCTGGCGACGTACGGGCAGGGGCGGTCGGTTGGTCGGCCGTTGTGGCTGGGGTCGCTGAAGTCGAACATCGGTCATGCGCAGGCGGCTGCGGGGGTGGCCGGGGTGATCAAGGTGGTGCAGGCGATCCGGCACGGGGTGTTGCCGGGGACGTTGCACGTGGACGAGCCGTCGCCGCACGTGGACTGGTCGGCGGGAGCGGTGGAGTTGTTGGTCGGTGCGCGGGAGTGGCCGGAGCGTGAGGGGCCGCGTCGGGCGGGGGTGTCGGCGTTCGGGGTGAGTGGCACCAACGCTCACGTGATCGTCGAGCAGGCTCCGGATGAGCCCGTTCGGGATGCGGGTTCGGCTTTGGTGGGTGGGGTGGTGCCGTGGGTGGTGTCGGGTCGGTCGGTTGCTGGGTTGCGGGGTCAGGCTGCTCGGTTGGCGGGGTTCGTGGGTGGT